>CAZBRH010000049.1:0-16487 GCA_964494245.1 uncultured Planctomycetota bacterium | reverse complement strand
ACCCCAGGGGCCTGCTCGGCCACTCCGACGGCGACGTGCTGCTGCACGCGATCATCGACGCGATGCTCGGAGCCGCCGGACTCGGCGACATCGGCGACCACTTCCCGGACACGGACCCGCGCTACAAGGGTGCCGACAGCCGCGACCTGCTGCGGCAGGCGGCGGCGCTCATCGGGAACCAAGGGCTCCGCGTCGTGCAGATTGATGCGACGGTGATGCTCGAACGGCCGAAGCTCGGCCCGCACAAGCGGCCGATGCGCGACACGATTGCCGCCGACCTCGGCCTCGGGCCCGCGCAGGTCAACGTCAAAGCGAAAACGAATGAGGGGCTGGGCGAAATCGGCCGCGATGAAGCGATCGCCGCCGAGGCGGTCGTTCTCCTCGACGAGGTGCAAGGTGGGGGAAGTGGAGAAAAGGGAAAAGTGGAAAGGCCACGGGCTTGAAGGAGCGCAGCAAGGAACGGCGCGAGCCGCGGCAATGACGCACATTCGGAGAAAGTTCGGGCCGGACATGAGACCGGACGAGGTCAGTGATGCCTTCCTCTCCAAGATAGCGAGGCGATTCGTCCAGCGCAGCTCAAAAAAGGGGAATCTATGCCGCTGACGCTCTACAACACTCTGACGAACCGAAAGGAGGAGTTCGTTCCTCTCGAACCCGGGCGGGTTCGCATGTACAACTGCGGCCCGACGGTTTACATGTATGCCCACATCGGCAACTTCCGTTCGTTCATTTTCGCCGACCTGTTGCGGCGCTACCTCGAATACAAGGGCTTCGCCGTCGACCAGATTATGAACATCACCGACGTTGGGCACCTGACCAGCGACGCCGACGAAGGCGAGGACAAACTGGAAAAAGCCGCTCGGACCGAGAAGAAAGACCCCTGGCAGATCGCCGAATTCTACACGCGAGCGTTCTTCGAGGACATCGACACGCTCGGCATTCGCCGCGCAAGAGCGTATCCCAGAGCGACCGACCACGTCGCCGATATGATTGAAACGGTGAAGACCCTGATCGACCGGGGACACGCCTACGTCGTCAACGGCTGCGTTTACTACGATGTCACTACCTTCCCCGGCTACGGCAAACTTTCTGGCAACACGCTCGAGAATCTCGCTGCCGGCAGCCGGATCGAGGTCAACCCCGACAAGCGGAACCCACACGACTTCGCACTCTGGATCAGCGATCCGAAGCACCTGATGAAATGGGAAAGCCCTTGGGGCGCCGGCTACCCCGGGTGGCACCTCGAATGCTCGACAATGTCGCAGAAATACCTCGGTGACACGCTCGACATCCATACGGGCGGCGAGGACAACATCTTCCCGCACCACGAATGCGAGATCGCCCAGTCCGAGGGCGCGACCGGCAAGCCCTTCGTCCGCTACTGGCTCCACGTCCGGCACCTCTTCGTCGAGGGACGAAAGATGTCCAAGTCCCTCGGCAACTTCTACACGCTGCGCGACCTCCTGGGGAAGGGACTCGACCCAACGGCGATCCGCTACACGTTGCTTTCGAGCCACTACCGCCAGCCGCTCAACTTCACGTTCGACGCCGTCGAGGCGTCCGCCGGCGCGGTCCGGCGGCTCCGGGAGTTCGTCGCCAACATGGAAGCGGCGGCGGGCGGCGGCGAAAACCCCAAAGTCGAAAAGCTCATCGCCGAAGCGGAGGGCAATTTCGAGGCGGCGATGGACGACGACCTGAACATCGCTCTTGCGCTCGCCCGCATCTTCGAGTTCATCCGCGACGTCAACAAGCTGATGGGGACAGATAACTTTTCTCGTCCCCAAAGTGCGGAACGCGGAAGCCCAACCGACCAGATGGCGAAAAAAGGTCATCTGGCCTCGTTAGGTAGGGCCGCCGCCCTCATCCGCAAGCTCGACGCCGTCCTCGGCGTCCTGCCCACCGCGGAGGAGAAGACGCTCGACGCCGAAATCGAATCGCGCATCGCCGAGCGCGAGGCCGCACGGAAGGCGAGGGACTTCAAGCGGGCCGACGCCATCCGCGCCGACCTCGCCGCACGCGGCATCGTCCTCAAGGACACCCCCGGCGGGGTGAGATGGGAACGGAGATGACAAGGAGGACCTTGGTGCTCGTCTTTGTCCTTGGCTTCAGGCGCAACTTTTTCCGCTAGCTCTTCGCCATCTCTCTATCCCGACTCCTCAAGGAGAACTGGGGATGCATCAGGAGTTCTGTGGCTTGATTTGGCGTTCGGGCGGCGGTATAATCCGCCCGGATTGGGGAATAGTGCAACGGTAGCACGCCTGACTCTGGATCAGGTAGTCGTGGTTCGAATCCACGTTCCCCAGCCAGAGGGCGATATACCGTTGTCCGTCAGCAATCGTTCCCCGTTTGCCGCGTAACCCGAAACCACAGAGAATCGACGTCAGCCGCACTTGGCCTGCGGCTAGCCATCAGAATGGCCGCCAGTCGCGCGTGGATTTTTTCCATCCTGTAGAGAGAAATATCCCTCAGCCGTTGGAGAATTTTCCTCCTTGCATCGGCGAGGACAAGGAATTGGCCTGTCCTAACCCATTGGCAGTTAGCGCGATACGAAAGTGCACATGTTTCGGCATAATCGTGGCTGTCGTGGCATAGAGTGTGCTAGTATCTTTGTTGGTGCGGTGGTTCGCCACCGTGCAGGCCGACGGGCCTCCTTACCTTCCGGATTCCGCATTCCGGTCCGTCGCGCCTGTGCGGAAAGTAGCCCCATCCCCCGGAAGTCCTGGCCACTCCCCCTGGGGCTTCCAAGGGGCTCGCGCCGCTCACCACCGCACCGCCCCCTCCTAATGCTTGCATGGTGCATCTAGGCGGATTGGCCTTTGTCCCTCGAACCCGGCAGCGGTAACAAAAACTTGCGAGAGCGGGGCGCCGGGACTAGCATGGTTCGGTTCGTGTTGTGGGCAGAATCGCGATGGCCTCCGTCCCGCAGTTGTATCCTGAGCCAGCGATGTCAAATACGCGCAAAGATTCCGGTGCGATGGTCGAGAAGTGCTCCCTTCAAGAGGCAAAGCGCTACGCGCGCCGCCGATACACTCTTTTTGTCGCCCACATTTTCGTCGGCGCAGCGTTTCTCGTTTTCATGGTGGCTCACGGCTCCACGGTCATCGCAGGAGAGGCACGGAAGGTTGCTGGGCCAGACGCATTTCTTCCGACAGTGTTCTATTTCTTTGTCGTCTTCTCGTTTGCGTATATGGTGCTGACGTTGCCGCTCGCCTTCTACAGCGGCTATGTGCTCGAGCACCAGTTTGGCCTGTCAACGCAAACGATTGGTCGATGGCTTGGACGGCGTTTGAAGAAATGGGCGCTCTCGTTCATCGTTGCTGCCCCGCTTGTTCTTGTGTTCTATTGGATGCTTCGGCTGTGGCCGGAGGATTGGTGGTTGCCGGCCGCCGCCGTGTGGATATTCTTTTCGTGGATTCTGGCGAAGTTCGCCCCCCGATTCCTTGTCCCGCTTTTTTACAAGCTGGAGCAGATTCGCGATGGTGCTCTGGCGGAGCGGCTTTGCGCTTTGGCGGCGGGGGCGGGGGTCCGGCTTACCGGCGCCTTTCGGATCGAGCTGAGCCGTGAGACGAAGAAAGCGAACGCCGCCATAATGGGGCTTGGGACGACGCGCCGGGTCCTGCTCGGCGATACGCTCTTGGCGCATTTCACGCCGGACGAAATCGAGGCGGTGTTTGCCCACGAACTCGGCCACATCGTGCACCGCGACCTGGCGAAGGGCTTCTTGCTGGCGAGCGCCCTGATTGTCGCGAGCTTGTTTGCGGCCAGCCGCATCCTTGGGGCTGCGGCTCTCGCGCTCCACATTCCTCACGTCTATGATCCCGAAACGATGCCCATCCTCGTCGCTGTGGTGGCCGTGGTCCAGCTGCTTGTGATGCCCATCGAGAAGTGGTACAGTCGGCGCCGCGAGTTGGCGAGCGATGCCTATGCGCTGCGGACAACCGGAAACCGCGCCGCATTCATTGCTGCGATGAAAAAACTTGGTGCGATGAACCTCGCAGACGTGAATCCAAATCGCCTTGCCGAACTACTGCTTTTCGACCACCCACCGATTCGCAAACGCATTCGGTTTGCCGAACAATTCCGGATAGACGAAGCCGGGCGGCCTAACGCCGCAACAGGATGACGCCCGCATGGCCCTCGTTTGGCGCAATCTACGGGTGCTGCTGCGGCCGTGGCGCTACCGAGCCGAACTCGCCGCCGCCGCACGTCTCTACGACTCGGCTGCCGAGACGACAGAGGGTGTCCGCGACCCAATTCGGCGCTTTCTGGCGAGCGACTCGTGGGAAGTCCGCAATTACGCCATCAAGATAATCGTCAAGACGCGCTGCGAGGAGTTCTACGACACACTCGTGGATCGGCTTCTAGACCGCAACGAAGCGGGCATCCTTCGTCGGAACTGTGCCGAACTGCTCCCCTCCATTCCGCTGCGGACTCCGAGAGCGGTCGAGGCGCTGCTTCGGGCGCTCGATGATCCGTATTGGGAGGTCCGGGCGGAGTCGGCGCGGGCGCTTGCCCGGCTCGCTGACGAATCGGCGGACGCTGAAGCGCGCCTGCTCGGTCGGCTTGCCCAGGAACACAATTTCGAGGTTCGCGCGGCCATCGCAGAGGCGCTGGGAGCCCTGGCCATAGGGCGCGGTGCCTTCGACGCTCTCGCTCAGATGGCTGCGGAAGGCCCGTGGCTCGTGCGCCACCAGGCCGCCGTCGCCGTGGTCGAGATGGCCGCTCGGCAGCCCCTCTTTGCGGAGCGTGCCACCGCCGTCGTCCGAGGTCTCGACCTGCTCGCGGAGGGCACGGCGACTTCGTCGGTCTTCCGCCAGAGTATGCTCGAACTTGCCGAACTCACGGCAGAAGGGCGACCGTTTCCGTCGCCGGGGCTGCTTCGTCACCGCTACCTTCATTTGAAGCAGGGATGGCTGCGGCGGGAGGGGAGCTGATGTTCCACCTGCTCTTCAGGAAGTTCTACGACCCCGATACGATTCTGCGATTCCTCCGCCTATTCCGGCATCCGCCGTTCCGGGCGCTCTGCGCGGCGGCCACGGCCTTCCTCATCGTGTATCTCGTGATGCCGTGGTTCATTCGGCTGATGCGGCGGAAGGGGGTCAGCGAGCAAGCGCGGCACTACAGCGAACTGGAGCAAGGGCGCAAGTCGGACGTGCCGACGATGGGCGGGCTGGTCTTGTTGCCTGCGATTTTCGTCTCGGCGTTTTTTTGGTGTGACCTCACGAGCCGTTTTGTGTTCGCCGCCGCGGCGATCGGCCTCTGCGGCGGGCTGCTCGGCGCGGCGGACGACGCGGCGAAGCTGCGCCACAGGGGCAGCGACCACGGGCTCTCCCGCGGCGAGAAATACGCAGGCCAAGTGCTGATCGGCTTCGTGCTCGGCGTCGCCCTCTTCAGCGCGGCCACGTCGCCCATCGCCTCGGAGCACATTCGCGGGTCTGTTTACCTGCCGTTCGACAAGTGGGGGCAGTTCATCGGCATGGCGAACGTCGTCGTCGTTGCACTTTTCATCATCGTTTCGATGAACTCCGTGAATCTGACGGACGGCATGGACGGTCTCGCCACGGTGCCGTCTATCATGGTCTTTATCGTGTTGGCGATTTTTGCGTATGTCGTCGGGAACGACGACCCCGCGCGGTTTCTCCAGTTCTTTCCGCACGCCGAGGGGTCCGGCCGCATTGTGAATCACAGTTTACCCGGAGCGGCGGAACTTTCTGTGCTGTGTTGCGCCGGCGCGGGGGCCTGTGCGGGATTCCTCTGGTTCAACGCCTTCCCGGCAACGGTGATGATGGGCGATACCGGCTCGCTCGGTCTGGGCGCGCTGCTGGGCGCTGTTGCCGTGCTCATACGTCAGGAGGCGGTCTTCCTCGTCGCCGGCGGCGTGTTCGTCATCGAGATTGCGTCGTCGTTCCTTCAGGACTACATCGGCCTGAAGCTGCTGGGGCGGCGGATACTGTTCCGGGCGCCCTTTCACTCGTCGATGCTCCACTGCGGCGTGAGCGAGAACAAGGTGACCGTGCGGCTTTGGGTGCTGTCGGGAGCATTCGCGGTTGTCGCGCTTGCGATGCTGCAACTTCGGTGATGGCGGGCACCAGCACGGGCGCTTGATTCTTACCGCCTACCGGCTACAATGCGGCAACAACGGATGGGCTTATGAGTTCGCAGTCGCGAAAACTGGTGGTTGTTCTGTGCGTCGTTGTCGGCATCGGCTCCATCGCGTTCAGCATGGCGTTTGCGCCGGATCGCACGCGAAAGAATCGAAGCGGCGAAAACCTTCAGGAAATCGGCGCAGCGATTCGACGGTGGGTGGACGAGCGTGGCGGCAAATCGCTCTTCCCGCCGTCGCTTCGCGCGGTTTACGAAACCGTGCTTCCCGAAGCCGACCGTTTCATCGCTCCGGGCGGCGGGTCCAAGCCAAGCGATGAGGAGTTCGTCTGCGACTACGATAGCATCCTCGACCGAGCGGGTTTCCCCATCGACAAGGCGATGGTGAATGACGATCTTCCTCTGGCGTGGGAAAAGAAGCTCTTTTACCGCGGAGGAAGAAACGTGCTCTTTTTCGGCGGCCAGGTGGAGTTCGTTGCCGAGGCGCGGTTCGAGAAGCTTCTCGGCACGGTGGACGAAGTCCTCGCAAAGCACCGTCCAAAGTAGCCCGCGCACCCGTGCACTCGATTCAGAAGCGGCAGCCCCGCCTCATGCATAACGGATTCCATGCGCCCTGCTGCCTTTTTTCTTTGACTGGGGCTTTTGGCGGAGCATAATCCTTGCGAGTGGTCCTTGTTCCCTCGGAGGGCAATAGCAATGCGCACAAAGCGGGTCGTGGTTTGTGTCTTCCTTGCCGCGATGATTGCAGCCGGGCCGGGCGACGCACTCGCCGGCCTCGGCGGCTATGGGGACGTTCTCCTTGAAGCCCGCCGCGAGGCGATGAAGGTCAAGAGCCGCTCGAACCTTCAGCAAATCGCCAAAGCGGCCATCCTCTGGCAGGCGAAGCACGGCGACAACACGTTCTACCCGCCTTCGCTCAAGGACCTGCTCGACAAGAAGCTCATCACCGACCCGAAGGTTTTCCTACATCCGGGCGGCGACACCAAACTGGAGGAAGGCAAGTTCGTCAGCGACTACGAGAGCGCGTTCGACCGAGCCGGCTTCAAGCTCACCGAACAGATGATGCCGCCGTCCCTGATGCTCGCGTGGGAGAAGACATCGGTGTATGGCGACGGGCGCAACGCGGTCTTCTTCGACAGCCACGTCGAGTTTCTTACCGAAAAGCAGTTCGCCGAGCATCTGAAGAAGCTCGACGACGCCCTCGCCAAGCACAAGCCGAAGACGGAATAGCCCCCGGCTGCTCGGTGCGGGCTGGCGTGCGCTGGGGGCGGGGGAAAAGGAGAAATGGCGAAAGGACACTCTCGATAGGAGGATTGGAGATGGGAAAGCTGTTGCGATGTGCGGTCCTGGCGCTGGCGGCCACGTTGGCGTTCGGCGGGATGTGGCTGGCGGCGGCGCCCGCCGCCGCGGGAGAAGATCAGCCCGCCGTCAACCCGCTTTCGCGGTTCGTGCCTGCCGACGCGCTGCTCTTTATCGCGTATGACGGGAACAACGCCGCGTTCAGCAAGACGGCCCTGAACGACATCCTGAACGAGCCGGAGGTCAAGGCGACGTTCGAGGGCCCGCTCGCCGCGCTCCGCAAGCTCCTCGCCGAGGGAGCACAGAAGGAGGGCGCACCCGGTCCCGATGCCATCGAGCCGCTGCTCCGGACGAAGATCGGCCTCGCACTGTCCGGCATCGCCCCGCCGCCCGCCGAGGGCGTGCCGCCGCAGCCCGAAGTGCTCCTGCTCGTGGAGGTCGGCGCCGACGACAGCCCCGCCGCCAAGGCCGTCCCCTTGCTCATCGATCGCGCTCTCACGAAGGCCGGCCTCCCGCCGGACGTCTTCAGGCGCGCGAAGATCGCCGGAACCGACGCAAGGGCCGCAGACCTCGGACTGGTCACCGTCAGCTACGCGACGGTCCGCGGCACGTTTGTGCTTGGAACGGGCGGCGCGCTGGCGAAGGCGCTCGACGCGAACACGACGAAGCTCGGCGCGTCGAAGGTCGGAGGGGCGAAGGAAGGGCTCTCGAAGCTCGGCGCGTCGAAGGAGTTCCAGCGCGTCAGTTCGCTCACGGGCGGGAACGAGATTCTGCTCGTCCACTACGCCCACGGCGCCGTCGTCCAGCAGTTCGGAATGTTCCTGCCGCGTCCGGTATCGCGCATCCTGGTCAACCCCGACCTCGGCCTGGCGGGCGTGCGCTCGCTGTCGTTCGCTCTGACGCCCGACGGCAAGGGGCTTCGGACGTCGTTCTTCATCCGCGCGCCCGGCGAGAAGAAGGGCATCCTGAGCTTCATCGCAGGCAGGCCTCTCGCCCCGGCCGTAATCAAGCTCGCCCCGGCCAATACCGATTTCTTCGCCGCCCAGTCGCTCGATGCGGCGGCGCTCTGGGACTTCATCGTCAACGGCGTCCTCCACCCGACCGACCGGCGGAGCTTCCTCGACGCGATGACGGACGCGAAGCAGCAGGTCGGATTCGACCTGCGCGACGACCTGTTGGCGAGCGTCGGCGACGAGTTCGCCGCGTTCGGCCCGGGCCATTTCGCCATCAAGCTCCGCAATCCCGCCCGGTTCCGCCAGTGCGTGACGACAGCGCTTGAAAAGCTGACGGCGGCGATAGCGGAGGAGCCGGATTTCCGCGACTCGCGGCTCGTCCTGCGAACGATGGACTACAAGGGGCGGACGATCGAGTATGCGGACAGCACCTGCCGCTTCCCGCTCGTCATACAGCCGTGCTACACGATGGTCGGCGACTACGCCGTGTTCGCGTTCTCGCCAGCGTCGCTCAAGTCGTACATCACGTCGATGGCGGCGGGCAAGACGCTCGCGGACAACGCCGACTTCGTCGCCGTGCGGGCGAAGCTCGGGCCGGATGCGTCCGCCGTCTGCTACGCCGACAGTTCGTCGTTCCTTTCGGATCTTTACGGCGTGCTGCCGTGGGCGTTTGGGTTCGCCAAAATGGCGCCCGACGAGGCCCAAGCGCTCGTGCCCGACCCCGCCCGGCTGCCGGCGCAGGAAGACATCGCGAAGCACCTGTTCGGCAGCGTCGCCGTCGTCCGATCGCTCGACGACGGTGTCCTGTGGGAATGCCATTCGCCCGTTGGGCTGCCGACGCCGCCGGCGCTGCGGCAGGGCGGCGGCGTCGCCACGATGGCAATCCTCGGTGGGATGCTCCTGCCGGCGCTCGGCAGAGCACGCGACGAGGCGCGAAAGGTCAAGAGCGCGAGCAACCTGAGGGGCATCGCACAGTTCTCGCACCTCTGGCGGGTGAAGAAAGGCGAGGACAAGTTCTATCCGCCGTCGCTCAAGGCGCTTCTCGACGACGGGATGATCGATAACGCGAGGGCGTTCCTGAATCCAGCCAGCAACACACAGCTCGCAGAGGGCAAGTTCGTCTCCGACTACGAGAGCATCTTCGACCGAGCCGGGTTCAAGGTCGCCGACGAGGCGGTGCCTGTTACGCTGCCGCTCGCGTGGGACCGGGAGAACGTGCACGGGGACGGCCGCAACGTCGTTTTCTTCGACAGCCACGTCGAGTTCGTGAACGAGAAGAGCTTCCAGAAGCTCTTGAAGACTGTCGACGACTGGATATAGAAGAACAAGCCGAAGTAAGGCACGGGAGCACGGGGGCATGGGAGCGTGAGAGGACTCCGCGCTGTTTCCCCCCGCCGCGCCCCATCGTTTTCCAGAAGCAGGCGGCGCTGCGCGTTGAAGACCGCGCGCCCGGTTTGCTAGAATGGGTTGCGTCGGACGTTCCATGAACCGTTTCCAGAGAATGTGCAAGGACTATGGCGAAGAAGAGAAAGACGGCCGGAAAGAAAGCGGGCGGGAAGGAAGCAGCCCGCCCCCGAAAGGTCAGAAGGACGATTGTCCGGGGCAAGTCCGCGAAAAGGGAAGAACGGGCAGTGCCACGGGAAGCAGCGCCCGCTCCGGCGAAGCCCGAAAGGCCCCGCGCCGCCGAAACCGCCGAGTCGATGGGGAAGCGGCAGCGCGAAATCTCGATCTCCGAGTTCTTCACAAAGAACCGCCATCTGCTTGGCTTCGACAACCCCCGGCGCGCGCTGCTCACGACCATCAAGGAAGCGGTCGATAACTCGCTCGACGCCTGCGAAGAAGCGGCGATCCTGCCCGACATCTTCATTGAGGTGAAACCGATTCCCAACCAGACCGACCGCTTCACCGTCCGCGTCCGCGACAACGGCCCCGGCATCGTTCGCAAGCAGATTCCCAACGTCTTCGGCAAGCTCCTCTATGGCTCGAAGTTCCACTGGCTCAAGATGGCGCGGGGCCAGCAGGGCATCGGCATCTCCGCCGCCGGGATGTATGGCCAGCTCACCACAGGCCGGCCCGTCCGCATCACCTCCGCCACTGCGTCCGGGAAGCCCGCTCATTATTTCGAAGTGATGATTGACACGCAGAAGAATGAGCCGCGCATCGAGAAGGAGGACCAGATCGACTGGGGCAACGGCCACGGCACGATGGTCGAAATCGACCTCGAGGCGAAATACCAGAGGGGCCGCCAGTCCATTGACGAATACATCGAGCAGACCGTCATTGCGAACCCGCACGTCAGCATCACATACATCAATCCCGAGGGGGAGAAGGTCGTTTACAACCGCTCCACGGATGCGCTTCCGCCCGAAGCGCGCGAGATCAAGCCGCATCCCTACGGCGTCGAGTTGGGCGTCCTCATCAAGATGCTTCACGCAACGAAGTCGCGGACGGTGAAGGGCTGTCTTCAGGCGGATTTTTCGCGGGTCAGCGCCCGGGTGGCCAGCGAAATTCTGGCGAAGGCGGGCATCCACGAAACCGCTCGGCCCTCGCGGATCGCGCGGGAGGAGGCCGACCGGCTTCTGGCCGCGATGCAGGCGACGAGGATCATGAGCCCGCCCACGGACTGCATTTCACCCATCGGCGAGGAACTGCTGCTCCAGGGCTTGAAGCGGATCGAAGCGGACTTTCTTACGGCCGTGACGAGGGCGCCGTCCGTCTATCGCGGCAATCCGTTCCTTGTCGAGGTCGGCATCGCTTACGGCGGCCAACTGCCCGAAGAGGGCGCGGTCCGAATTCTGCGGTTCGCCAACCGCGTCCCACTGCTCCACCAGCCCGGCGCGTGCGCCATCACCGCCGCCGTCGCGGAGACGGCGTGGAAGAACTACGGCCTCTCGCAGTCGGGCAACAACCTCCCCACTGGCCCGGCGGTCATTCTTGTCCACGTGGCGAGCGTCTGGGTCCCGTTTACGTCGGAAAGCAAGGAGGCGATCGCCCACTATCCGGAGATCATCAAGGAAATCAAGCTTGGGCTTCAGGAGTGCGGGCGGCGATTGTCTGTATATGTGAACCGGCAGCGGCGCGAAGAAGAGGCAGCAAAGAAGCGGGAGTACATCGGTTCCTATATTCCGCACATTTCGAATGCGTTACGCAACATCCTTTCGCTGGACGACCGCGGCGAACAGCAGATCACGAAGGTCCTGACCGACGTGCTCGAAAAAAGCCGGAAGATGTGAGGGCGGGGCGCCTCGCTTCAGTTCGTCCGCCCGATGTTCGCGAGGTTCTTGACAAGCGACATCGTTTGGCTTTGCGCCTTGACGATGGCGCTCTGGACGGAACGCATCTCGTCTTCGAGCGCGTCGCACTTCTGGTTGACGACGGAGCGGATGTGGTCGATCTGTGCGCGCAGCTTTGTCGTAATAGAGTAGGCAGCGGCCCGCTCGGCGGCGATCGGCCCGGTGAGCGGGTCGAGCAGAGCGAGTGCCTCATCCGCGATCCGTCGTGCGAGGAGCACCACCGGCCGCAGTGCGGGGTAGGCGCGCTGCGGGTTTTTCTGAACGCACTCCATCCCAACCGACCAGCGGAACGTGATTCGGCGCCGAGCGTCGCATTCGATCCCGATCCAAGCCACATCCTTCCACGACCGGAGACCCGTATGCTCGCCCAGGGCACGGAAGAGTGCGTCCCGCACAATCGGGACGAGGGGGCTGTCCGCCGATGCGTCTGAAAGCTCGGCAAGTGCCCCAGTGTCGGCACCGGTAAGGTCGATGATCTGGTTGACGGCGGCGGCGAAGTCCCGGATCATCGAGCAGATCGTGTGAGTGGACGCCGGGGCTTTGCGGATGCACTGGTGGACGTCGATTTCGCCGATGCCGAGTCTGGAAATGCTCAGTGCTCGTGCGGCGCGGTAGAGCGCCTCGATGGAACTGCACAGTTCGTCGCAGAGTGCCACGCGCCGCCGCATGCGGGATTCGTGGCTCCGCAGCGAGAGCAGCATCCGCACTTCGGGCATTTCGGCGCGGTGTGCAGACCCGCTCGGCGGGTCGGTCTCTGTTGTCTTTGGCGTATCGGCCACGGCGAAACCTGCCGGAGATGGCGGTTCGAGTGTTCTGCCTCTTGAACACGGCGAACAACAACGTATCGGCGCCCCGCGGGGACGGTTTAGCCGCGAAGTTCGGCTTGACGATGCCCGATATATGGTAAAGAGGCGAACACCCAGGACCGCGGGCGTTCGGTGTATCTAGTGTCGTTTGTGTGTGAGAAAGAAGCGGGCTCGAAGCATATAGAAACCCTTCGCTTTGCTCAGGGTATCAGAGAGGCACAGGCCAAGAGAAGCGAATGCGAAAGGTTTCTTGGTCAATGCAAGCATCCCGCTGCACCCCTCGTCTTACGCGGCGAAATATCCGGATAGCCGCTTGCCTATTTTTCCGGGATCGGTCCGCGCTGCGACGCAAAGTTCTGGCAGACCTTGAAATAATCCAGCCCGATCACCTTGCCCTGCGGAGTCAGGAGTTCCTTGCGATAGTAATATGCGCCGCAACCGAGGTATCGGACCTGGTCCGGGAGCAGGTTCTTCCGGTGCCCCGGCGAAGCCATCCATGTTTCGACCACCTGCCGCGCGAAGCTGGCATACGTGTGAGCGGGAGGGACATTTTCTGTGTCAACGTCGATCTCGCCGCCCGAGTTCGACACCTTGGTAATCGGATACTTCCGGCCCGGCACAAAAGCAACGTTTTCGGACATCGCGCAACGGCGGATGCCCACGAGGTCGAGCCGCTCCGCCAGCGTCCGCTTTTTCGGGTCCTCCGGGTTGACGTGGGAGTGGAAGTCCTTTTCTGCCATGTCCTTCGCGTGGCCGAACGCCGCCTCACGCAGCGCGGGCGAATACAGGAACGGCTCCATCCTGTTCTTTGCTCGTTGAAGATTGCTCTCGAAAAACAGAGCGGCGCTCAGAAGCGCGTAGTCGATTTTCTGAAACGAAATCTCGCGGTTCGCGGGCGCGTATGCGGCGAACGTTGCGGGCGTGAACTTCTCGTAGTGCGAATCGTCCCAATCCGCCGCCCGCGCCGTAATTGCGAAGAGCCATGCCAACACAACCCACGCCGCAGCGAAACAGGCATAAGTTCTCACGAGAAGGCACTCGAACCGGTTCGCACGATTATAGCACAATCGACGCTGCCGGCCACGAGAGATCGACGCTCGAGCAGGCGCCTGCTGCATCCCTGTGCACCCAATGCACCAACTACGAAAGGTCCCGCGAGCGCTTTGACTTGACACCCATTGCCCATACTTTATAATACCGGCCATAAGGACCGGGCCCGTCGGTGCGCCGACGGGAGGCGTTTGCCTTTGCGCTGCGGGTGCCACGGGGTTCGGAGGAACCGCGGATGGCCGAGGTTGTTCTTGAGAACGTAACGAAGGTCTATCCGGGCAATATCGTGGCTGTGAACAACGTCACTCTGCACATTGCGGACAGGGAACTGCTCGTGCTGGTCGGCCCCTCTGGGTGCGGCAAGTCCACTACGCTTCGCATTATTGCTGGACTGGAAGACCCGACGCAGGGGACCATCCGGATTGGCGGCCGCGTGGTCAATGACGTGCCCCCCAAGTCCCGCAATATTGCGATGGTTTTTCAGAATTACGCCCTGTATCCGCACAAGACGGCTTACGGCAACATGGAGCTTGCTCTCAAGCTTGCGGGGGTCCCGCGCGAGGAAAGAGAACGGCGGGTCAACGAGGTGGCGGCGATGCTGGGGATTCAGGAACTGCTCGACCGCAAGCCGAAGGAGCTTTCCGGCGGCCAGCGCCAGCGCGTCGCGCTCGGCCGCGCGATTGTTCGCCAGCCCGAAGCATTCTTGTTCGACGAGCCGCTCTCTAACCTGGATGCGAAGCTCCGTGTCGAAACGAGAGCGGAGCTCAGCAAACTGCACCGCCGCCTCGGAACCACGATGATCTACGTCACCCACGACCAGGTCGAAGCAATGACGCTCGGCGACCGAATCGCCGTAATGGACAACGGCGTCATCCAGCAACTCGCGGAGCCGTTGGAGCTTTACGACCGCCCGGCCAACCGTTTTGTCGCCGGCTTTCTCGGCACCCCGCCGATGAACTTCCTCAACGGACGGATCGAGGAAGAAGGCGGCGTGATGTTTTTCAACGAAGGTTCGGCGAGAATCCGTTTGCCGGCCTTCGCCCGCGAGGCAGCGGCTGCTCTCCCCAACCGGGAGGCGGTTCTCGGTGTCCGGCCCGAAGATATCGCCATTCGCCCCGGGGCCGGCTCCGTCCGCGCCAAGGTCAACGTCGTCGAGCCGCTTGGCGACGAGATGGTCGTTCATCTTGCGACGGACTACCACGGGCTTGTGTGCAAGGCGCCATCCCACCAAGACGTTGCCGTGGACGATGTGGTGGACCTCGAATTCGACGCTGCCAAGACACATCTCTTTGACCCTGAAAGCGGCAGGAATGTTTCGCTGGCGACTCGGCCACCTTTGGCTCCGAGACGCGGCACAGCGGAAGCCGTGTCGAGAGCACAGCGAGGACAGCCGGAGACATAGAAGACGCAGGCTCCGCGGGGAGTCGGCGGCTGGCCATTGTGGCGCAGGCCGCCGCACCGCGCGGCAGCGCCGATGCCCGAGCACGGGCTGTTTTATGGGATTGCGAAATGAACGGCGAACTGATTCGAATCATTGACAGCATCCACCGAGACAAGGACATCTCCCTCGATATCCTCTATGGAGCCCTTGAGGATGCCCTTGCATCCGCCCTCCGCAAGAAGCTTGGAACTGAGGCGGAAATTCGCGTCTCCGTGAACCGTGAGACGGGGGAAATCGCCGTCGAGGGAACGAGCGAGTCCGTGGACCCCGCAGGTCTGGGCCGGATCGCGGCACAGACCGCGAAGCAGGTCATCCTTCAGAAGATCCGCGAGGCCGAGCGCGACGTCATCTTCCGCGACTATGAAGCCCGTGTAAACGACATTGTGAACGGCACCATCCAGCGGATCGAGGCCGGAAACGTCATCGTCAACCTCGGCAAGACGGAGGGCCTCCTTCCCCGCCGCGAACAGGTCCGTGAAGAAAACTACCGTGTGGGCGATCGCATCCGCTGCTACGTGCAGGAAGTCCGCAAGGTTGGCAGCAACGTCAAGATTGTCCTTTCGCGCAGCCACCCGGAGCTTATCCGCCGCCTCTTCGAACTCGAAGTCCCCGAAATCACCGAACGAATCATCGAAATCCGCGCACTTGCCCGCGAGCCCGGATACCGCACGAAAATCGCCGTGTATTCTGTGGACTCAAAGGTGGACGCCGTTGGGGCGTGTGTCGGCGTCCGAGGCACCCGCATCAAAAACATCGTCGCCGAACTCGGCGGAGAAAAAATCGACATCGTTCGCTGGAGCGACCGAGACGACATCTTCATTGCAAATGCCTTGAACCCCGCGGAGATCCAAGCCATCAGTTTGAATCCCCGAGCGCGGCTGGCCCGCGTGATTGTCGCCGAAGATCAACTTTCGCGGGCGATCGGGGCGCTCGGCCAAAACGTCCGCCTCGCCTCAAAGCTCACCGGGTGGGACATCGACGTGATGAGCCAGCAGGAGCTTGACGGCGAGCTCGCCAAAATGAACAAGGTTCTCTGCCAGCTCCCAGGCGTTGGTAGGAAGACCGTCGAAAAGCTTTTCAACTCCGGCTTTTCGCTCAAGAAACTGGCCTCCGCTTCCCTGGAGTCGGTCACCACCGTCGAAGGCATCGGTGAGGTGACCGGGGAGAAACTTATCCAATGCGCGGCAGCATACGTCGCTGCGGAGCGAGAACGGGACCGCGAAGCAAAGGCGACCGCGGCCCGGGCGGCTGCGGTAGCCGAGGCCGCCCGTGAAGCGGCCCCCGCGCCAGACAAAACACCCTCTTCGGCGGCCGGGTCCGAGTCGGCGTTCCCTGAAGACGCAGAAAAAGAAAACGCTGATGACGAACCCCCGGACGCAACCGATGCGGCCGACGTAGAACCCGCAGAACCCGAAGAGGAGCCCGCCGACGGCGAAGAACCGTCGACGGACGAAACCTGATGTTGTGTTGACGGAGGTGCGGTTTGGGAATCCGTGTGCATGTGCTTGCGAAGGAACTCGGCATCGACAGCAAGAACCTTATT
>CAZBRH010000048.1:13978-20282 GCA_964494245.1 uncultured Planctomycetota bacterium | reverse complement strand
ACGCTTCCCCTCGCTCCGCGAGGTTCCAAGGCGGCATCGTGCTGCCGCACTCCAAAAATCCAGCGCAACACCCATGCCGGCCGAAGTCAGCACAACCCCGAGCGGCGCAGTGGCAGAAGCCCCAAGACTGTCCGAATCAAAGCGATGCCGGAGCAAAACCGCCGAAGGGAGGGCGGCGCCGGCGCCCACGCGCGAACCCGCCCGGCAGCGCGAACGACCGAAGAAAAAGCGTGGCAGCGGCGGGGGCCGGTGCGTAGAATAGCGGGCAAGGTTGCCCCTTCGCGGCTCCACATTGCCGGAACTAACGGGCAGGCCGTGCCGCCCGATAATAGCGTGAGGGCGCGATGAACATCCTGATGCTCAACTACGAATTCCCCCCGCTCGGCGGCGGGGGCGCGCCCGTGTGCCGGGACCTCGCGGCGCAACTCGTCGCGCTCGGCCACCGCGTCGACGTCGTCACAATGAATTTCCGAGGGCTGCCGAAGCAAGAGACGGTGCAGGGCGTCAGGGTCTTCCGCACGCCCGCCTTCCGCCGGAAGATGGCGACGTGCAGCACGCCCGAGATGCTCACCTACGTTCTCGGCGCCGCCCGCTTCGTCCTTCGGCTGACCCGCCGCGACGCTTATGACATCGTCCATTGCCACTTCGCCATCCCCACCGGCCCGCTCGCCGTCCTCGTGAAGCAGCGCCGGAAGCTCCCCTTCGTCCTCACCTGCCACGGCTCGGACATCCCGGGCTACAATCAGGACCGCTTCACGCTCGCGCACCGCTTCACCCGGCCGCCGCTGCGGTTCATCCTGTCGCGGGCGGCCGCCGTCACCAGCCCCTCGCAGTTCCTCAAGGGCCTCATCGAGCAGCAGCTTGGCGACTACGGTGTACGGGTGATTCCGAACGGAATCGATGTATCGAAGTTCACGCCCGGCGACAAGCAGAAGATGATTCTGATGACCGGCCGGCTCCTGCCGCGCAAGGGGTTCCAGCACGTCCTTCAGGCGCTCGAAGGCGTCAAGACCGACTTCGAGGTACACATCGCCGGCGACGGCCCGATAATGAGCGAGATGCAGCAGATTGCCTCACGGTTGAAGACGAAGGTCGTCTTCCACGGCTGGATACCGAACGACAGCGCCCTGTTGCGGGAACTCTACGAGCGGGCGCTCATCTACTGCCTTCCGTCCGCCAAGGAGAACGCGAGCATCGCCCTTTTGGAGGGGATGCTCGCGGGGGCGGCGGTGCTGACCACGAACGTTTCGGGCTGCCCGGAGACGCTCGGCGACTGCGGCCGCCTCGTCGCCCCCGGTGACGTCGAGGCCATCCGGAACGTGCTCCGCGGCTGGATGGCAAGGCCGGACGAAGCGGCGGCGCTGGGCCGCCGCGCACGCCAGCGCGTCCTCGATTGCTACGACTGGCGCGACATTGCACGCCAGTTCGCCGGGCTTTACGAAGAAGTCCGGTCGCGAAGAGCGTAGCGGCGTCCCCGCACACCGTCAGAAAGAAAGGACGGGCGATCCCGTGGAGAACACGGTTGGCGTCAAGCCCTGCCCGGTCTGCGACGCCGCATCCGCCACCCACGAGCGCGTGATTCGCGGGTGCGAGCTCGCGCGCTGTACGGCCTGCGGGTTTGTGTTCGCCAACGTGCCGGACGAAGCGGTCAAGGCGGCGAACGCAACGTACGACGACGGCTCCATCGAACGGTACGCCGCGATGCAGTCCGTCATGGACATGTTCTGGTTCCGAAGAATCGCCCGCCGGCTCACCCGGCGCCTCGGCACTGGCCGGGTTCTCGACGTGGGCTGTGGGAACGGCGTCCTGCTCAAATGCTTCATCGACCTTGGGTGGCAGGCCGAGGGCGTCGACCTGTCGCCGTGGGCACGCCGCTTTGCCGCGGAATATGGCTTCACCCTACACGAGGGAGAGCTGGAGAAGATGGGGCTGCCGGACGGGCGGTTCGATGCCGTGACGAGCACGTCGGCGCTGGAGCACATCCCCGCCCCTGCCGGGCACGTGCGCGAAATCCTCCGTGTCCTGAGGCCCGGCGGCGTCGCTCACTTCGCGGGAATCCCGAACTACGGGTCGTGGGCGGTCCGGCTCGGCCTGTCGCGCTTCTACCATAATGTTCCCCCGTGGCATGCCAACTTTTTCACGCCCGCCACCGTGCGCCGTCTGTTCGCACGCCCCGATGTCGCCCCTTTGGTCGGCACGCTCCGCGTCATCAGCTACGGCGTGCCGGGGTTCTACCAGACATACCAGCGCGTGAAACGGGCCGCTCGCCGAGTTCTCCGCCCCGTTCGAGGGAGAGAGAAACAACACAACGAGGACTTGAGGGCAGAGGCCCGGCCATCCGCTCCCGTTTCCGCACCGTAGCCCGGCGGTTTCGGGCTTTGGCGCGCGGCGGCTTCGGCCGCGGTCCGGGGGTATTGCTACCTCGGTCGCCCGTTCGGCTGTGGAGCCCAGCTGGAAATCCAGGTCACGAAGCGGTGAGGCCGCCCTGCGCCGGCCCGGCGGGTCGGCAGACGTAGACGATATCCACGCACGCTAGCCCTAGCCGCCTGCCGGCGCTGTCGTTGTCGGACCAGGTCTTCCACCGCCGCACGGGCGCGGTTTCGGGCGTATGCGTGAGCTTCTGGAATTCGAATCCTGCGTCCCGAAGCCGCTGCTCGAAATCCGCGATTGAGTAGTCGCGCTTGTGGTCCGCGTAACAGAAGAGTGGCCCTCGGGCGCACGTCTTCCGGTCGGTGTAGTCGATTGTCTCTCGCATCCCTTCGTAAAGCGGCACGCCGAGAAACAGTGTGCCGTCGCGTGTCAGAACACGCCTCATCTCGCGCAAGGCAGCGCGGTCGTCGAGGATGTGTTCCAGCACGCGAAAGCACTTGATGCCGTCGAAGGAAGCGTCGGGGAACGGCAGGCCTGCGTTGATGTCGGCGACGCAGTCGACGTAAGGGCGCGGCAGGATATCCACAAAAGTCGGCTCTGCGTCGAACACGCTCCTGACAAAAGTGGGGTTGGCTCCTATGGCGAGCAGCTTCTTCGGCGTGGGGGGATTCTGGCTGCAACGAAGGAACCAGGCAAGTAGCCGGTGCCGCTCGCTGCACTGGCATCTAGGGCAGCGGGAACGGGGACGGATTGTCGCCCCGTAGAAGTTCGGCGAAAACTCGAAGCCCTCCCATCCGCACACAGGACATTCGCGCCGCCGCGAGAAGGGATCGAGCACCTGACACAGAAGCTCGCGGGCACAGGCGGAAACGCAGTTCGCAACGGCGCGAACGCTCACCGAATAGGTCAGGTACTCAAGATGTGTCAGGCATGCCGCCAGCCGGTGCAGGCGCAGCCAGCCGAGGAGCCGCACGAGTGCGCCCTTGGTCTTCCACAGGGCTTTCTTCGCGAGACCGACATCCTTACCCGACTGCTCCGGAGGCGGCGAAGGCACGTCCCCTCCGGCGCGCTGGGACGTGGGGGCAGCGCTCCGCCGGAACATCCGCGAGCCGAACGTGTCCCACCATTCCACCACGCCACCCGCGAGTCCTTGTATCACGAAGACGCTGAAGTAGGTGAGCGAGAAGCTCATCGTCAGCGAATCGGCGACGCCGTAGTCCCGCAGAACAGCCACGAAGCCGGCCTCGCGCAGCCCGAGCCCGCCGATGGAAAATGGCAGAAGCGCGGCAACGGCGGCAATTCCGCGGACCCAGGCGATGGTGAAGACGGACACGTGAAGCGACACGGATCGGGCAACACAGAAGAGCGCGACGGTTTCCGCAGCATGACCGAGCAGCGCGGTCAACACGGCAAGGAGGACATGGAACGCCGGGAGTTGTTGGAAGCCCTGGATGGCCTGCCAGACCTTCTGGACCTTGCTGGTCAGCAGTCGGGGCAGGAACCTGGCTGCGGCCAAGAGCCGCAGCGCCGTGCCCACGAGCCGCGTGAACGCGGGCAGGAAGAGCAGCGCTCCCGTGCCCAGCAGGACAACGAGGATGACGACCATCGCGGCTTTTACTCTGGGGTAGCGGAACTTCGGGTCAAGAACAAGGCCGAGAAGACACCCGGCGATCAGAGCCGCTGTATGAAGGAGTCGGGTGAAAAGCACAAACGCGGCGGCCTGGGCACGCAGCCCCCCTGGCTTCGACAACTTGTACCACTTGACCGCCGTCACGGACACCCCGCCGGGCAGGAAGAGACTGTAGAACCGGATGACCACGTTGAGCTTCATCAGGTCCCGCAGGGAGAAGGTAATGCCCTGCGCGGGCAGGCAGATTTTCTGGGTCAGGCAGTGACAGAGCCCCCCGACGGCCTTCAGAAGCAACGCGAGCAGAAAGGGCAGGACGCTCGCTCCCATGACGCCGGCCACGATGCGGGAATAGTCAAACTTGACCACAAGGTAGGCGGTGATGCCGACGCTCAGAACAACTCGCAGGGCCCACTTGAGGACTGTCTTGGTCTTGTCGGTCATGCTCAGTGGAAACTCCGCCCGGTGACGAGCTTTTTGGCCACCCGCCAGAGCGTCCGGGGACTCAGGTGCTCCGCTTTCAGGCCGTGCTCGCGATAGTCGTCCGCAAGCCGGCCGAGTTCTCCCACCCTGCGCAAGACCGGAAAGAGCAGCGGGTACCAGCGCTGCTGTATGCGGCGCGAGAGGCGCTGGAACCGCTTCCTGATTTCGGCGTCGATTCTCGGGTCCGGGGCGAGCATCAGCGGCTCGTGCTCGTCCTGAAGAACTGGGAATATGTCCGCCGAGACGAGGCGGCTGCTCTCGAAAACGACCTTGCCGATGAAACTTTTTCTTGTCCGGAGCTCGCGCCGTCGCAGGGCGCAGCCGCCGCCGTAAACGAGCCGCATGTGCTCGTCGCGCATGTATGGGGCCGACAGGAAGTTGCCGACGCTGTAGAAGATCGGCTTGCCAGCGTGGACCTCCATGCCCTGGATGCAGTGGGGGTGGTGGCCGATGACGAGGTCGGCGCCGGCCTCGATGATCGCTCGCGCCTGCCGGACCTGGCTGGGTCGAGGGTAGTAAGACTTTGCCTCGCCCCAGTGCAGCGAGACCACGACGAGGTTGGAGCCGCTCTTCCTTGCCTCGCGGACGTCCCGGCATATATGTTCGAGCTTGATGGGCGCGAGCCCGGGCCGGAGCTCGGTCGCCGCGGGCGCCGCCTGAACGAACTCGGAGGTCCAACTGTAGCCGTGAACCGACACAAGGAATCCGCCGAGGTCCAGCACCGCCGGCTCCCGTGCGGCGCCAAGATCGGCGCCGCAGCCCGTATGCCTGATTCCGAGCGCGTCAAGAGCATCGAGCGTCGCCTTTGCTCCCTCGAAGCCGTAGTCCATCATATGGTTGGTCGCCACGTTGACGACGTTCACGCCCATTTTCACGAGTGCCTGCAACGCTTCCGGCAGGCAGTGCACGAGTATCTTCCCGTGCATGGGAGCGCCGGCATTCGACGCTGGGCATTCGAGGTTGGCGAACACGACATCCGCCCGGAGGCGCTTGGCGAGCTCGTCCGGCAGGAATCGGTCGAGGTAGTAGCAGAGCCGCTCGGCGAACAGCCCACCAGGCATCACGTCGCCGACAAACGAGATGCTGACCTTCGGGCCATTCACGGAGCGTTCCCCTTGCGCTTTGCAACCAGGCCGAGGATGTATCGAACGCGCTCTTCGTAGAGCCGGTCCAACTCGCGGCGTCGCGATGCGAGCCGGGCGGCTATCGCGGGGCGCTCGTCGAGAGCACGAGCGAGGCGTTCCTTGAGGAACTCGAACGAGACGCTTTCGATATCCGTGTGATAGTCGCCGAGGCCGACGTGCTCCATGATGGAGCGGTTCTTCTCTGCGTATCCGACGGCGATGACGGGCGTGCCCATCGACGACGACAGCACCAGCGAATGGAACCTGACGCCGACAACGGCCGTCAGCCGCCCCATGATGCCCTTCATCTCACGCGGGCCGAACTGCGTCCGCACAACGCGTATCCGTTCCGCTGCCGCGGCGGCATCTCCGATTTCGGCGAGGACCTGCTGCGCGACGAGACGGTCGTCGTCCGGCGCCTGCGTGTTCATCGGAAAGAAGGCAACCTGAAGCCCGAGGGCGGCGGCGTGCCGCGCGAGCCGGGCGAGCGCCGCCCGGTACTTGGCGAGCACATCCTCGGCGAAAACCTTGTTGTAGTGGTGTATCTGGAACGACGGATCGCTTGAGAAGGTGCGAGGACATATCCCGAGGATGGGCCTCGCGGGGTCAAGGCCCTCTCGTTCGAGCAGGCCCGCTACTTCTTCGGGCCCGACGGGGACAAGCTGCGTCGCGGCGTCGGGAAGGAGCTCGGCAGGCGTCC
>CAZBRH010000048.1:4244-13921 GCA_964494245.1 uncultured Planctomycetota bacterium | reverse complement strand
GTTCCTCGCGCGCGCCCAGAAACGCTGAGCTGCGACAGATGAACTTCACGAAACGCAGAGAAAGCCACCTCGATATCTCGCGCAGACTGATCGCAAACGGGATGACCGGGACGCGAAAAGACTTCGCAACCGCGGTGAGTGCCGACAAATACGCCATGTGCGGGACGTGGTCGTAGAACGGCGTTCCGCCCGTGAACAGGAGCACATCAGAGGACGCTACAGCCCGGAGGACGGCGAGAGGCGACCGCCTCGGCGCATACGCCTCAACTCCGTACAACGCTCGCACCTTGTCCGGCGCCGCCGTCAGGTATCGGATGCGGACGTTCGCAATCTTGCCGAGCGAATCGCTTACGCCGCCGAAGATGGCGTGGTCGCCGATGTTGGGGCTGCTGAGCCACGTCCCGGTCATGCAGACGGCAAGTCTGTCCACGGTCAACTCGCGAGCAGGTTCCGATAGACTGCCAGGTGCGCTTCGAGCGCCTTTGCCTCGTCGTAGGTCTCCTTGACGTATTCGTAGGCCGCGCGGCCCCGGTCGCGCCAGCGGTCGCCCTCCAGGAGCCAGCGCAGCCCTTCCTCGAAATTGTCCGCGGCAGCATGAAATCCAAAGCGGGCGGCAAAGTCGTCGGGGTTGACCTTGCTCAGGATGGCGCAACCGCGGGCGGCCGCCTCCACGAAGGTGATGGGAAGCCCCTCCCGTGCGGCGGTGTTGAGGAGCACCCACGAGCGGCCATAAATCTGGCACAGGCCGTCCGACGCGAACTTGTCCACATACCCACGCATCACGACGTTTGGGAATTGGGCGGCCATCGACTCCAGCTTTCGCTGCCAGCGCGGGTCCTCGGCCTTCCCTACGATCTCGAAGCGGACGTTGGGAAACGCCCCGGCAAGCCGGAGGCATCGTTCGGGTCTCTTCCGGCGGTCGAGGCGGCCCACCATGCACACGGTTGGCAAATCCGCCTTCGGCGCCAGTTCTTCCGGTATCGTCTCCAGGTTCGGCAGGAGGATGGGACGCCGCTTGAGCGAATACATCCGGGCGACCTTGTCGCGCAGAAAATGAGCAGGGCAGCCGACGACGTCCGCCCTGCGGACCGCCGCGGTGACAAGCGGCCCCGCCTCGAAAGCCAGGACGAGCGGGGTCTTCAGCCGGCGACGCCACGTCGCGTGCCGCAACTCGATCACCCAGTCGCGCAGGTCCCGCGGATCCCGGCAGGTGATGACGTGCGGCTTCTGCGGCTGCGCCCGCATCGCCACCCAGGTCATCGCGTTCGGGTTTTGGCTGTGGTATAAATCGGCGTTCACTTCGTGGTACACCCGCCCCCGGAGCAATTGCCGCAGACCAAGGCCAATGATGCGGATGCCGTCGCGCTCCGTGAATCGCTCCTGTCCCTTGCGCCTTGGCACGACAACGGTCACCCGATGGCCGGCTCCTGCCAGCGCGACGGCCAGCTTTCGGGTCATGCTGCCGAAGCCGCCGACCTTGCCGAAGCCAAGATACTGGCTGCTGATGATGCAGATATGCATGCGGCCCCTTCAAACGCGGTGCAGGGGACAGCCCGTGCGCTCGCGGCCCGCTACGCCTGATGAGGCCATTATCGTATCAAGACAGCGGGGGTTTACAAGCGGGGGAACCACACGAACTTCGCGTTGTCGGGCCAAGACGCCTCCCCGATACGCCAGCCCGCCGCTACCAGCGGAAGCGGTTGCTGAACGTGTCGACCCAACGCTCCCGTGTCTCGTCGGCAGGCACCCAATCCACGCGGCCGTCCATATACAGGACGTGGACGCCGTCCTTGTGGGTAATCCATCCTGAGGAGCCGGGCGCGTGGAAGTCGGCAAGGATCGGCACCGAGCCGGGGTGGCTGAGTTCCTGGACGCTGGCCGGCATGATGATGGTTTCACCCGAGACGATCCCGGCGCTGGGGTAGCCGTCCGCGCCGTCGGCGCGATAGCCAAAGTAGAGATACCCGATGATCGGCCGGGAATAGGTATTGTCTTTGACCGGAACAACGGCGATCGCGTCGGCAACCGTGTATCTGGTGGTGCCCGGCCCAGAGCTATCGATCTCCACACGGCTCAGAACCGCAGGGTCGAACAGCGTGCGGCAGAGAGAACGCCATGTGCCGTTCTTGTCTTCGTCGGCCTGGTTCACACTGAGTTCGATTGTCTCCGTGCAACCAAACACTTTGAACTTCGCATCCGTGACGCGGGTATCCGCCTTGGCCGGCCACCAGCCGAAGACCTCGTATAGTTGGCGCTTCCCGACGCGGAAATACCAGGCCGCCTTTGCTGTCGCACCGCCACGTCGCTCTCTCTGGTGGTTCGGCCCATACTGATTGGCACTGGAGATCACCTCCCACGTTCCCTCCAGGACAAAGTAGCCGGGCTGGGGCACGAAGGGCCCGGACCAATCGCCCGAAAGTTTGACGGCATCGGCCCAGACGGTCGTGGCATTGAGGACGGGCTGCGTGAGTGTTCCCTTGAGAGCGATGGCGTCCGCCCGAAGGGTTGTGGTTTCTGTCGAGCTGTTCCGCTGCACCTTGATCGTCCGAGCGCCCCCGTCAAAATGGAACTCCCCGACTTTGAACCAGCCGCGGTCCACAGAGTCGCCGTCCCCATTGGCGTCCCTCTGACTCAGTATCGCGGTCTGGGTTGCGTCGGTGTCCGAATCTCGTCCGCGAACAATATACTTGGCGGTTGTGCAGCGGTCGGTTCCCTCCTTGACGTATGCCCAAAGCTCAATGGGGCCAGTCTCAGCCGTCGAGTACCCGGCCGGGATCTGAATCGTCCATGTCGCGGACACGTCTGCGGTCGTACTTCCGTATGCGAACCCGTTGACCGCACCGGTCGTGTCCGGATCATTACCGGAAGCGGGGGATCTGCTCCACGTGCCCGACAGAGAGAAATTACCCGCGCCTTGTACACCGTCCACCATGCTCTCGGCGGGGTTGGGGGTGGGATTGAGCGCGGTGCCCAGCGTCCCGTCCCAGGTTTGCGAGCCGCCACCCGTCATGCCCGGCCCGACGTTCTCAACGGTTATGTAGGGCGCATTCTGACCTTCGACCGTAACGTTTCCCAGACTAACCCACCCGTAAGTCTCCGTGGCGTTGTAGAGTGAGACATCAATGGTCTTCTGGGGTGTGCCATTGATGACATCGTTCCGGGTGCCGTAGAATTTGTATCGGACACAGTTGTGGCCTTCCGGCCACTTTCGCATCTTTACCCAAAGCTGCATTGTCCCCGAACCTTCGAGTCCGCCGAGGTCGAACGCCCACTTCGCCCAACCATCGCCAAGCGTGGCGTTCAGCTTGTGTGCCTTCAGGTTTTCGGCTTGGGCGTGGTTCTCCTCGGCCCACATGCCGGATGTCAAAAAAACCGGCTCGCCTTGGCCATCGTCCTTCACCCATTCTTCCGGAGTCGTGCTGCCGGGCGTTCCGGTGCTGCTGTTGTCAACATAAATAGGCGGCAATTCGGAATCGTCCCAGTCCGCCAGGGGTGTCGTCCACGTGTAGTCCACCCACCCCCCCGTGGTCGCCACGTGCGAGGGCGAATAGGCGATTTCGGGGGGCACGTCGTTCTCGGCGAAAAAGGCCGGCCATCCGCCGCTGCGGTCGTAGTAGGAATCTCC
Source organism: uncultured Planctomycetota bacterium (assembly GCA_964494245.1). GTDB lineage: Bacteria > Planctomycetota > PUPC01 > PUPC01 > PUPC01 > CAZBRH01. The sequence goes on along the minus strand of CAZBRH010000048.1, from coordinate 10,296 downwards.
CGGCGCAGGCAGCGGGGGCAGCGCCCCCTTGTGCGCCACGGCATATGTGAGCAAGACCCGCCCGAACCCCGCCATGTTCGTGCTGCACCGCGCCTTCCGGGCGCTCTCCCGGGCTTCCCGGACCACAGGAACGAGAATGCCCGCCAGGATCATGAGGATGACCACCACGATCAGAAGTTCCACCAGCGTAAAGGCCAATCGGCTTCGGAACGTGCGCATGCCCGGACCTCCTTTGCCTCCGTCTGAGCCATCCGCCCTCATCGGCCTTCGCTGGAAGGGCTGCGGCCGGACACGCCGAGGGCGGCTACGACCATCAATCGCCTGGGGCGACCGAGAGCAGCTTGACCTTGGGCCTCCAATCCGCGTCCAACTCGGCCCCCCGGTCATACATCGCGGCGAGCGAGCACTTCGCCAGCGTCCTGCCGGCCGCGTTCCTTACCACGCCGGTCACCGTCGCGCTGAAGACGTTGGAGCGGAGCGTGAAGACGTTGGCGTTGCGGATGAGCCATTCCTGCCGTTCGTTGTTGTCGTTGCCGTCGTTCGCCCCGTCGTTGTCGGCGGTGGGTGTCATGTATGCGTTGGCGAACAGGGTTTTGGCCCCCATGTCCCGCGGATTGTTGTAGTAGGTCGAGCCGCGGTCGCTCTCGATGTTGCTGGCCGTCGGCAGCGTGACGCCGGACTCCAGGTACCCGGTGGTATCAGGTTCGATGGGGCAGAACGCGGCCGCGAGCACGGGCAGCGGAGCGGTATTGACGTTGACCCGCGCCGGCGCGCGCGAGGCGACGAGATACACGAGGAACTCGCGGAGCCGCGGCTGCTCGCCGGTGCCATCTGGCGACGGCTCCCACCTCGTCTCGAACGAAAACGTCTGGGAGCTCTTCTCCGGGATAGAAAGACAAAGCACCTCGGCGGGCGACCGGAAATAGCCCCGGTCGCCGACCAAGATGCAATCGGCCAAGCGGAACGGTCGGGCGTCTGTCGCTGAGGACTCGAAGTTCGTCAGATTGGGCCACCAGTACGCATACAGGAACGAGTTGGTCTCGGTTGACGTCCCGTGCCGGTCGTAACGGCCGGGCGACGTGGCGTACACAAGGGTGCTGGTGCCGGTCGTTTCGGAGACAAACGGCGCACAAGCGGAACCACCGCTGGCGCTGTAGCTCATGTCCCCGCCGAGATAGCCGCGGCACATCGCAAGAGCCGTCGTCGAGAACGTCGTTCCCGACCCCGTATCTGTGCGGAAATCAATCATCCCACCTGCGACAAGGTCGCTTCCCTTCCACAGGGTCACACGCTGCGTCCCATCGAAACCGTTCTGAAACACCTGCGGCATCACGCAGATGGGGAAGTCTTCGTCTGTGTTCGGGGTTGGATCGTTGGCGCCCCACCGCCCGTTGCGGTTGCCGTCGGCGAAGTAGTTGTCAAACGCCTCCTCGTCATACACTATGACGAACACGCCGTAGTTGACGCCTCGCTTGTTCGCGCCGCCTTCGAACCCGCTGTCACGCCGCGTATGGCCGCGAACAAGCGCCGAGTTCGGGTCCGCCCCGACCGCCTGGCGTATGCCGCTCAGCGCCGTGGCGTTGCCGCCCGAACCAGGTCCTACCAGCACCTTTAGCTCGCCCATGTTCTTCGGTTGGCGGCTCCAGTTCATCACCTCGATGTATGGCAGGTACACCTTGATGTTCTTCACCTCGTAAACGTCGTTGTTCTGCCCACCAGCTGCGATGGCGATTATCTGCCCGACCGAATTGCTGCCCTCCGCCACCGCCGTGAAGGGGCCGAAGTAATACGTCCCGCTCGCGTCGTACGTCTTCTCCGTATTGTCCCGCGCCCGGAGCGTGAGCGAACCGCGTGGCACCGTCAGCGTAACCTTGATGAGGTACGAGCCCAGGTGCAGCTTTCGATCCGCCACGTTCGCCGTCGTATCCGTAATCTTCAGAGCGCTCGTGTGGTCTGTGGCGTCGTTCCACGTATAGGTGCAGGTGCCAGAGCCGGTCCACGGGTCGCCGTCAGCCGTCAGCGCGAAGCTCCCCATGTCCACGAACCGCCCGATCTCGGTCACGTGGAGCGCTTCCATTCCGTAGACGTTGCGGGGAGGGTCGTTTGCGCCGAAAGCGTCCTTGGGGATCATCGTGGGAACGCAGTCGGCGTCGCGGTAATCGACGATGTTCAAGGCGTGCTTCAGCCCGCGCTCGATGCCAGGGTCCACCGTGGCTGTCTCCCTCATTCCGGCTACGAGCGGGGTCGGGTCCGTGTTGTAGGTCACTCCATCCTCTTGAAGGTAGCGAACGCCGTAGCGGAGCTTGAGCCAGAGAAGCACGGCCTGGGCCTGATTATCGATGGCGCTCTCTTTGATGTCGATGGCGAAGGGGTTGAGGTCACGGATGTTGCCGCCAGGCGGCACAAGGTTCAGGATGTCTTGCAGCGTTGCCACGCCGGTCGCGTCGTGTGCGTCGATCTTCCCGTCGCCATCGTTGTCGTACTTGTCCGTACGCAGGTCGTCGATGCAGATGGCTCGGGCGTCGTGCGTATACGAGTGGACGGTGAGGTTGGAGCGGACAAGTTGGAAGATTCGCTCGGCCTCCGCGGCGGCGTCCGAGGCGTAGCCGACGGCGACGCCGGTGCCGTCGAGGTTGACCGTGGCGATGGCCGTCTTGAAGTCGGCGATGGATTCGAACCGGCGGTCACCGAGGGGCCCGTTGGACGTGTTGACGTCGCCGTCGCCGTCGGGGTCGAGCGGGTTGTATTCGTCCGGCTCATTGATGCCTTCGTTGAGCTCGTCAATCAGCCCGTCGCCGTCGTTATCGAGCTTGTCTTGGCTCAGCAGTTCGTTGTCGTCGTCATCATCGCCGGGGCCCCCCGGCCATCCGTCGTTTCCGTAGCGATAGAGGCAGATGGCCATGGCGAGCCGGGCGCTGCGGATGCGGCAGACGGCATCGGATTGGCCGCTCCAGAGCATGGAGCGCTGGTGGTAGAAGAATTCCTCGAAGCTGACCTCGAACGAGCTGAAGCGGTGGTTCGCGCCGTGGTAAAGCCCCCTGTTCGGATCGGAGATGGTGCCGGCGTCGGCGTCGGTCTTCGGTGCGGGCCTGTTGGCAGCATACCATTTCGAGATGTTTCCGAAGGCGTTCAGGTTCATCTTGCTCGCCTCGTCGCGCACGGTGCCCATCTCGGCGAGCACCGACGTGTTGCCCACCGTCTGGATCTCTCCGTCGCTGCCCATGCTCGCCCCGAACAGCCCCGTCTCGCCTGGATGGTCGGCCGTCGGGCCTCCGATGGACAGGCCCGGCTGGTACATCGCGTCCTTGAGAAGGACGCCGGGGAAGGCCAGTAGCGCCGCCTGCGCCGCGAGACGCGCCCGCGCCGTGTCCCGGATGGCCGAGGTCGCCGCGCGTTCCATCCGCGCCGTCGAGGCGAAGCTGAAGCCGACCACCGCCAAGACGGCCAAGATCGCCACCGCCAGGACGAGGGCGACCGACCTTTCCCGGTTTCTAATCCTGCCTCTCACCTCTATGGCCTCCAACCCAACGCTCTCAATTCAGATCGTCCAGCGTCCTGCCGACGACGACGCGGCCGGTGTTGCGATAGACGCGGACGTAGCGCCATCGGCTGCGGTCGTTTGGCTCCTGCCGGTCGTATATCCGGATCGTTACGTAGTCGTTGGGCAGGCAGGCGCGTCCGGTGCTCGTGAACATGATGGGAAACGCCAGTTCGCTCGACGCGGTGCCGTGGCCGCTCGTGCCCTCGATGCGGTAAGGGAAAACGGCCGCGAATTCTGGCAGCTTGTCCCAGCGCATGCTGCCCGCATCGGTCGGGTTGCTCGGATCGCGCGTGGTGCCGCTGCCGACGGTGAAGGGCTGTGTGGGCTCTGCGGTCGGGCTGGTCGGCGCGATGAGATACGGCGCCCCGATTTCCGGCGGAGGAGACCAATCCGTGTCCACCACGACCTTGTTCCCATCAACGATCCCGCCGGAGGTCCTAATCGTTCTCGTGTAGGCGAGACCGTCTGAACTCACCCAAGTCACCCGGTATCCGTTCCACTGGCCGGCCTCCCATGCCTGTTGGCTGTCGACAAACTCGTTCGCGGGCATGGATACGATTACATTGTAGGTCCCTGCTATTTTTACGGAGTCGGATGCGAGATAGGTGCTAGATGCGAGGTTCGCACGAACCTTCACACTGCGCACACCGTCATCATCTGATGCGGCAACCGTAAACCTGCAAGTGCCCAGAGGCAGCCATTGGTCGCCACCAGTTTTCTGGCTTCTTGGACCATAGGTCGTGGTCTCCGTCTTTGTGCGTTTGACATCATAATAGGCAGCATCTGTCCTGTTTGTGTGAGCCCTATACCAGACGTAGACATTCAAATCTCCTTCCCCGGGCGGCAGGGTGAACGTCCACTGTGCCCAGTGACTTGCGACACCGACGGGACTAACTCGCCTGGTCGTCGTCGGAGTATCTGGGCAACCATCCGTGTCTGCTCTTGTCCAACCGGAACTCTCCGTATACCACGCCGCGCGGTTCACACCATCTGTCGTCCACCCGAGAAGGATGTTCATGTCGGTGGGAACACCGACCGTAGCGGCCCCGCTTAAACTAACAGAGCCCATCTCATAGCTCGACCCCTCGAAGGCCCAGCAGAGCGCTTGGCGCCGTTCGGCAACGGCGGAGTACCGCGCGTGCATCAGCGCCCCCTTGAGCATCCCCGCCGCGCCGTCCACGCTGCTCCCGCCCAGCATCGGCCCCAGCGCCGGAACGGATATCACGGTCAAGATGATGATGATCCCCAGCGCGAGAAGAAGTTCCATCATCGTGAACGCAGCCCGACGATTCTCACGTGTGCGTCTCATCGGAATGGCACCTCGACTGCCCACACTGCCTCGGAGCCCACGTCGGCGGCCTCGCCTCTGCCGCTCTAATTATAGGACTGGTTTTTTCGGGAGAGCAAGCGGCGCAAGCACTTTTTGCGGCAGCAGTCCCCCGCCTACCGAGCCGCCCGCCGAACCCGCCACACTGCCGCCGCAAACACCAAGAGGACGAACCCAGCCCCCGGCTCCGGCACAAGGGCCTGCTCCACCAACACGGCCTGCGTCGCCAGATAGCCAACAACGGCGCGGGTCATGTTCGTCGCGTAGGCGTAGTCGATGTATCCGGGGGTGTCGATGCTGTCCTGCGGCTTGTGGTAATACGGGTTGGAATACGATCCCGACACCATCGCACCCTCGATGAGCAGCGCCGCCTTCACGCCCGCGGACTCGAACGGCGCGTGATCGCTATAAGGCAAGTCGCCCTTGATGATGGGCGAGATGCCGCCCCCGTAGAGCGTCACCGCCTCCGCCAAGGCGTTCTTCACCGGCGCCGATGCCGTCTTCCCATAGATGAGGGCCGTGTTCTTGCGAGAGGGATTCGGGTCGTTGAACGCGATCATATCCATCGAGATCATCCCGTCGATGGCCGCAACGACGTTGGGATGGTTGGCGACATAGCCCTTGCTGCCGATGAGGCCGAGCTCCTCGCTGTCGAAGGCGACAAAGATGAGCGTCGCCTCGAACGTGTAATACGAAAGGACGCGAGCCGCCTCCAGCAACCCGGCCACGCCGCTTGCGTTGTCGTCCGCGCCGGGGCAGTTCACGGAATCGTAATGGGCGCCCACGAGGTAGATGTCGGCCGCCAACGCCCCCGGCTTGACCGCGACCACGTTGCTGTATGCCTTGCCGCCGTAAGTCCCCGTGTCAAGATTCACGTTCATTCCGAACCTGGTGAACAAGCTAAGAAGGTTCGTCTTGGCGCCTCGCCAGCCGTCCGATGGCCGCTGCCGCGTGTATCCCGTGCCCGCATACAGGTAGTTCGTCAGATAGTCCGCGTAGTGCGCTTGGCTTACCTGCGCGACGATATCGTCAATCGGCCCCGCAACAGCAAGCCCAACGTGGACGAGCGCGACGCACAACCACAAAGCCGCGAATCCGATGCGCCTTCTTTTCACGGCCATGCCCGTCTCTCCTCGTAGGAGCACAGCATCCCTGCGGTCCCCGCCGTCCGCTGCGCGGTCTAC
>CAZBRH010000048.1:0-4234 GCA_964494245.1 uncultured Planctomycetota bacterium | reverse complement strand
GTTGCCTCAACGCCTTCTCGCCTTCCTCCGGCAAACGAGCACCAGAAGACCGAGCCCGGCCAGCCCCGCCGGCTCGGCAACGAATCCAAAAACCTCCCGCGGGTTTGTGTCGAAAGCCCAAGCCAGCGCGTAGTTCTCCGCCTGGGCGTCCCCGACAAAGTCGAACAACTCCTGCCGCCAGAGCACCCGCAAGATGTATCGCCCGTCCTGCGGCAGCGTGAAATAGAGGTGCTCGACGCTGTCAAGCCCCGTCCCCGGCGCGTCGGGGTTGTTGACGTCCCAGCCACTGATGGACGCCGCAACGGGATCGCCGACAGGATTGCCGTCGGAATCGGCCAAGTAAAGCAGCAGGTCGAGGTCATCAAAACTGTCGTTGTAGAACGACGTGGAGGCAAACGGATTCGCGCTCGACGAATCGTAGCCCTCGACGCGGCGGTCCATGAACCAGACAAGCGTGGCCGTGACGGTATCTCCGGCGAACAGCGTCGTGTTGATGAGGTAGTCGCGCGGGTCGCCCAGCCCGACCGTGTTGACGTCCCAGCCGACGATGCCGACGGTGCCGGCGCCGGCGCCTGTGCCTGTGGACGCCAGGTATTGGTCGAGAGCCGCCGTCAGGTTCACCATCCCCGCGCCCTGGGCGCTGTCGAGCGGCGTGTAGTTGATGACCGTGCTGGTGTTCGGGTGCGTGGCGACCTCTTGGGTCCACCCGTTCAACTTCTTGGCCGAGTTCATCAGGACCGCCTTGACCAGCCGCGGATCGGTCGAGCGGCCGGTGTCCTTGCCCACGTCAATGAGCAGGGCGGCAGCGCCGGAGACGACCGGCGAGGCGAAGCTCGTGCCGCTCGATGTCGCATAGTTCGCAGACCCGCCGGTCGTCGGCATCGTGATGGAGACGCCCGGCGCCACGATGTCCGGCTTCGTCCGCGTCCCCGGCAGGTTAAACGACCCGGTCGGGCCGCCGCTTGACCAAGTCGTTACCGTCTCGTTCGGGCCGACGGCGCCGACGGCAATGACGTTCCAGCCGTTGGCCGGAGCGCCCACCGTGCCAGCGCCCTGGCCCGCATTCCCCGCCGCCGCGACCATCGTGACGCCACAGGCATTGGCGAGGTAGTCGTAGATTACATTGATGATTGTGTTCCCCGTGTTGTCGGCCCCTCCCCAACTCGAGTTGATTACGTCCACGGTCCTCGCGCCCGGCCCCTTGACCACGCCCTGCGAATTGATGCCCTCCTCGCCAAAGACCATCAGGGGATAGAGGAGCGAATTGCCGGAAATCGAGAAGGAGCCGCCGGAGCCGAAGCTCGTCGCTATCTGGCCGCTCCACAGCGTCGCCCCCGCAGCGATGCCGGGGCCGGTGGTCGCATTGTTCTCGGCCACCATCACCCCGCCCACCTGCGTAGCGTGCGAGTGAACCGTGAAAGTCGTCCCGTTCACGCCCGTCCAGTGAATCTGGTATTGCACGCGCCCGTCGTCAAGCGCCTGATGGCCGGTCCAAACGTGCCCCGCCTCGACGTTGCCGATGAGCGCCCTTGTGCCGGTATAGCCGAGGTCATAGAACGCACCGGCCCCAATCGCCGCCGCCACCTGCGAGAGCGTATCGGCCCGCGCGCCCCCCAAGCCCAGGAACAACGAAATCACGCCAGCAAGAAGGAAGGAACGCAACACCTTCCAACCACGTTCTTGATTCACCACCGCAACCTCCGTCTCTTTTCCTTCTGTGCTCGCTTCTGGCTGCACCCGACGCGGCAGCATCACAGAGCGACGGCGCAACTGCTTGCCCAAGTGCGCAGCGCGCGCCCGCACGCGGCCCGTGCAAGAAAGCCCCACCGACGGCGCAGGCCTCCTCGCGCGGTCAGGCCGCAGCAACAGCCAAAGTTGTCCCTCGCGGCCGGCCGCCGCGAGAATCTTTGCATAGAATCACCCTTCGCCACTCGAAGCGGCGTCCTTCGCGCACATGCCGCCCGTGCCGCCGCGGTTCTTGCGCTCACGCTGCCCGCCCACGGCGTCGGGCGTAGCGACACGCCGCGCCCGGCTGCCGCGGGACGAACTTTTCCTTATACAGTAAAGAAGCACACCGCGTGCCCTGAACGGCGCAACAGGGCTGGCTGGTTCGCAACATCCTTTCCCGCTTGAAGTTATGCTGCGCCGAAAACTGTTCGGGGGCTTTTTGATTAGATCAGAGTGTTGCGAAATCTAAACATGGTGATGCCGGTCGGCAACGCGCGCGTTGCCCAACTCGTTGCCGGCGCCCGATTTATTGACTGTTGTCTTGGGGAAACAGCGCTGTCGTCAGCGAACACCCCCTGTGTCGGCACTCCCGCGGCACCGTGGGCGCTGCTGCGGCGGTTCTATTTCTTGAAAAGGTTCTCGAACTTCTCGCGTGCGCTAATGTTGCGGGACTCTCTGGCGGCGGGAGCCGCTGGCGGCGCTTCTCTCGCACCATTCTGGGCGGCCTCCCGTGCGGCAGACCTCGGCGGTTCAATCTCGCGGAACTCAAATTCGTCGCAAAAATTTCCCCGCTCGACGTCTGCGACGAACTCCGTCGTCCGGCTCATGCAATGGTTATGCGCGTGGGGGTCATAGAGCCGGCAGTTGCGGCAGCAGTGAAGAAAGGCCTCGCACTTTGGGCAAAGTTCCTTGAAGGGCACGCGCTCGCGCGCAGCGATTTCAGCCCCGCACTTGTAGCAAGCTCGCATGGCTAATGCCTCGCATTCAATCCGAGTGGGCGGCAGTCAGTCCCCGCAAGTAAGCTACCCCTTTTCGCGCCGAAAGTCAAGTTTTGCGCCGCGATTTCTTGCTGGATATAATCAGGCCCGTGCCGAGCGCGCGGCCGTCGCGCCGCAACAGGCCCGGCGCGGCGGAGGAGTGCGGAGGACGCGATGCGGAGGATACAACGCTGGCGCCGGCAGCTCTACCGGCGCATCGTCCAGCTTGAAGCCAGCCCGCACCGCGTCGGGCTCGGCGCCGCACTCGGCGTCTTGTTCGGGACGCTGATGCCGCCGGGGCTTCAGCTCATCACGTGCATCCCCGTCGCGCTGCTCTGCCGCGCGAGCGCCGTCGCCGCAGCGGCCGGCACCTGCATCTCGAATCCGATAACATATGTTCCTCTATATTATTTTACGTGCCGCGTCGGCGAGCGCGTCCTCCAACTGCTCGGCTCCCCGGTTGACCTCGGCCGCGGCCTACGGGCGCTGCTCGCACAGGCCGGGCGATGTGTTCGCGCGGGAGCGCTTCGGGGACTCTTTTCCGGCAGCACAGCCGGGTTTTTTCCAGCCGCGCCCACTTACGCGCTCACATACCTCATTGTCGTCGAGTCCCACCGCGTCCGCGAGTTCGCCCGCGCCCGCCGCGCCGCACGCCACCGAGCCCTTGCTGAAAAGCAGACAGCGACAACGGAAGGACGCAACGGCGAATCCAGCACAACGCCGACCCAGGCCCCGCATAACCGCTGATTCGCCCGACCACGATTCCGCCGTCCTCCTCCCGCCATGCGTCCTTCACTGCGGCCGATTCCAGTGCTCCCGGACCATCGACGCACGGTCAAATGGAACCCAGTCCACGTGGCCGTCGAGAAAAACGATGTTCGCGCCGGCGCGGTGGCGCCAATCGATGCTCTCGAAATCGCCGACGTCGCCGCCGGCAGGCCCGCTGCCATCGGCCACAACCCCGATCTGTCGCGTCAACATGAAGTCGTCGAGCGCGCGGTGGGGCGGCCGCCAGAGGCCGGCGTTCGCAACGTAGCCCCCTCCCGCCGGGCAGCGCCACGTCCGGCCTCGCGCGCCGAGCGGCTCATCAAGGAACGACTCGACCCGCTGCCGCCAGCCCTGCGCAGGGTCCACCGCATCACCACACGGCGGATACCCGTCGTAGTTCAGAGCATAGTTCCGCACCGCCGCAAAAATCCGTTCAAGCTGCGCACGGCAGCGAACAATCAGCGACATCTGATACGTCCGCCGCAACACGGGGATGAGCAGCGCGAGCACGGCGAGAGCCGCCAACCCGGCCGCGAGCAGCTCCGCCCGGCCACGACGTCCAGCGTTCGGCGCGAGCAGGTGAGACATGCGCAGTGAATCCTCTGTGGAACCGTCCGCCGATTATATAGGCGGGAAAACGAGGACAGACAACTTTTTTGCGGGGCGAAACGAAGCAGCCGTCCTCGTTTTCCGTCATTTGGACAGTCTTGATATCGTAAAGGACGGGCGTTCCTCCGGTCCTGCTAGAATGGACTGTGTTG
>CAZBRH010000047.1:14561-20694 GCA_964494245.1 uncultured Planctomycetota bacterium | reverse complement strand
ACAAGATTCGTGCAGGTCGGAACTTACCCGACAAGGAATTTCGCTACCTTAGGACTCTCATAGTTAGAGCCGCCGTTAACCGGAGCTTTGGTTCAGGGCTGCCTCCCGGCGAACCGGGATTGACCCATCCCTTTGACTTACCGGCACCGAGCACTTGTCAGACTGTATACGTCGTCTGTCAGACTTAGCACAGTCCTGTGTTTTTGGTAAACAGTCACTTGACCCTCTTCGCTGCGGCCACATCGGGCTGCTCCCGTGAAGGGGCTCACCCTACCGTGGCGATCCTTATCCCGAAGTTACGGATCCAATTTGCCGAGTTCCTTGACGGAGAGTCGCTCGCGCGCCTTGGGATTCTCACCTCACCTACCTGTGTCGGTTTGCGGTACGGACACCCAGAATGCTCGCTAGAGGATTTTCTCGACTCCAGGCATCGGTCTCTTAATAAGGCTTTCGCCCTTCGCATGCCCTTCGGAGTATGTGGCTCCCGGATTTGCCTGGGAACCCTCCTATGGCATTTAACGAGGCAGCTAACGCCTTTCGCGACCTAGCCCAAAGTGTCCCCCCATCGCTGCTCTCCCGAAGGAGAAACGCATTTTGGGTGGCGAAGGAATGTTGACCTTCTGTCCATCGACTACGCCTTTCGGCCTCGCCTTAGGATCCGGCTAACCCTGGGCGGACTTACCTTGCCCCAGGAACCCTTAGGTTTTCGGCGGAAGGGATTCTGACCCTTCTTCTCGCTACTCGTACCGGCATAGTCACTTCCACACGGTCCAGGGCTCCTCACGGTACCCCTTCACTCCAGAGTGGAACGCTCTCCTACCACCCGCGGCCGCCCGAGAGCGACCGCAGGTCCGCGGCTTCGGCATCGTGCTTAGTCCCGTCCATTATCGGCGCGAGGTTGCTCGACTGGTAAGGAGTTACCCACTTTTTAAATGATGGCTCCTTCTAAGCCAACATCCCAGCTGTCTTTGCAACCTCACTTCCTTTATCACTGAGCACGACTGAGGGGCCTTAGCCGGCGGTCTGGGCTGTTTCCCTCTTGACGATGAAGCTTATCCCCCACCGTCTGACTCCCGTGGTAGTCTCCGGCGGTATTCGGAGTTTGATTGGGTTGGCTAGGATTAGCTCCCGCTCAACTCATTCAGTGCTCTACCCCCGCCGGGTAGTTCACGAGGACATACCTAAATATGTTTCGGAGAGAACCAGATATTGACGCGTTTGGTTAGTCTTTTGCTCCCATCCACAGCTCATCGCCTAGATTTTCAACTCTAGTACGTTCGGCCCTCCACGGATGGTTAAATCCGCTTCAGCCTGGCCATGGATAGATCACGCGTATTCGGGTCTACCGCGCGCTACTGGGTCACGCTATTCACACTCGCTTTCGCTACGCCTTCTCCCGAGACGGGATTAAGCTGGCAGCGCACGGTAACTCGCCGGTCCATTATGCAAAAGGTACGCCGTCACACATTGCCGACCCGAAGGCCGGCCATAGTGCTCCGACCGCTTGCGAGTGCGCGGTTTCAGGTACTATTTCACTCAGCTCGCCACTGTGCTTTTCACCTTTCCCTCGCGGTACTGGTTCACTATCGGTCGCCAAGGAGTACTTAGCCTTGGGGGGTGGGCCCCCCGGATTCCGACCGGGTTCCACGTGTCCGGCCGTACTTGGGAACTCCGCCCAGGAAGGCTTCCTTACGCATACGGGCCTATCACCCTCTTTGGGATGGCTTTCCAACCATTTCCGCTTCGTACGCCTTTGTCAAACCTGTGCCCCGCCGCAACAGGGCTGGCGGCTCCCACGACCCCGGTTGTGCAGCGCCTGCGGGCTACCAACACACAACCGGTTTAGGCCTGGCCCCCCGTAGGGGGCGCTGGTCCCCTTTCGCTCGCCGCTACTAAGGGAGTCGAGTTTTCTTTCTTTTCCTGCGGGTACTAAGATGTTTCAGTTCCCCGCGTTGCCGCTCTACGCGCAAAGCGCAGAGCGCCGGGCTTTTTACTTCCCGGCGGGTTTCCCCATTCGGAAATCCCCGGATCACGGCCTGCTAGCAGCTCCCCGGGGCTTATCGCAACTTGCTACGTCCTTCATCGGCTCTTGGCGCCAAGGCATCCACCGCGCACCTTGAGTAGCTTGACCACAACAATTCCTCTGCTCGCGCAGGAAACTGCTGCATGATCCCGCTTCTGTGCAACGAGTTTGCCGCTTCCACTATTCGGTTGTCAAAGAACATGCGCGTCGGGACGCATCGGCCGTCCCGTCTGAGCAAGTACTTATACCACAAAATTTCATGCAATGCAAACAAAATCACACCACAAACAACACGGTCTCAAGCCATAACCGCCATCCCCTGTCCCCCTGCATCCCTTGAACTGTCAAGCAGTTCTGATAACATACCGTGGCAGTGGACGGAGTTGTTCGATGCCACGAATCCCCAGAGACCCGAAGAATTTACATGCAGAGCCCATCTCCGATTCCCGACCTGATGCCCTCGCCGCGCTTGTCTTCTTGCTCCTCTTGGCAATGCCATTCCTCTGCAACCTCAACGTCACATACGCGTGGTCCTACCTCAAGCTTTTTGTCCTTCAAACAACGGCATTGCTCGCCTGGTGCCGCATCCTGCTGAAGCGCCTCCACCCCGCACACGAGCTCCGGGGCGTATCTGCTGTTGTCATCCCGATGGTTCTCCTCCTCGTCTGGGCCGCGATGAGCGCCATGTGGTCCGCCCAGCCCTGGGCCGTACTCCGTCCCCTCATTGAACTCGCATACATGGCCGCCGCGGCCGCCGGCCTTGCGTCGCTGTTCGCATCGGCTGAGGCGCGGCGCCCCTTTGTTCTGCTCTATGGTGCCGCGGCGACAGGTGCATGCATTGCCTATGTAGTCTGCTATGGACAAGCCGAAACCCACATGAAAGCATATCCGTTCGAGAATCCCAATGTCGCTGCCGCCTTCGCCATCGTTCCGATGGCCGTGGGCGCCGCATACGCTGCCTCGGCCATTGCCCGGAAAGTGTCTCCCGCCGCGGGGGCCTTCGGCGCCGTTGTGATGTGCTTGTGCGGCACGGCGATTCTGGTGAGTCAGTCAGCGAGTGGGCTGGCGGCTGGAGCCGGGGCCGTTGTTATGGTCCTCGTTTTCTCGCTTCCTGGAAGAGCACGCCGGTCCGCACTTGAGGTATTGGCGGTTCTGGCGATTCTGGGGGCGCTCTGGCCCGTGCTGGCGCCCGAGCTTTGGCCGTGCCAGTGGGACATCTGGCTGCGTCGCCAGCTTGGCATCCGGCCGGCGCTGTGGAGCGGCGCTCTCGAACTTGCAAGAGAACGCCCCCTGTTCGGCTTCGGACTTGGCACGTTTTTCGTCGAGTATGCGCGGGTGCACCCGATTGGATACGCGGCACACCAATACGCAACCAACACAGTGGACAAGGCGCACTGCCTGCCCCTGCACGTCGCTGTGGAGCTAGGTGCCGTTGGGCTCGCCCTCAGCATATGGCTCTTTGTCCGCGCGTTCCGCTGCGCCTCCCGCGCGGTGCACGACGCCAAAGGCAAGGACCCGATTCTCCTGCGGGGCCTCGTCTGCGGTGCAGCGGGAATGCTGGCGCAGGGACTTATCTCGGAGTCCATCCACCAACCAGAATGCACAGTGCACCTTGTGCTCGCGCTTGCGCTGGTCGCAGGCATATCCTCCGGCGCCCGGCACCAACCGCGAACAAGCGCACCGGCGTTCAAGAAGGGGTGGGCGGCCGCCCTGCTTTGCACGTTTGCTGCAATCTACATGTTGACCGCCGTAAAGCCGCTTTGTGGGCAAATCCATCTGCGCCGCGCGGAGCACAAGCCGCGCAACCAATGGGACCGTCGCGCTCGGGCGCTCAACGAAGCCATCAGAATGAGCTGGCCGTGGGAGCAGCTCGTCCGCAGCGTCTGGCCGGGACTGTGGGACTCACTGCCCGACGTTCGCTGGCCGACGCTCTGGACGCTACAGGCGCGGCTCAAGTTGGCGCAGGTTTACGCGGACGCGGAGCGGCACCGGGACGCCCTCGAAGAAGCGAAGGCCGTCGACCGGCTGGCTCCGAACCTCGCCGATGTCCGGCGGATGCTCGCCGCCCTCTACCTGCAACAAGGCCAACTGGAAAACGCGACACGCTCCATCATCAGCTACTGCAACAAGGACCCGTTCGACCGCAAGGCATACGAACTTTGGGCAACCATCCTTCATGCGGCCACTGAACGGGGGCATCCCTTCGCCGCACAGCCGCAGAAGGCCATCGAATTTTTGCACAACGCGGAACGCATGAGTCCACCGCGCCTCCGGGCAACTGACGCCAGGGCGCTCATGCAGCCGTTTCTCGACGCCGTCAAAGGGACGACGCCGAAATAGAAGTGCTCAGAAGCTCAAACAGCACCTCGGCGTCCCCCAAGATGCCGGTTGCATCTGGTTTGTCAGCGGATACAATGTCCGCAGTCTGAAGGAGCAACTTCGTGGCAGCAAGGCGCGAACGCAACCGATACGAAAGCCCGCTTGGCTCTCGCTACGCGGGAGCCGCAATGTCCCACATCTTCTCGGACGAGTTCAAGTTTCGCACGTGGCGACGGCTCTGGGTCGCGCTGGCCGAGGCGGAGCGCGAGCTCGGCCTTCCCATCACGCAATCCCAGATCGACGAAATGAAACGTGCGGTGGACAACGTCAACTACGCCGTCGCCGAACGCATCGAGAAGGAGACGCGGCACGACGTGATGGCGCACGTCAAGGCGTTCGGAAAGCAATGCCCGAAGGCCGCGGGCATCATCCATCTCGGCGCCACAAGCTGCTGCATCACGGACAACGCCGAGTTGATCCAGATGCGCGAGGCCATGCGCCTCGTGCTCGCCAAGCTCGCAAAAGTCATCGATTTGCTCGGTCGCTTCGCATCAAAACACAAGGCGCTACCCACGCTCGGCTTCACACACTACCAGCCCGCCCAGCCCACCACCGTCGGCAAACGCGCGTGCCTCTGGGCACAGGACTTCGCTCTCGACATCGAAGAAATCGAAGCGCGGCTCGCGCGGCTCCGCTTCCGCAGCGTCAAGGGCACCACCGGCACGCAGGCGAGCTACCTCTCGCTATTCGACGGCGACGACCGGAAGGTCGTCCGCCTCGAAAAACTCGTCGCCAAGAAGATGGGCTTCGACTCCGTGTTCGCCGTCACCGGTCAAACCTACCCGCGGAAGGTGGACGCGCAGGCACTCGCCGCGCTCTCCGGCATCGCACAATCGGCCAGCAAAATGGCAACAGACATCCGCCTGCTCGCCGGAATGAAGGAAATCGAAGAACCCTTCGGCAAGAAGCAGGTCGGCTCGTCGGCCATGCCATACAAGCGAAATCCAATGCGATGCGAACGGATTTGCGCGCTGTCCCGCCTTGTCATCGCCGCCGCGCAGAACCCGGCGATTACCGCTGCGACGCAATGGCTCGAACGGACGCTCGACGACAGTGCGAACCGCCGCATTGCCATCGCCGAGGCGTTCCTCACGACGGACGCGGTGCTCAACCTCTGCATCGACGTTGCCAACGGACTCGTCGTCAACAAGGCGCAGATAGCGAACCACCTCGCGGCCGAGCTTCCGTTCATGGCGACCGAGGACATCCTGATGGCCGCCGTCAAGGCCGGCGGAAACCGACAAGTGCTGCACGAACGCATCCGGATGCACTCCCAAGCCGCCGCAACCGCCGTCAAGCAAAAGGGACTCGACAACGACCTGCTCGACCGGCTGGCCGCAGACCCGGCGTTCGCGGCCGTCCGGCCCCAGCTTGCCGCTGTCGCCGATGCCCGGCGGTTCATCGGCCGCGCCCCTGCTCAGGTCAGCGAATTCATTCGGCACGTAGTCGCCCCAATCCGGCGGAAATATCGGAAGGCAATGGCTGCTCTGGCCGACGAAAGGATCACCGTATGAGATTCCGGCTTTTGCTGCTGCTCGCGGCCTGCCTCCTCGGCGGATGCAACATCATGCCGGAAGAAGACCCCGGCTACCACGTGCGTTGGGGAAGCACAGGAACAGGGGAGCATAAATGCACAAGAGCACATCTGGCGGAACACGGCCTCGCAAAGCCGGTGGTGGAATGGGACGGGAGTTTTTGAGGTGCCCAGCATTTGTCGCGTGAGGCGGCTGT
>CAZBRH010000047.1:0-14422 GCA_964494245.1 uncultured Planctomycetota bacterium | reverse complement strand
TATCACACCCTCCGACGCACTCTTCCTGACCGACTTCCGATATGTCGAACAGGCAGCCGCAGAATGCGCCGGGTATCGCGTCGTTGAGAGACGAAAGAGCATGGCCGACACCGTGGCTCGAGAAACGAAGCGACTCGGCATCGCGCGGCTCGGTGTTGAAAGCGGCTCGATGACGCTCGAGTCGGCAGACCGGCTGCGGGCGGCGTTGAGGATGGCGGAGATCGTCCCGACGAGCGGTGTCGTGGAAGACCTCCGCTCCGTGAAAGACGCCGCCGAAGTGCGCGCGATCCGCTCCTGCATTGCCGCGGCCGAAAAATGCTTCGAGCACGCCAAAAAGTTCCTCGTGCCGGGCATTCGTGAGCTCGATGTCGCTGCGGAAATGGAGTATTTCGCCCGGACGCTCGGCTTCGATGGAATGGCGTTCCCCCCCATCGTCGCCTTCGGACCCCGTGGGTCGCTCCCGCACGCGCGGGCGACTGACTGCCGCATGCGGAGCGGCGATACCGTGCTCCTGGACTGGGGCGTCGCGGGGGCAGGGTATGTTTGCGACTTGACACGTGTGCTTTTCCACCATAAGATTTCAGCTCGATTCAGGCGGCTGTATGAGGTTGTGCTCGAAGCGCAACAGCGCGCCATCCGCCGGATTCGGCCGGGCGTTGCTGCGAAGTCGGTCGACGCTGCGGCGCGCAAGCACATCGCGCGGGCAGGGCTTGGCCGACGATTCGGACACGGCCTCGGACACGGGATCGGAATGCAAGTGCACGAGGGGCCGACAATCGGTCCCCTTTCGAGCGCCGTGCTGAAGCGGGGCATGGTGTTCACCGTCGAGCCGGGCATTTACATACCCGGGCTCGGCGGGGTTCGGATAGAAGACGACGTGCTTGTGACGGCGCGAGGCGTCGAGGTGCTGTCACACGCGGCGAAACGGATCGAAGACGCCATTATCGGAGGGTAGCAGCGAGTGATTGGCGGCAGCGAGCTGAAGAACGGGATGACCATTCTCCACAACGGCGAAGTGTGGCGGGTGGAGTATTTTCAGCACGTAAAACCCGGCAAGGGCAGCGCGTTCACGCGAACCAAACTGCGGAACCTTGTATCCGGCGCCATATTGGAACACACATTTCGCTCGAAGGACGATATCGAGCCCGCGATTGTCGAACGCAAGGAGCAGGAATACCTCTATCGAGACAGTATCAACTATTACTTTATGGACCCGGAAACCTACGAGCAGTTCTCTTTGCCAGCGGAACGTTGCAAGCAAATCGCGCCTTACCTGAAAGAGAACATGCGGGTCACGGTTACGCGATACAAGGACGCCGTGCTCGACATCTCGGTCCCGACGTTTGTCGAACTCCGCGTCGCAAAGACGGAACCGGGATTCCGGGGCGATACGGCGACCAATGTGATGAAGCCGGCCACGCTTGAAACCGGCGGCGTTATCAACGTTCCCCTCTTCATCAACGAAGGAGACGTGATTCAAATCGACACGAGGACGGGACAATACCTGAGCCGGGTGGGCGCGGCCTCATAAGCCCCGTCAGAGGATTCCGATGGACACAAGAGAAATTCGTGGCCTGCTGGACGAACTTGCCGCCTTCATGAAAGAGAACGCCCTCGCGGAATTGGAGCTTGATGTCGAGGGAGCCCACGTCAAGCTCAAGAAGACCGGCGGCTCGGTTCCGCAGCGTGAGCTCCTGCCCGGCGCCCCTCTGTCCCAGCCACCGCTTTCCCCATCCCCCGCTGTTTCCAATGCGCCATCGGTCGAGCCAGAACCGAGCGCTGGGACGTTCACGATCACCTCGCCGATGGTCGGCACATTCTACCTATCCGCCAAGCCAGACGCGGACCCACTTGTGAATCCGGGGGACACCGTTGACGAAGACACCGTCGTCTGCATCATCGAGGCAATGAAGGTGATGAACGAGATCCGAGCCGAGCGCAAGGGGCGAGTAGCCAAGATTCTCGTTGAGAACGGCGAGCCGGTCGAATACGGTCAGCCGCTCTTTCTGCTCACCACCACGGAGTAGCCCGTGTTCTCGCGAATCCTGATTTGCGCACGTGGCGAAATCGCGCTGCGAATCATCCGGGCTTGCCGCGAGCTGGGAATATCGACTGTGGCGGCATATTCCGAGGCCGACCAGGATGCAATCTACCTGAACTTCGCAGACGAAAAAATCTGCATCGGCCCGGCGCCAAGCGAACAGAGTTATCTGAACATCCCCGCCATCATCTCGGCCGCCGAAGTCACGGACGTCGAGGCGATCCATCCCGGCTACGGTTTCCTGTCCGAAGTGAGCCGGTTCGCTGAGGTCTGCCGCAGTTGCAACCTCGAGTTCATCGGCCCCTCCGCCGAGGCGATGAGGTTGATGGGCGATAAGGTCCGCGCACGCGAGATTGCCACCAACGCCGGCGTTCCGATTGTCCCCGGCAGCAAGGGTGCCGTGGCCACCGGGGAAGAGGCCGTAGCCATCGCCCACGAGGTCGGATACCCCGTGCTTGTCAAGGCGGGTTTGGGCGGCGGGGGACGCGGCATGCGCGTTGCCCACAACGACATGAGTTTACAGAACTGCTTCGCCATCGCCCAGGCCGAGGCAGAGGCGGCCTTCGGCGACAAGGCCGTGTATGTCGAGAAATACATAACGGGTGCCCGTCATGTCGAAATTCAGCTTCTCGGCGACCAGCACGGGAACGTCATCCACCTCGGCGACCGGGATTGCAGTCTGCAACGAAGGCACCAGAAACTGATCGAGGAGGCCCCCTGCCCTTCGGTGGACGACGACATGCGGCATCGCCTCGGACAGGCCGCCATTGCGATCGCAAAAGCGGTAAATTACTATGGCGCGGGCACGGTCGAATTCCTCGTCGATGCGTCCGGTCACTACTACTTCATCGAGATGAACTGCCGCATTCAGGTCGAGCACCCGGTTACGGAGATGGTGACAGGTGTGGACATCCTGCGCGAGCAGCTCCGCATCGCATCCGGCGAGCGATTGAGTTTGCGGCAGGAAGACGTGAAGATACAGGGGGTGGCCATCGAGTGCCGGATCAACGACGAGGACCCAGCAACGTTCCAACCGACCCCGGGGAAGATCACGAAATACTACGCTCCCGGCGGGCCGGGCGTTCGCGTGGATTCCCACGCCTACGCTGGCTTCACCGTCTCCCCTGCATATGATTCGCTCATCGGCAAACTCATCGTGCATCGGCGCAATCGCCGCGAGGCCATCGCCTGCATGCGCCGCGCACTCGAAGAATACGTCATCGAGGGAATCAAGACGACCATCCCGCTCTACCTCGACATCTTCGGCCACAGTGCTTTCCTTTCAGGGCGGGTCGATACGAAGTTCGTCGAATCCGTGATGGACAGCGGGGGGGGCCGCCGCGCCCTCGAAAACGGCCAGACAGCCCCTGCGGCCAACCGCTCGTAACCGGAGGACCCTAGGATGACTAGCTCCATCAGGAAATTGCGGTATTGCGAGTACGCGCTTGTCCTCGCGGGCGGCTTCGTCCTCTTTTGGCTTGCCACCCGCAGTTTCTACGATGGCAAGAACGAGGCGGCTGAGGTCGCCGGCCTTCTCCTCGGATTCGGCCTAATCGCAATGGCCGTCATCAAGTTCTTCAAAACCATCAAGCGCGACGTACGGAACTACATCGTGCTCAAGAGCGGAACCGGCAGCATCCGCGTTCACGCGGCCGCCATCGAAGAATCGCTCCGCCACACCGCGAAGTCCCTGCCGGAGGTTCACGACGTCCGCGTGCGTCTTGTGATCGACAAGCAGACGCAAGTCCCATCAGCGGGCAACGTCGAAGCCCGCGTCAAGGACATCACGAACATCGTCACCGTTCACGACGCGCTCTCGCGTGTGCTGACCGAGCGATACGAGCAGATTATGGGCGACGTCGCTCCCCCCATCGAGTTCAACCTCACCATCAAATACCATTTCCGCCCTCCGACACCAGCAAGCAAGGAGCGCAGAAGACGAGGCCTGCCGGCCGAAGAGGACGAAACGCAGGCCATCCGCGCCCCGCAGTATCCTGTCCCCAAGTAGAAGTTGCGTCGGAGAAGACGACAGGGAAAGCAACTTCGCCCGCCCCGACAGGAGACGGGAGAGCTGCCTGCACGGGGTGGGGCCCCTCACTCCTGCTTGTCCCCGAACACTTGAGCGGAGTAGATGAACACCTCCGTGCCCGGGTCCTTCCACGCGTCGGCAGGAAGGCCGATCTTGTTGCGGCAAAGGTGTGAGATGAACGTCCGCCTGTCGGCGCCGAGTTCCTCGGCGACCTGCGGAAGATACGTGCCCGCCCGGTCACCCCGCCGAACATACAGCCCATGCACTCCGGGAATGAAAGCGAGCGGATCGCGTATCCGCGTCATTGGCGAGAGAATCGAAATCTCGATATCGATGTTCGGCTCCTCGCGCAGAACCACCGGATCGTCCACAAAACGCAGGTCGTGCCGCGCGGACGCAACAGCCATGTGCCGCACGACCTTCCAAAGCGGCTCCGTCGTCTCGAAACGCCCGATGCAGCCGCGAAGCCGCCCCTTGTTCTTATATGTGACGAAGACACCGCGCTTGACCTGCAACTCCTCTTCGGGCACATCGAACGCCGGAAGGTCCTTGGCCGCAAGCGTCGCCCGCAGCGTCTCCCGCGTGATTTCGAGCAGCTTCTTTTGTCCCTGAGCGCTTACCTCCCCAGGGCCAACGGCAAAGGCAACCGACGCGTAGCTCACCGAATGGCTGAAATCGTTGTTCAGTTCGCCGGACATGTAGTAGTTTACCAGCTTGCCGCGGCAATCGGGCGTGAGCGTTTCGAGCAGCAGAGCAATGGGGACGCGGCCGCAGATCGTCGCGCCTGTCTTCGCCACGTATTGCCGAAATCCCGCCGAATCCAGTTTGAGGGCCAACTCGATTGCCCCCTTATCGAGCTTTTCGATATTCTCCGGAACATCGTCGCGGAAAGGCGCATAATCGAACGCCCGCCCATAATGCGTGAAGTCGGAACTTGCGACAACGACCGTGTGCGCGTCCATGTGGTCCCGCAGCATGTCCGCGAGCTTCGGATAATCCTCGTCCCGAAGTTGTCCGAGCACAATGGGCACAAGCTGGAACCGCTCCAACGCAACCTGAAGAAACGGAAGCTGCATCTCCAGCGAATGCTCGCGCTGATGCGCCCTTGCGACCGTTTCGACCAGAGGCGATTTGAGTATGGCATCGCATGCCTTGCGGTCGAGTGGAATCTTGCCCAGCGGCGTCTCGTAGAAATCGACGTCCGCAATCGAGCCGCCATAGAACGCCACGTAATGCGAGGGAGCCAACACGATGACACGGCGCACGTCGCGCCCCCGCAGCAGCGCATACGCCGCGGCGGCACACCGGCCGGAAAACTGGTAGCCCGCGTGGGGCGAAATCAACGCGATAACCGGACCGCCGAGCTCGACCTTCGGCGCCAGAGCAAAATAGCCGTGGATCTCCTCACGCAACTTCTTCGGATCATTGCTATACCACGAGCCCGCCACAACCGCAGGGCGGACGCGCTCAGTTTGCGCCGCACACACCGCGCTCAACAGCAACAGGAAAAACGGCCAAGTTCGCATGGCTTACCTCCTCGTCCCCCACACCGCGATTGTAGCGCACCCCGCGCCAAATCAAAAACGAACCGTGCCCGAGGCGCAGGACGGCGGCAGCAATCAGAGGTCACGGACCGCAGTGGAAACGGAAGCGGCCTCGACCTCGGCCGCCGTCACCTCGCGGCCAAGCCGCTGTGAAAGATAGATGCCCTCCGCAATCTGCATCATCCGCAGGCCAAGCGCCGCCGTATCAATGAGTTCGACACGGCCCTGAAGCACGGCAACCCAGTGGCTCTGCGGGCTGTCGTAGGCGTCGTAATCTCGAAGGCAGCTGTGCCAGCGCCGGTCGGCGGAGTTGAGGTCGAACGTCTGATCCGCTTCCATATCGGCGATGGTCGTATGAAAGGCGAAAGGTTCGAGAGAAAGCCCGCCGCGGGAGCCGACAACCTTCGAGGCAGCGCCCGCGGGAAGATGAATCGCCCATGCCTCTTCGATAAAGAACGAAACGCCGCCTTCGAGCCGAACAAAGCCGACGCCCAGTTCCTCGACGTCGTAGCCGCTCGCCGCGCGCCGATCCTCATACATTGCGATTTCCTGATGTGTCGCGCCGCTCACCGTGATAACGCCCGGATTGCCCAGCAAGTAGAGAATCTGAGCAATATGGTAAACGCCCATATCAAAGAGCGCGCCTCCGGCTGCGACCTTCTTCTGGACGAAGTTCGCCGTCCCGTAGCCATCAACAAACGGGCGGCCCCGCCGCCGGTAATAACTCGACTGCGCGTAATAGAGCCGCCCGAGAAGCCCTTCCTGCACGAGCCGCCGCGCCGCCTTTGCCTCCTTCGAGAACACGGTGGCCAGCTGCATCATGAGCTTCCGCCCCGTCTGCTCGCGCGCGTCCAGCATCGCCCGTGCGTCGGCGTAGCTCCCAGCAAGCGGTTTTTCGCAATAAACATCCTTTCCCGCTTCCATCGCCGCGATGGCAACAGGCGCGTGCAGATTGTTGTGCAGGCAAACATCCACGGCCTGAATTTCATCGACCGCCAGCAGGTCGCGGAAGTTCTTGAACACGTATCGCGCCCGCGCCTCTTCCGCAACGCGGCGCGCCTCCGCCTCGTTGATATCTGCAACGCCAACAATCTCGACCGCCGGAATCTGGCGGTAGCGCTCGACGTGGTGTTTGCCAATCTGCCCGACGCCGATGATTCCCACCTTCACCTTTTCTGACACGGCATTTCCTTTCATCACCCAGTGGCCGGCGAACGTCATGCAACCGCAAAAACAATGCTACCAAACGGGAGCGGCCCTCAGCAAGCGCCCAAACTCCCGCCCTGTTTTCCCTTTACTTCCGCACCCCCGCCCATAGAATGTTGTCGAAATGAAAACTATCGAACCGAGAGTGCTGAAGGGCTTCCGCGATTACCTTCCGGAACAGATGATCCCACGGAAGCGGATGATGGACACCATCGCCGAGGTGTTCGAGCGATACGGCTTCGCTCCCGCCCAGACGCCCGCCCTCGAATACGCGGACATCCTCCTCGGCAAATGCGGCGAGGACGCCGAACGCCTGCTCTATCGCTTCACCGACAACGGCGGCCGGGACGTTTGCCTCCGCTACGACCTGACGGTCCCGCTCGCCCGCGTCGCCGCGCAATACGGCAACCTGCCGATGCCGTTCAAGCGATACCAGATCGCCCCCGTCTGGCGCGCCGAAAAGCCCGCCAAAGGTCGCTTCCGCGAGTTCTTCCAGTGCGACGTGGACATCGTCGGCACGGCCAGCTTGCTCGCCGACGCCGAATGCGTCGCCGTCGCCAACAACGTCCTCTCGACCCTCGGCGTCAGCAACTTCGAGATCCGAATCAACAGCCGCAAAATCCTCTCCGGCCTCCTGGAAAAGGTCGTCTTCGAGCGGCACGACGAAAGCATCGGGCCGCACGTGCTCCGCACCATCGATAAACTGCCCGCAATGGGCGAAGCGACCGTCCGCGAACTGCTCGCGTCCGAAAACGGACTTGCGCAGGATGTAATCGACCGCATCTTCGAACTGATTGGCCTTCGGGGGACGACTGACGATATCCTCGCCGCTGCGGAACGATGCGTCGGATCGTCCCGCTCGGGCGCTGCCGGCGTCGCCGAACTCCGCCAGGTGATCGGCCATGCTTCCGCCCTCGGCGTCCCCAAGGACCGCCTGCGGGTGGACTTGAGCATCGCTCGCGGATTGGACTACTACACGGGCATTGTTTTCGAGACGTTTCTCATGGACCTCCCCGACCTCGGCAGCGTGATGAGCGGCGGCAGATATGACGGCCTCATCTCGACCTTCCTCGGCCGCAACATGCCCGCCGTCGGCATCTCTGTCGGCATCGACCGCCTCTTCTCTGGAATGACCGAACTCGGCCTCGTCGAGGCGGTAAAGACGCCGACGCGGGTGCTTGTCGCACCGATGGGATCGGACGTACTCGCGCCCGCACTTCGCGCGGCGTCGCAGCTCCGGGCTGCCGGCATCCCCACCGAGGTCTATCTGGAGGAGGCGAAACTCGGGAAGCAACTTCGCTACGCCGACCAGCGCGGCATCCAAGCCGTCGTCATCATCGGCACCGAAGAGGCCGCCGCCGCAGAGGCGACGGTCAAGCTCATGCAGCGCGGCGAACAACTCCGCGTCCCGCTCGCCGAACTTCCCGCCAAGGTCCTATCCCTGCTCGGCTGAATCCAGCGCAGACCGCCGCTTCCTCGCCGCGGCGTGCGAGAGCAGGATGCTAAGCTCGTATAGCCCCATCATCGGAATCGCCATCGCGATCTGCGTGAAGGCGTCCGGCGGCGTCAAGACCGCCGCCACAATGAAGATCGCCAGTATCGCATAGGGCCGCGCCCGCCGAAGCGCCGCAGGCCCGACCACGCCAATCTTCGTCAATAACAGAATCACCAGGGGCATCTGGAACACCAGACCGAACCCAAGGAGCACCCAGAGCACAAAAGGCACGTATTCCTTCAGCCGCAGCACCGGCTCCAAGCCGAGTTCCTTCCCCTGCCAGAGCAGGAACGCCGTGCCTACCGGAAGGACGATGAAATACGCCAGCGCCGCGCCGCCGAGGAACAGGAGAAACGAGAACGGAGCGTATGCGCGGGCATACTTCTTCTCATGCTCGTAGAGGCCCGCCGCAACAAAAGCCCAGACCTCGTGCACAATCACGGGAAGCGCGAGAATGATGCCCACGACGAGCGCCACCTTCAGCCGCATGATAAACGCTTCCGTCAAGGACAGCATGTGAAGCTTGGTTTGGGACTCGTCGAGGCCGTATTCGCCCAAAAGGCGGATAATCGGCGTTTCAAGCGCGAAGGGATTGCCCGACGCGCGGCCGCGGAGAGCATCGAGCGGGGCTCGCAGGATCGGAAAAAAGACGTCGGGGCAATACATATACGCGACGACCGTCGTCACGAGCGTCGCGAGGATGCAGAGAATCAGCCGCGAGCGGAGTTCCGCAAGGTGCTGCGAAAGCGGCATTCGCTTCTCGTTCATCCCCGTCCCCACGTTCGCTTACGACTCACTCAAAGAGACCGTCGCGGCCTCGGCCTGCGGATAGAACGCGTCGATCTCGTGTTGAATGTCGAGCGTCAGTTTCAGCGCGGTGACGATGCGGCAGTAGGTGCGGACTTCGTCCGCGCCCAAGGAGCGCTCCTTGCGATCATTGAGCCATTTGCGGCAGACCTGATACCCGCCGACCTGATACTCCCAAACTTCCTTCGGAACCGGAGCGAAGTATTGCGTCGCATTGATATACACCCGTTCGTTGCTCGGTTCGTAGCGCAGGCCGGCCTTTGCGCCTTTGCCGATGCGCCCATCGCCACTCCCGTCGAACCGGCAGATGGGCGGGTCCAGTTCCCGAGATTTCAGCAGGTGGAGGCCGACGAGCCGCGCACCCAGCGCCGCGAGTTCCGAAAACAACGCCGCGTCCGATGTAAACGGGATGCGTGGAAAGTCCGTCCGAAGGAACTCCGCGTATTTCGCCCGATACGACGGCGCATAAAGCACCGCATAGACGTAGTGGAAAATCTCCTCCGGCTCCGGCTCCCGCCCATAAGCCGCCGCCAGCGCCGACGCAACCGCCGGATTCAGGTTCGGCCGCCGCTCCGACGCGTCATGATGCGCGAAAAGGTCGGCTCGGTCCCCGGTCGGGTAGATGTACAAGGGGAACAGGTTGTTCCCGCCTCTTCGATAAAGATTGAATTCCGTCATGTGACCTGTGCAGAAGATAAGGTTCCACTGGTCTGACCCGATCACCTGACCCGCTCGCCCCACCGCTACCGCGACATTCTCCCCCGCCAGCATGTGGCTCATGACCTCCGGCCTGGGCATGCAGATGAACCCCCTCGAGCGCCCGGTATAGTAGGTGTGGCGCAGGTCGAACGGGCGGTATAGGACGGGGACGATATTCTCTCGCCGCAAGCCCGAATCGAGCAGGTCCTTTTGCGCCAATTCCACCTTCCAGTCCCTTGCATCCTCACCGAGTTCGTATCCCTGGCGAGCCAGGTCGGGGGCCATGCGCGAAAAGACCGTGACCGTTTTCCACACTTCTTCCGGCGTCCAGTGAACCGTCAGGCGGTCGCGAGCGGTGACGATGCCGACGCTGTTCACGGGGAAGACGTCGGGGACGGACGGGAACCGCTGGTACGTTGCGGCGAGCGCGTCATCGCGCGGCACGAACAGGTAGAAGGGGGAGACGGGGTTGAGTTCGCGCCATTCGGTGTGTTCCAGATCGTGCGCGAGGAGCCATTGGTATTTCGCTTCCCTTGTGCCCCAGACGTCGGCGTGGTGGATGCGGGCCATGTGCGGCTCCTTTGGGTCAGTCGGAATAGGACGGATAGGTCGCATGGGTCATATAGTCATATAGGTCCTATAGCTGCTCTTGGGAGTTGGGGCGGTTGCCATGTTCGGGACGGTTCCTCCCTGGGTTTGAGGGGGGGCTTCTGGCGGGCGGCCTCGCGTGCGTGATAGAGGCGTTCGGTGAAGCCGCCCTCGGCCAGAAATTGCTCTTCGAGATGGCGCAGTTGCTGGTCGAGCAGGTAGTTGGTCTGATGGACGATACATATCATCGTGTTGGCGGCCACCTCGGGGGAGCCGCGCTCGATATAGGACGAATAGGTCTTATAAGTCCTATTAGGCAAATATGCGAGCTTGCGGATGGCTCGCGCCTGCCCGTGTTCTTTGCCCCATAGCGATAGGCCGCGTTGCCGCAGGAAGTCCTCGTAGTCGAGGAGCAGTTCTTCGAGACTCGCCCGTGCGACGCCGACGAGCTTGAGTTCGCTCTTGCGCGACGTGCCGGAGCACGTGCTCGCTTCGGCGATGTTCTGCTTGCCGCTTCGTGCCGCCTGAACCATCTGGTCGTTTGTGCGGGAACGCGGCGGAACAAACCGCTCGCAGAACGCGGCCGTGCCGTCATACACGATTTCGGCCATCTGGAAGGACTTGAGGTTGCGATATCCCCCGTGCGGTGCGACGGGCTTCATCGGCCATTTTTCGTCCATCGGATTGGTCCTATAGGTCATATAGGTCGTATAGGTGCTATTTGCCGAGGCCCTTCTTCACCATGAAACATATTGCGACGCCCTGCCGGATGTCAAAGACGTTTTCGTCCTTGCTGCCGTCGGGACAGGTCTCTTTCTTGAGCGAGTTGCCGTGCAGGTCGAGGATGTAGATGTCGTCGAAGGTCTTCATCAAGCTTTGGCGCATGCCCCGGAACGTCGGGTTGTCGAGGTAGCTGTGGTTGGTAATCATCCCGACGACGCCGCATCCGGCCTGCTCAATCTTCCACTGGGCGAAGCGCAGGAACTTGACGTAGTCGTCCTGGAGCCACTTGGGGTTCTTCTCGCCGAGCGGCTCGCCATCCACCTGTTTGTAGTCGTCAATCAATCCTTGTATCCAGTCGCCGACGTTGCTCGAATGACCCGAATACGGCGGATTGCCGAGGATGACGAGGATCCGGGTCTCCTGCTTCACCTCCCCAGCGAGGTGGGATTCCTCGGCGAGCGACGAGAGGCCGGGGAGCTTGCTTTGGTCGAGTTCCTCGGTGTCGAGCGTGTTTGTGAGATAAAAGCGGACGCGCTCGTCGTCGGCCAGCCGGTGGCCGAGTTCTTCGAGGAAGAATCCCATCTTGAGGTGGCCGACGGCGTAGGGGGCCATCATCAGCTCGAAGGCGTAGAAGTTCTTGAGGACGTGGCGGCGGATGAAGTCCTCGCGCGAGCCGGCCCCGTATTTGGTCTCGAACTCGGTCACGGCCTGCCGCGCGGCGTGGGCGACGAACGTCATCGTGCCCGCCGCAGGGTCCAGCAGCGTCACACCGTCGGAAGCGAGGCCGTCGGGCTTCCCGAAGACGGTCTTGAGCAATTCGTGGAGCGAGTGGACGATATATGAGACAACGGGTTCGGGGGTAAAGTAGACGCCGCGGCGCTTGCGTTCGGCGGGGTCGTATTCTGCCAGGAAGGTCTCATAAAAGTGGACGATGGGGTCGCTGCCCTTGCCCTCCTTGTAGTAGCGGTCGAGGATGTGGGGAACGTCGGCGACGGCGAGGACTTCGGCGATGTCGTCGACGCACCAAGCGAGTTGGATGGGCAGTTCACCGAGCGAGATGAAGCGGTCGCGAAGGACGCCAACGGTGTGTGGGATGTTGTCGAACGCGGCGCGGCGGCTGAAGCCGTCGCCCGCGCGGGTTCGCGCGGCAAAGAGGCCGTAGGCGATAGTCTGCGCGTAGAGGTCGGCGAAATTTTCCGGCGTCAGATGGCCGATGAGGAATTGCTGGAAGGCCTCGTAGAAGCCGGTGAGCGCGCCGGGCGCGTTTTCTTCGGCGGCGAGCTCTTGGGCCACGATGTCGCGCAGGAACCGAGCTCGCTTGGCCAGCGCGACGGCGAGCGATTCGGCGGCGAACGCAGGCACAAGCGAAAAATCAAAGAAACGTTCCAGCAGCGCGTGAAGTTCGTCGGGCTTCTCAATGGGCGGGACCTGGCGCGCGCGGTTCAGGACGTAAGGCCGCGCGGCAAGGACGGTCTCGATCAGTTCGCCGTTTCGATAGAGGCGAAACTCAAGAAAGTTGGTCAGGATGAGATTCGGGAAGGTTTCGCGGTAGCGCCTTAGTTGCTCGGAATCCTCGATTAGGTCGAGCCGTTCCTCGGTCGGTTTCTTGGCCTCGATGTAGCCGACGATGCGGTCGGTTCCGTTCCAAAGCCGGAGGTCTGGGTTTCCGGCGTCCGTGGCCTTCGGCAGCGTAGTGACGTGTATATGTTGCCGGCCTTCTGCGTGAGCCACTTCCGCGAGCATTTCGGCCAGTGCTGGATAGAAGCTCTCTTCGCGTGCGTCCCCCCGCAGGGCGATTTCGCAAAGATTTGCGAGGTATTTGTTGAAAATTCTCTTCTTGGTCATTGCTTCACATTCTGCGGACGCGGTGATGGTATCACGCTCGCGGGCCCTTGTCGAGCGTCCGGCACTGTTCGCGCCAACCCAACACCGTGGCCTTGTGCGTTGTGGCCGCCGCCGCCACCGTCCATTCGTTCGCTCCCTGCTTTACCCGGCCACAAGGACCCTGAACCGCCACTCGGAGACGGACAGGACGATTTCGCTCGCGCCCTCTACCGCCGCCACCGTGAACTCTTCATCCGTGACGATATCTGTCAGGTTTTCGCTGGGAAGAAAGCCGGGGCGAAGCCGAAGGCGGACGGCATCCGCATCGGCCGGAAAGAACACAAAGACGAGACGTTTGTCGCCAGATGTGCCGCTCTTGAGATAGACGAAGGAGCCCTTGGCGGGCGTCGGCTCAATGACTTCCACGTCGGGCCGCCATCCCGCCCGCCTCGCGGTCAGTTCCACGAACGCCTCAAAATCTGGATTCTCCGTGTTCAGATAGGCGCTTCCGAGGTAGCCGCCCGCCAGCAGAACCCGGCCGCGGCCGACGGATGCCTCCGTCAGCAGCGAACCTTCGTTATGCGGCGCGAGGACGGCACCGCCGCCGACCATCGGCGTAACCCACTGGACGCTATCGAGCGAAAGCCGCCTTCCTTCCATCTCGACACCAAAGGCGCCCTGCAACTCGCGGCGGCCGATTTCCTGAACCCCGGTCAGACGCGCCGTGAACCGTTCGTCCGGTTCGCGGTAGATGCCCTCAGGGCTGAACGCGCCGCATTCGGATTCGCAGACAATCGTTCCCCCGTTGCGAACGAAGCCCCCCAGCGCATCCTCCAGCGCCCGCGTCGTCACGCCCAACCGCGGCAGGTAGAGGATTTTCAGGCCGGCCAGCGGGGCGAGATGGTCTTCCTCGACGACAAGGTAGGGAATGGAGCGCCGGACGAGACTTCGGAGATACCCTCGCATGGCGCCTTTGACGCGCTGGGCGGTGCCCTCGGCCGCCCAATAGAGACCATAGGTGCGCGGGCTGAAGAGGACCCCGACGGAAGGCCTGTCCGGCTCGTAGGCCGTGAGTAGTTCGTTGTGCTTGCGTATGAGCGCTCCGGTCTTTCGGAGCGCGGCGCTCCGCTCGTTTGCAAGACCGTCGCGGCCGGCAATGCCGAAGCCCGCGGATTCGCGCCCGAAAACCTCGTCCCGCCAGCACCAGAAAAGTATCGTGTCCGCCCCACAGGCCAGCCCGTTCCATATCCAACGCTGCTGGCTGAGCGCGTCCACACCCTTGTGGATGCTGAACCCGGTCGAGCTGCGCCCGCCCTGGACTTCGCTCAGCCACACCCGCTTGCCCTGGGCGGCCGACTTCACGTACTCGACCCGCATACCAAAATCCGCGTCATCCATTCCGAACCACTTGGGGAAGCTGGAACTGCCGCTGCCGTCACGGTGGTCCGCGAACGCCCAGTCGTTGC
>CAZBRH010000046.1:19114-20893 GCA_964494245.1 uncultured Planctomycetota bacterium | reverse complement strand
GCCTGCCCCTGCACGTGGCGCGGGATGTCGATCCCCGCGAGCGAAAGGACCGTCGGCCCGAGGTCGATGGTGCTGACAAGGTCTCCGCTCACGCTGCCGCGCTCGATGCCGGGGCCGCGGACGATGAGCGGCACGTGGATACCGGCGTCGTAGGGCCAGCGTTTGCCGCGGGGCAGCGGGCCGTGATCGCTCCAGTGAAAGACATACGTGTTTTCGGCCAAGCCGTCGTCCTCCAGTTGCCGCAGCAGTTCGCCGAGTTCCCGGTCGCTCTCCTCGATGTGGGTATACATCCGAGCAAGGGCGAGGCGGACTTCGGGCGTGTCGGGAAAATACGGCGGCGGCTCGATGTCGTCGGGATCGAAGCGGACTTGGGGGCATTTTTCCGGCCACATGCCGCTTTCGTGGGTGCGTTCGGGGTTGAACACGGCGAAAAACGGCTGCCCGGGGTCTGGCCGGTTCCGCCAGTGGGCGTCTGGCCCCAGCTCATCCCACGCGGTCAGGGGCGGGGAGAATTGGTAGTCCGTCTTCTCGTTGTTCGTGCAGTAGTAGCCCGCGGCGCGGAGGTATTCGGTGAAGCACTTGACGTAGTGCGGGATGACGGCGGAATACGGCGTCGGCAGCTCCGGCGTCGCCGGGTTTGTGTGGGTCGTCCGCATGTGGTGTGTGCCGATGGAGATGGGGTACATGCCCGTGATGATGGCGGAACGTGCGGGGGCGCAGACGCCCGCCGTCGAAAAGCAATGTGTCCAGCGGCGGCCCTCCCCCGCGAGCCGGTCGAGGTGCGGCGTTCGCGCCACACGGTCCCCGTAGCACCCATACCGGGGATTGGTATCTTCGAACGAGACCCAAAGGAAGTTCGGCCTTCTTCGCGTCGCCATCTTGTCCCTTTCCGTCGCGTTCACGGATGACCGTTCATCGGGATTGCTCACTGTTTGCTGCCCACCGGCGGCGCGGTCCATCTCAGCACCGCCGATCCCCACGCAAGCCCGCCGCCAAAGCCGACCAGCACGACGACGTCGCCGCGGCGGATTTTGCCCGCCCGAAACGCCTCGTCGAGCGTAATCGCGACCGACGCCCCGCTCGTGTTCCCATACTTATCCAGAGTCGTATACGTCTTTGACATCGGGATGCCGAGGGCGTCCATCCCGTAGCGGATGATGTTGATGTTCGCCTGATGCGAAATAAGGAAATCCACGTCGTCCACCGTCAGTCCCGCGCGCTCAAGAGCCGTGCGGACGGCGCGGGGGAACGCCTTCGTGGCGAAGTCCCAGACCCGCTTGGGATCCATCTGGAAATAGTGGAGGCCGTTCTGCACGGTTTCGAGGGTCGCGGGCATGCGCGTGCCGCCAGCGATGGCCGTGATGGTCTCGTATCCCGTGCCGTCCGTCTGCACATAGGAGGTCAGGATGCCCGGTTCGTCGGCGGGCGCGCGGCCGATGACCATCGCGCCCGCACCGTCGCCGAAATAGATGCACGAGTTCCGGTCCGTGAAATCGAGCATCCGGGAATACACCTCCGACCCGATGACAAGCGCGTATTCGAACGACCCGTCCTCGATGTAGCGCCGCGCGACGTCAAGCCCATACACGGCGCCCGTGCACATCACCGGCAGGTCGAAGGCCATCGCGTTCGGAGCGCCGAGTTTGCCCTGGATGATGCACGCCGTCGATGGGAAGATGCGGTCGGGCACGGTCGTCGCGAGGATGATGAGGCCGAGCTGGTCGGGCGTTACGCCGGCGCAGTCGACGGCGCATTCTTTCCCTCGTACCATTTGACAAA
>CAZBRH010000046.1:9052-19104 GCA_964494245.1 uncultured Planctomycetota bacterium | reverse complement strand
CGCAGTCGAGCGCGCGGCGGGCAGCGTGGAGCGCGAGGTCAGACGTTGCCTCGTCGTCGGCGGCGAACCGCCGCTCCACCACGCCGACCTTCTTGCGAATCCATTCGTCGGATGTGTTGATGTTTGCAATCGAAATCACGTCGTTGTTCGTCATGACCCGCTCAGGCAGGTAGGAGCCGGTGCCGATAATGGTGGCGCGGAACCTCGTCGCGGGCACCGGCCGGGCGGCGCGGTCGGCGGAGCGGCGGGACGCAGCGTATTCCCGGACGTCTTCCTCGCGGACGATGCCCTGCGATTTCACGGCCGTGATGTCGATGCCGAGTTCGGCGGCAAGGCGGCGTGCCCGCAGCGTCGCGCGGACGCGGGGCAGCGCATCCTTGTCCTTCGGCTCGGCGGGACGGGGAGCCGTCGGCAGCGGGAGCCATTCGAGTTCCGGCAGCGGTTCATCGGGCGTTTCCGTGATGAAGCCGAGGACTTCGCGGACGGCGCATTCCTGGCCGGGTTTAGCGCGGTGCCGCAGGTATCCCGCCGCGTCGGCCTCGATATCGACCGCCGCCTTGTTCGTCTCGACCGTGCAGACGACATCGCCCTGCTCAACCCACGCGCCGTCCGCCACGGCCCACGCGACGACCGTCGCCGAGTCTTCGTTCACGTTCACCCGCGGGAGCGTGATTGCGGAAATGGCCATCATTTTCTCCGCGACGGACCTATGCTTGTTCCAGCATGGACAACTCGACGGCGCGCCTCATGTCGGCGACGCCGGGCAACACGTGGTCTTCGAGCGGCCTCGCCGTCGGCAGGGGCAGGTCGCGCCCGGCGACGCGGATGGGCTTCGACGCAAGCCGCTCGCCCCAGCGCTCGGCGACACGCGCGATGACCTCGGCGCCCCAGCCCCACGACAAGGGCCCTTCCTCGGCAACAATGATCCGCCCAGTCCGCGCGACCGAATCGCCGATAAGCGTCATATCGAGCGGCGTAATCTCCGACGGCACGATGATCTCGCACGTCACCTCGTCGTCATCGAACGCTGCGGCCATCGCCTGCTCGACGATAGGGAGCATCGCGCCGTAGGTGACGACGGTCAGGTCGGGCGTCTCGCCGGCGGCGTTGCAAAGGACGGCGGCAGGATAAGGCGGCCGCGTCAATGCGACGTCGAACCTTTCGTTCGCCGCGCCGACTTCCATCGCGTAAAGGAGCTTGCCCTCGATGAAGATGACCGGGTTCGGGTCGTCGATGGCGGCCTCGATGAGCGCGGCGGGGTCGTGCCGGTGAGTCGGTGCAACGATGCGCAGGCCTGGCGTCCCGAAAAGCATCCGTTCCAGCGACTGGCTGTGTGTCGGGCCGTATCCGCGGCGGCCGCCCATCGGCGCGCGGATGACAAGGGGGACGCTCACGGCGCCGTTATACATCCAGCTGAACTTGGCAGCGTGGTTGATGAGCTGGTCGGCGGCGAGGGCGATGAAATCGCCGAACATCATCTCGACGACGGGCCGCAGGCCGCGCAGAGCCATGCCGATGGCCAGCCCGACGACCGCCGCCTCACTGATGGGGGTGTTCACGACGCGGTCGGGGAACCGCTCCGACAGCCCGCGGGTGATGCGGAATGCGCCGCCGTAGGGGTCGCGGATGTCCTCGCCGAGCAAAAGCACGGTCGGGTCCGACGCGAGCTTGCGTTCGAGTCCGTCGCGGATTGCCTTGCCGACGGTCAGCTTTGCCACAGCGCCGTTCCGATATCGCCGGTGTCTTGTATGGGAGCGCGGCGCGCCTCGGCGACGGCGTGCTCGATGCGGTCGCGGCAGCGCCGCTCGATGGCGTCCCGTGCCGCCGGGTCGATCCGAGCGGCGAGCGCAGCAAGGAGGTCGCGCTTCCGCCATTCCGTCTCTTCCTCACGGGTGCGGTAGGAGCAATCGTCGTTGATGCTGTGCCCGCAGAAGCGATACGTCTTGATTTCAAGAAGAAACGGCTTGGATTCGGTGCGGACGAACTCGCAGGCGTGCGTGGCGGCGCTGATGACGTCGAAGATGCTGTCGGGGGCAACCAGTTCGGACGCGATACCGAGTGCGCGGGCGCGGCTCTGGATGTCGCCCGACAAGAAATGGTCGATACGGGTGCTCATCGCGTAGAGATTATTTTCGACGGCGTAAAGAACGGGCGCGCCCCAGAGGGAAGCCATGTTCATCGCTTCGTAAAGAACGCCCTGCCCGAACGCTCCTTCGCCCAAGAAGCACGCGACGATGCTGCCGGAGCGCTTTCGCTTTTCCGCGAGCGCCATACCGGTGCCAACGACGGCCATGCCGCCGGTGATGCCGTTCGTGTAGAAGTTTCGGCTGTGGAGGTGCTGGGAGCCGCCGCGGCCGCCGCAAACACCCGTCGCCTTGCCCATGATCTCCGCCATGAGGCCGTGGACATCGTCCGTGAACGCAAGAAAGTGGCCGTGGCCCCGATGGGTGCTGGTGATGATGTCTCCGGGACGGAGCGCGGCGACGATGCCGACGGCCGCGGCCTCCTGACCGATGCACGGATGCGTCGTGCCGAAGAGTTCGCCCTGCCGGAAGAGGTCTCCGATTCGTTCCTCGAACGCGCGAATCAGAAACATTTTCTCGTAGAGGCGGTGTTCCGGCCCTTCTGGCATGACGTTCATCTCCGCGCCGAAATTCAATTGTATTGGCTTGAGAATCCGAAAGCAAGTTGAGGCGCGCGGGCCTTGAGTTTTGTCGATGCCTTCGCTAGACTAAGGCCCCGCAGTTGTGCGATGGAAGAGGCAAGAGGTTTGTTGCGGGGAACGTTGCATGTCGGGCGCATTCGCTGTGCAAACCGAACAAGTGGAACACGGGCAGGCGGGCATATGTGTCCTCCGCGTGATTGGCAGCATCGATGCCTCGACGGTGGGCGAACTGGAGGCCGCGTTCCGCCGGAGCCACAACGGCGGCTTCAGATGCTTTGTTCTCAACGCCACCGAGGTGGAATACATTAGCAGTGCGGGGCTGCGGCTGTTCCTCATGCTTCGCCGTGCGGTGATGGAAGACGGCGGTTGCCTTGGGATTTCTGGTCTCCGGCGAGACATTCGCGAAAGCGTCTTCGACGCCCTCGGGTTTTCCCGCCTGATTCCGCTCTATGCAGGCGCCGAGGAAGCGGCCCGATGCGTCTGCGAGGATTGTTCGCGCCAGAAGTCCCCCCGATCATTCGCGCGGCTTCGTTTGTCTTTGCATGGAGCGAAAGCGAAGAAGAACCTTGCGGAGCGAAGGGGTTTTGCTAGAATACGGTCATGAGGGGCTCCTTCCGGCCTTGGGTCTAGGCATTTCAAAAAGCGAGGAGACTACGATGAAGCACACTTCAGAGAAGATGGTTCGGCAAACAGAGAACGGGGCGGCAAGGCAATACGGAGCCGCAGCTCGTGCGGCCGCAGCGGCTCTCGGCTGTCTCCTTGTAGCGGCTTCTGTGGCCATTGCGAAGATCAATCCGAACTTCACGCCGGTTCACCTTGCGAACCAGTCGAAGCTTATCCTGCACCTCAAGCTTTCGGGGGCGGAGAAGGACGGCGTGCTGACGTCCGAATTGGTGGAGGCGATGAAGCACGAGAAGGACAAGAAGCCGGCGGCCCCGTCATTTGACCTCAACAACACACGCGAGGAGGTGGCTGCCGACTTCCGGGGGCGTGTCAAGGCGAACGGAAACGGCCCCGTGCTTCTCTTCAGCGGCGAGTATGCCGAAGAGGGCGCAGCGGGCGGCGGGGTTGGCGAGGGCGGCCTGCCCGAAGGGATGCTTCACGTGGGCGGCCGCTGGTACACGCTCGCCCGCGGCGACGGAGATGCATGGGAAGTCCTCGAAATCAGCGATGACTTGCAGGCCACCTGGGCCGGCAGCTCCGAGATGCTCCGGCGTGTTACCCGCTATGTGCTGACGGACCCCAATCCCGACGTCCCCTCCGTGGTTGGGGCGCAATGGGGCGACTACCAGACCCTTGGCACGGCAGCCGGCAAGGTACACGGAGTCCGAGCCATAGACCTCAAAGGGGACGGACGGACCTACCTCCATGTCCTCTGCGAGGCCGGCGACCGCCTCTTCCTTTGCACGAAGCCGAAGGGCGGCGGCAAGCGGAACGCCGAGGACGTGACGGCGGCCCTGAAGCTCAAGGCAAAGTCGCAAGCCGCCGCATGGGGTGATTTCAATGGCGACGGGCTCCTCGACCTCGCATCATGGGACGGCGCGACGCTATCTTTCTGGTTCCAGGCAGAAGACGGGACGTTCTCGGTAAAGGACTCCGGCGTGAAGCTTGCCGAATGCACCGCGCTCGCGGTCGTCAGCATCGGCGAACGGATGGTCGCGGGGCTTCTGGTCAGTGGTAGCGCGGCCCCCGTTCTCGTGGCGCCTGCGGCCGGTGGGGGGTTCGAGGCGAAGCCGATTGCTCCTTGGGCCGGGGCGGAACTGGGCGTCGTTCATACCTGTCAAGTGGCGGACTTCGATGGCGATGAGATTGCGGACGTTCTTCAGCCGTTCGAGAAGGGGGCTCTCCTCTACCGTGGCGTGAAGCCAGGGGAATTTCGCGCGCCCGACGTGCTCCGGCAGGTCGGCACGGGCAAAGGCCACGCTGACACCTGCGTTGGCGACTACGACCACGACGGGCATTTTGCCGTCTTTGTTGCAGCCGAACAGGGCTGCAGTCTCTGGCGCAACGACGGCAAGGGAAATTTCACGGAGGCGCTGCACTTCTCCGGCGAGATCGCCTACATCTCGAAGCCCGACGCAAGAAGCTGCATGACCTGCGACATCAACAACGACGGGCGGCAGGATATTTTCATCACCTATGTGAATATCCTCCCGCAGATATTCTTCAATCGCGGCTTCCACAGCTACGGCCACGCGCACGAAGTGGACCTTCAAGAGCACGAGGACGACCTGTTCCCGCGCGACGAGGACGCCGACGAGGAGAAGAACGAATACCGCATCGGTCAGCAGGCGGGCGCCGTTTGCGATTTCGATGGCGACGGAGCGCAGGACATGGTCATCGTCGTCGAGCACCTAGTCCGGCCGCGCGTTCAGTATCCCGCGAAGCCGGGGCCGTGGACGGAAGCGAAGCGAAACGGCGAGATTCTCGTGTATTGGCGGGACAGCGAATATGCGGAGCCGCTATCCCTTCGGGTTGCGCTGCCCGCGGGGGGTCCGGCAGGGCCGGTTCGCGTCACGGGGTGGCTCGGCGACGGGGACAATGCCCGCTGCCTCGGCGCATGGAACGTGACGCAGGGAGCGCCCGGCGCCTTCTTTGGACAGCTGGATGCCGGAACCGTCAAGGTCCGGTGGCAGCTTCCGGGCAAGGAGCCGCAGGAAACGTCCGTCGACGTCGAGGACAAGCCGGAGCGCATCGCTATCACGAACTGACGTCTGGCGTCCGGACAAAATCTCCGTTCAACGTTTGGGCGAGACACCGGCGACGGTGCAGACAACTTTCCTTCGACTTGCGAAAAAACTCATCTGTCCCCGTTGCGCTAGTAGATTCGGAGCGCGCGCCGAAGCAGCGGCACGAAGGGGATGACGATGATCAGGTAGGCGACGAGCCACGGCGGAAACATGATGATGTCAATGCCGGGCACGCCGGGGAACCCCATGAACCCCTTGAGAAACTTCGCCTGCTCCAGCTGAACCTCCGTCACGTCGATGGGCGCGCCGGAGTGGAAGACCACAGGGGGATCATAAATCCTTGTTCCCACAGCGACGGGGTGCTCGACCGTTTGCCCCTGGTGTCTGATGAGCAGAGAGAGGGACCTTGTGGCTTCCGAGGGGACGACAGTCCAATCTGCTTCACCGTTCATTTCGTCGGCCGAGATGCGGACGAACTGCGCCGCCTCTCCTTCAATCTTCGCGCCCTTCGGAGGAACAAGGACGGTCAACTTGGACACGGACGATTTTGGATAATACGCTCGGACCGGGAGCGGCTCTCCGGGTTTCGGCGGGTAGTAGTCGAGTCGGGCGAGCGCCCAGATGGCGAGCACCGCGATGGGGACGATGGAGACGAGGAGGGGGAGTCCCTCGGCCTTCATCTTTATCATTCCGATCATGCCGATGGTTGTTTGAATTCGCTTGAGCGCGGCTTTGTCCTTCGCGCGCTTCGCTTCGCGCTTGAGTTGCTTGAGCCGCGCGGAGTCCTCGCGGCAGCGGCGAAGGCGATTTTGGTCGGTTGTCCACTTGCGGACGATGGTCAGGATGAAGGACGTGCCGACGGCGACGATGAAGATTGCGAGGTCGCGCGGGAGGTCGAGCAGCCAGCCGAGCGGGTAATCGGCCAGCCGAACGATCCAGTCTGATATCTGGTTCAACGTTTCCAACGGTTGCTCCTTGTCAATTCAACACGGTGATGGTGCCGCGGTTGCCATCGATTTCGATACGTGCGCCGTTGCGGATGAGTTCCGTTGCGTGTTCGCAAGCGACGGCGGGGATGCCGAAGTCGCGGGCGACAATGGCTCCGTGCGAGAGGATGCCGCCGCGTTCCACCACGAGTCCGCGGGCGTTGACGAAGAGCGGCGTCCAGCCGGGATCGGTGGACGGGCAAACGAGGATGTAGTCGGTGCCGAGGTCTCCGGCTTCTTGTGGGTTGAAGACGATGCGCGCGGTGCCGACGGACGTTCCCGAAGCGAGGGCTCTGGCGACGAGCCCCTCGCCCTCCGCTCGGGGCTGCGGCCGCCCAAGTTGCTCGAGGTGCTCCGAGTCGATGACGTCGGCCAGCGAAAGCTTCTGGAAGGATTTCCACCGCAACTTGCGCTCGGCGATTTGCTTTCGCAACTTGTCGCGTTGCGACTCGAAGGTGCGAAGTTCGTCGAGGTGTAGGAAGAAGACGTCGCGGCCGAGGTCCCAGCGCCTTGCCAGTTCGAGCAAGACGAAACGGATTCTGGCGTAGCCCATCATCAGGTAGTATTTGCCGGTTTCGCGGTAAGGGAGGAGCTTTTGCGCTTCGCGCATGTCGGCCTCGATCTGTTCGAGGAATGAGGAACCGCCCCATTCGGCGAGGCGCTGGGGGAGTTCCGCCTCGGCCTTCTCGCGGGCGGCAACCTGTCGGGCGTGGCGCTCGTGCGGCGATACGCCGTGTTGCGTCCGGAACGTATCGACCATGCGTTGGATATACGATGGGTCCTCACTCCAACGCGGGGTTGCCAGCTCCATTTCGCTGGTGGCGCGGTGGCCGAACTTTGCGAGAAACTCGTCGAGCGTGGCCTTGCCCTGAGCGACGTCGTAGAGGAGAACGTTTTGCGCCACGGTGATGTCGCCCAGGAGTCCCGTGGTGAGTGCCGTGGTCAGTTCCGCGCCGCGCTGTTCGCCCATCAGCTGCACGAGCATTGCCTGAAGCGCCTGTTGGGCCATCGCGCCGAAGTAGCCGGGCTTGAGGGATTCTTTGCCGAAATCGTCCAGCACGGCCGCACGCAGACGGTCAAGCTGGTCGATCAAGGCATGGACGGGCATCTGTCCGAGGTTCAGTTTGTCAAACTCCGCGAGGAACGCCATGTATCGAGGGAGGGCGTCCTTTTCGAAGGCGTCCACGGCGTTGGCGCGGGCCTTCTTCATTTTCTTGCTGCTGCGGAGCATCGAAAGGACGAGCCGCGGGAGCCGGATGAAGAAGGCAGGGTCCGCCTCTTCCATCTTGAGGTTCTTCGGGGGCTGGTCGAGGATCGCATGGTCTTTGAGAATCTCTTCGGCGCGGTATTCGCCCGGCAAGTCGCGCCAATACATTCCCGCCGCTCTCCGGGGATCGACATAGATGCGACCGCAGATGAGTTCGAGGAAGCCGTCGGAGCAGACTTGGGCGCTGGGCTGGTATCCGAAATCCTGATACATCAGGCCGTATCCGCCGGAACCGCTCATCCAGTGGCGAATGATGTCCCAAGTCAGCGGGGTGGGAGCAGGCAGCGTTTCGGAGAGGTTGTGGACGACCCAGACGGTGTGCTTGCCTCCGGCGAGCGCGAGGAGGCGTTCGCATTCGGCTTCGCGGCCGACCTCGACGTCCTGAAGCACGTCAAGGTTGCGGATGTTTCGGCTCTGGAGCAGGTTGAACCGGCCGTCCGCAAGGCCCCATTCGATGTCTTGGGGCACGCCGAAGTAGGCCTCGACCTGTTTGCCGATGCGGCCGATCTCCATAATCTGGGCTTCGGTCAGCGCAGGGGGCTGCGTCCCGTCGGGCAGCGTCGGCCGCTCCCCCGCGATGATTCGCTTGATGGCAAGCGTCTTGGCGTCGAGGATGTAGATGTCCGGCGTCACGGCGCCGGAGACGACGACTTCGCCGAGTCCCCAGGACGCCTCGATGACCATCTCTCCTGCCGCAACGTCGTTTGGATTTGCCGTGAAGAGTATTCCGGACCGTTCCGACGGGAACATGGCCTGCACGTTGACGGCCGTTCCGATAATGCCTCGGATGTCGTTATGTTGGCGATATGCCTTCGCGCGTTCGCTGTTGAACGACCGGAAGACGGCATCAATGCACTGGAAGAGCGCGTCCCTGGGGTCGAGGGGGAACGGGCGGCCGGTCAGTTGCTGGTAGTGGCTCAGCAGTTCCATCGCGGCGGCCTCCGGCTCCTTGCGGTCCGTTTTCAGACGGACGCCGGCGACGGATTCCGCGAACATGTTGATGTGAAATGCGTAGTCTTCCCAGAACTGCGCCGCGCGCTCCGGCGGAACGTGCGCCGCCAGCCCAGGGTTCATCCCGCAGTTCAGGATGGTGTCCATCATCCCCGGCATGGAGACGGCGGCGCCGGAGCGGACGGCGACAAGGAGCGGCTTCGCGCCGTGCCCATACATCCGTCCGGTCACCCGTTCCAGTCGCTCCAGGGCTGCGTCAATCTGTTCTTGCAGCCCTTCGGGCCACTTGCCGCCGGCCTGCTCGATAAGCGGGCAGCATTCGGCGGAGATGGTAAAGCCCGGCGGGACGGGAAGGCCAGCGCGACACATCGCCGCAAGGCCAGCCCCCTTGCCGCCGAGAATGTCTCGGCGCTCCGGATCGCCTTCCGAAGTTCCGTTCCCGAAAAAATACACCCACTTTGGCGTTGTTGTCATTGTGTGCTCGGCTTGAAACAAATGAGTCCCCGCTTGTCGGTCACGAAATACGCTTTGCCGTCCTGGAACACGAGAGGGGTCATCACCCGGCCGAGCCAGCCGGACCGCCCCCATTGGTACGCCCGATCATCCGTCAGTTCGCGGATGACCATCAAGTCCGCCTTGCCGGCGTAGATGATTCGGCCGGAGCCGCAGACCGGCGGCACGGCCGGGTCGGCTTCTTTGCCGACGAAGGCCGGAGGGAAGTTGGCCAGCGTGCTCTCGACGCGCGAGAGAATCGCCTCCGCGTTCTTCAGGACGATTGCCACCGATTCCCCGCGCTTTTGCGCGGAGCTGACCTCTTCCATCCACCCAAAATCGAGGCCCGCGGATCGGAGCATAACCGCAAGGGCCGTGCACAGGTTGTCGGCGAGTTCGGTGCACTCGCGGAGGAGCCGGACATTCGCGCGCTTCGCCTGGATTGCTGTGCGAATGTCCGACAGGCGAAAAACCACCACCTCCCCCTTGTCGGTCACCGCCGTGATGCTGCTCAAATCGGCCGCGGGGGAAACTTTGACCGCTCCCACGTCGGCCTTCCATTCCAACAAGCCGTTGGTGATGCCGTATCCGGCAAGGCCAGCATCCGTCGCTACGACAACGAACTCCTCGACGCGCAGGGGCGAGCAATTCGCCTTCGCGGGGAGCGGAGCAGGCGCGCTCCAGAGCGGTATCCCCGTTGGCAAGTCGTGGGCTGTCAGTTCCCTCTCTGTTGCCACAAAAAGGATTCCATCGGAAATCTCGGGCGGAACGCCGCCTGGGCCGGGCGAAAGTTCCCAGAGCGGCGTCGGCGGCTCTGGCGTAAGCGTCGGATAGCACGCAAGCGTGTCGGGCTTCGTCCAGACGACGAGGTGCCCCGCATCGAGGGAAAGCCCGCCGGGAGCGTCAGCCGGAATGGGCATCTCCCAGTTCAACCGGCCGGTGACAGCGTCAATAGATCGCAGCACGCGGCCTTCATTGCCTTGCTCGCCGTCAATGACGTA
>CAZBRH010000046.1:4165-8970 GCA_964494245.1 uncultured Planctomycetota bacterium | reverse complement strand
TTTGCCTCTTGGCCCTGCTTCGCGTCGGTGTTGGGCCGGAGCTTGACGAGCGACGGCCTGCCGTCCAGCAGGCACGGGACGAAGACGGGGAATTCAACTTCGGGGCGCTGTTGGCCATCTTGAGGCGCCTTCGCGGGAAGTTCCCCAAGGCAGAGCAGCGGCGCGGTCGCCTCGAACTTCGGCCCTTCCTCGCGCGGACAACGCCAGTCGAGCTGCGAACGTGGCGGAACGGAAGACCGCTCCACCCGCCCGCCGCGCTCGCCATGGGACCACACCGGCGGCGGCCGCTTGCCGACCCGGCCGATGCAGCGCAGCCCGTCCGCTGCCGTGCCAACGTATACGTGCCCACGAGCCACGGTCGGCGAGCTTACGTAAAGCCCCGCCCCGCCGAGCGGAACATCCCAAAGCGGTTCCAGCGCATCGTCCTGGATGCCAAGACAATGCAGGCGGCCGTCGCCAGAAACGACGTAAACGTATTCCTTGCCGACGGCAGGCGATGTGACAATCGGGGCGTGGAGATTCCTCGCCGCCTTGATTTCGCCGGTTTCGGCGTCGCAGCAATAGAGTTTGCCATCCCGCGACCCGAAGTAGACCCGGTTTCGTTCGGGGGCAATCGCGACGGCGCCCAGCACCGTCTGCCCCACTCTCACGGGCCAGTGCTTGTCCCGGACGACGGACTGTTCGCCCGCGCCCTTCTTCAGGTCAAGACACCAAACCTCGCCGCCCGGCTTGATGTGTTTTGTCTTCTCTTCGATCTCGCTCCGCGAAAGCCCTTGTTGAGTGAGCTTCAGCACGAGGTTCGCCTTGACCTGCTCCGCCGTGTAAACCAAGTCACCGTGCCCCATCGCAAAGTAAATCTTGTCGTTGGCGGCGGACGGCGCCGAGAACACCGGGTACGGCGTGCTGACGCGCCAGAGTTCCTTGCCGGTATCGGGGTCCAGTGCCACAAGCGCCTGGCCGCCGATGCCCAGCCCGACGTAGAGCACGCCCTTATACACAAGAGGCGACGTCTCGCAGTCCCTGAAGCTCTCATATTCCTTCTTGCTCGGATCCGTGTGCCATACGACCTCCGGCTTGCCTCCCGGGCCCGGCTTCAGGTTGATGCAATAGTAGCCGTCGTCGGCGGCCCCGATGTATACGCGGTCCTTGTAGACGCAAGGCGAGGACTCGACATGGCTGCGCGTCCGCAAGCTCCATATGCCCTTCCCCGTGTTGCGGTCAATGCAAACGATTCGCGCGTCCGTTGTCGTGTGCAGCCCTTCGCCGCAGACAACGTAGTCGCCATACACCGATGGCGACGAAAACGTCGCACGGTAGCCATCCTCGTTGTAGCGCCAGACCTCGGCGCCCGTGTCAGCGTCGATGCAAAGCACCGCCCCGCGGTCGGCAAAATATCCCTTGTCCGCGAACGTGATGAAGATCCGATTGCCCACAACCGCTGGCGAGGCGTAAAAGACTTTTTCTGCCGCGTATTCCCAGACCAGATCGGTCGTGTTCGGCTCCCCGTAGTGCGCGGCCTCGGGCGAATCGTCGGAGGGAATGATTACGCCCCGCCGCGCCTCGCTGCCGAATCCCATCGGCCAATCATTCCCGCCGATGGCCTCCGTCACCCTCCCCTTGATCCACCAGTTGTTGTTCGAGGCATAAACAATCCCCCCGATGATGATGATGAGACTGACCGAGAAGAGCTTCTGATGCCAGAGGAACGAAAGAACCTTCTTGGCCGTTGCGGGCTTGAAGAGCGCGATCAAAGCTCCGCCCATCGCGGCAAGAATACCCGGCAAGAGCGGCAGCAGAGCTTGAAGCGGCCCCACCACCACCGGAATGACGGCATCGGCGCGCGAACACACCACCACCACGAACGTCAAAACGCATACGGCGTGGAACCACGCAGACCTACGGCTTGTCATATGGGATTGCCTGGTTTGTGGCCGGAAGCGCCGCCCTGCGGCGCAGAAGGTAAACCAATCAATGACTCTGGCAGGATTATATCTGATTCCTCTGTCGGACGCAAGACAGGCCGACGCCGCGAAGCGCCTGCCCGCCGACGGGCGACGCACGCGCCGACCGTCGGTGGTCAAACTGGTGGAGCCAACGGGGCTCGAACCCGTA
Organism: uncultured Planctomycetota bacterium; assembly: GCA_964494245.1. GTDB lineage: Bacteria > Planctomycetota > PUPC01 > PUPC01 > PUPC01 > CAZBRH01. Next base: position 6,858 of record CAZBRH010000046.1, on the reverse strand, counting down.
ACCTCGGCCTTGCAAAGGCCGCGCTCTCCCAATTGAGCTATGGCCCCAAGGTCGCCTGCCATTATGCAAGAATCCCCGCTCGCCCGCAATACGCTAACGCCCCACCTTCGGAACAGAGCAGGCACGTCATCCCCCTTGGGCGAAATCGGAACAACCGCCTTGCCCCACCGAACCAAGTCGGATAGAATGCTGCTGCCCTGAACTGGCCAGAGTCGCGTCGAATGCACCACCGCACAGAGACAACGAGACGATGGCGACAACCGTAGTCCTGACCTGCGCTGGGCGGTCCGGAAGATGGAACCGCCACGCAGGTGTCTTGAAGCAGCTTGCACCCATCAACCGCGCAGGCGAAAACATCCTCTCCCACAAAATCCGCCTGCTTCGGTCGAATGGCGTCAACGACATCTACATCGCAACCGATAAACCCGAAATCCGGAACGCAGGCCTCGATGCCGAAATCATCACGCCCGCTTCCTGCCGCTGGGCCACGCAAACAATCCTGTCAACACGCCACGTGTGGGGCGACAGAACCATCGTCGTCCACGGCGACGTTTACCTATCCGAGAACGCGGTTTCGACGATTCTGGACGACACGGCGGACATCCGTTTCTATGGAATCGATTTCGAGAGCGCGCCCGTCCGATGGCTCGGGCGCCGCGCCGAAATCTTCGCGCTCGCCTTCAAGAAGCCGCATTCCGACACCGTAGCGAGAGCACTCACACTCAATTCCGTTCTGGCCGGGATACGCGACGCCTCGCCCCACAGGCGGTTCTGGATGCCCGCCCGCCTCCTTCATCTTCTGCGGCTCAGGCCCGCCGAGTTCGGCCTAACCGAGAGCCGCCTTGATCTGCTCAAGATACTCTTCCGCAACTACTCGCCCCGCCCCCCGGAAGCCATCTCGTGGATGCGCCTGCCCCCCGCACAGTTCTGGCGGTTCTACCGCTTCTTGTTCTTCCGCCCCTCCCACAAACGGCTCCACGGAAAACTCTGGGGAGTCTATATGGTCCTCGGCAACATCGACCCCTACGGCGGCAAAGGGGGCTCGTGGCCGATGGCGCCGAACCCGCTCTTTACCGAGGTGAATGACACAACCCAGGACTGCGACACCCCCGCCGACTACTTGCGGTTGCTCTTCACGCTGAAGCTCTGCGGCCAAAAGGACGCCCTGGACTGGGCAGGAATCATCCCCCAGGAAAACGGGGACAGATGACTTTTTTCCCGCTCCCTCGCGCTAATCGATCTTGGGCAATTCGGCGATGGCGGCCTCGATCGCCTCGTCGGGATGCTCGTAGTCGGTCAGTTCACCGCGGAGATACTTGTCGTAGCTGGCGAGGTCGAAATGCCCGTGGCCGCTGAAATTGAGGACGATGCACTCGCTGCGTCCTTCGGCTTTGCAGCGCAGGGCCTCATCGATTGCGGCGCGAATCGCGTGGCTTGTTTCGGGCGCGGGCAGAATGCCCTCGGTTCTCGCAAACGTCACCGCGGCGTCGAAGCACGGCGTCTGGGGGTAAGCCCGCGTTTCGACGACGCCCCGGTGGATGAGCAGCGACACAAGCGGCGCCATTCCGTGATACCGGAGACCTCCGGCGTGGATGCCGCTCGGCACGAAGGAATGCCCCAGCGTCATCATTTTGATGAGCGGCGTCATCTTCGCCGTATCGCCGAAGTCGTAGCGGTATTGGCCGCGCGTCATCGTCGGGCAAGCCGTCGGCTCGATGGCAAGGAAGCGGATTCTCTCGCCCGCCAGCTTCCGCGGCACAAACGGAAAGACAATCCCGGCGAAGTTGCTGCCTCCGCCGCAGCACCCGATGATGACATCCGGCTTCTCGCCTGCCTTCTCAAGCTGCTTCTCCGTTTCCAGCCCAATGATGGTCTGATGAAGCAGCACGTGGTTGAGGACGCTGCCGAGCGAGTAGTTCGTGTCGGGGTTCGATGCCGCCACCTCGACGGCCTCCGAAATCGCGATGCCCAAACTGCCGAGGCAGTTGGGGTCGCGCGCCAGAACTTCGCGGCCAGACCGCGTTTCGTTCGACGGGCTGGGCACGCACTTCCCGCCCCACACCTCCATCAGGTTGCGGCGATAGGGCTTCTGCTCGTAGCTGATGCGGACCATGTAGATTTTGCATTCGATCCCGAAGAGGCAGCAGGCGAACGCCAGCGCGCTGCCCCACTGCCCCGCGCCGGTCTCGGTCGTCAGCCGACGAATGCCCGCCGCCATGTTGTAATAGGCCTGTGCGACGGCGGTGTTCGGCTTGTGGCTGCCGGGCGGGCTGACGGATTCGTTCTTGTAGTATATCCGCGCGGGCGTGCCGAGGTGCGCTTCGAGCGCCGTCGCGCGAACGAGAGGCGTCGGCCGCCAACGGAGCAGCGCCTCGAGCACCGGCTCCGGAATGTCGATCCATCGCTTTGTTGACATCTCTTGTTCGAGCAGCGCGGGCGGAAAGATTGCCGCCATCTTCTCCGGCGCCATCAACTCGTGCGTTTCGGGGTCGCGATAGGGCGGCACGCTCCACGGGAGGTCGGCCGCCACGTTGAACCACTTCCGCGGCATTTCCGCCGCACTCAGGACGATGCTTCGCTCGGGCACGCCACAGTCCTTTCCTATACGGTTCGCCGGTTTCGTTGCCAGCCCATCACGCCGCCATGCTATCGTCTTGGAAGGCCGGATGCAACCAGTTTGACGGCGCGGATTG
>CAZBRH010000046.1:3925-4141 GCA_964494245.1 uncultured Planctomycetota bacterium | reverse complement strand
CGAGGGCGTCGGCGGCTATTCGCCTTCGGATAGTTCGCGGTAGTAGCGCTCGACGAGGCGCCGGTATTCGGGGCTGACATCGATCCCGCCGGACTCGATGAGCTCGCGGAGTTTGTCCGCAGAGAGGTCGCCGGAAACGACGCGCGCGGCATCGACAATCGCCGGACGGTCGCCGGATTTGTGCGTGTCCCCGCCGTCGTCCTTGCGGTCTTCCCC
>CAZBRH010000046.1:246-3871 GCA_964494245.1 uncultured Planctomycetota bacterium | reverse complement strand
TTGTCACGCCGATTTCCTTGTCCTGCGTCCTGCTTCGGTCGAAGGCCTCGCCGCCGCCTCGCCCCGGGTCGCGGGCGACGTCGAGCCGACCGAGCAACTCGGGATCGATTTCGCCCTTCCGCACAGCGTTTGAGATGTCATTCAGCGACTTGATCAGTTCTTGGGCGCGCTGCATTTGCTCCTTGAGGGCAGCGACGTCGTCGTTCACCTCGACACGTTCCGGCGTTGCGCCGGCGCCGCCTTGTCCGCCACCGCCGCCCGGGCTTGCCCCCGCACCCTGAGACGGGCCGCCTTCCTGCATCTGCCCCTGTCCCTGACCCTGGCCTTGACCCTGACCTTGACCTTGTCCCTCCCCTTGGCCCTCCCCTTGGCCCTGACCTTGGCCCTGACCCTGACCTTGGCCTTGACCTTGTCCCTCCCCTTGGCCCTGACCTTGGCCCTGACCCTGACCTTGACCCTGACCCTGACCCTGACCCTGGCCTTGACCTTGTCCCTCCCCTTGGCCCTGGCCTTGGCCTTCGCCTTGTCCCTGACCCTGACCTTGGCCTTGGCCCTGCCCCTCACCTTGTCCCTGGCCTTGGCCGGGCTGCTGTTCTCTGGGCTGCCCTGCTGCCGGCTGGTCTGATTGCTGTTGCCCGGGCTGGCCTGCTTCTTGCGGATCGCCGGGTTGTTGTCCTCCTGGTTGGCCTGCTTGGGGTTGCTGGCCCGGTGGTTGTTCACCCGGTTGGCCTGCTTGCGGGTCACCGGCTTGCTGTTCGCCCGGTTGACCGGCCTGTGCTTGGCCCGGCTGCTGTTCGCCTGCTTGACCGCCTTGTTGCTGGCCGGGCTGCTGCTCAGCCGGTTGGCCTGCTTGCGGTTGGCCGGGTTGTTGCTCCTCTGGCTGGCCGGCCTGGGGTTGACCGGGCTGTTGTTCGCCCGCTTGGCCTGCCTGCTGGTCGTCGGGCGGCTGGTGTTCGAGCCGGTTCCGCGCCTGCTCGACGGCGTTCTCGACGTTGCGGGCCAGCTCGTCGAGCTTGTCCGCGAGTTCCTTCCGAGCGTCTTCGTCAAGCTTGTCGGCGTTCCGGGCCTCGTCCGCAAGTTTCTCGAGCTCTTTGGCGAGCTGCTCGGGGTCCTTGACGAGCCGATCCAGCATGCGTTCCACCTCGCGGTCGGCAGCTTTCTCCGGCTCGACGTCCTCGCGGAGATTTTCGTCCGGTTCGTCCCGACGCAGGCCCGGATGTTCGAGACGCGCCTTCAGCTCATCGAAGGGGTCGGGCGCCTCCACAATCTGCTTGACCTCGTTCGGGTCGAGCGCGGCCACCTCGGCGCTGGCGGCCTCTGCCGCCTTGACGGTGATGTGGAATTCCTCGCTCTTGGAGTAAGGCAGGCGTCCGGGCTTGTTGTCGCGGGCCTCGGCGTAATACGTGATTCTGTCGCCGGGCTGCGCGCCGATTTGGCTCATGGAGAGCGTGACTCGCTCGATGGCGCTCTTCTGCTTCTCCCCCATCTTGAACTCGATTCTTGTGCGCTTGTCGCGCAGCACATAGACAAGTTCGAGCGAACTCAGCCCGAAATCGTCGCGGGCGTGAAGAACCAGCGGCACGACGTCGTCGGCTGCCACTTCGATGTCCTGCCCGGGTTCCGCAAACCGCACCGAGGGCATCTGGTCGGGCCGCACGAGAATGGCGTAGCTCACGGGGTCCGGGTTCTCGAATCCGTCCGTGTCGCGGTATCGCAGGTGATACAATCGAGGGCCGTCCTCGCGGAGGGTAAACGATGCCTCAAAGCTGCGGCGGTCGCCGCCGACCTTCGCAATCTGCGCAATCGGCAGGGCGCGGGCTTCCACAACGTCCTTGTTTGTTTTCGCGGTCACCGTGACCATCGTCCCCTCGAAGGCATTCACAAGACCACCGGACTCCGTGCGGGGGGGCGTGTCCATATACGAAGGAAACTCGTAGTGCACGCTCACGTCCGTTATCATCGGAGCGTCCACCACCTGAAGCCGGTAGGTGTCCGACCTGCCGTCCCCGGCAGTGATGTAGTAGGTGATGTCGTTTTCGACGGCGGAAAGTTTCCACGTCCACGGCTTCGTCGGTTCGGGGCGTTCGGCGATTCGCTCCCGCTCCACCCCACCGTCCGAATACCTCAAATACGCCCTTTCGGGAAGGGTTCCACGAACAACGGCCTCGAACGTCACGTCGCTGTGCCGCAGCGCTTTGGCGTTCCCCGGCACGACGTTCGGGTCGATAAACGTGCTCGTCGCAGGTCGGCGCGGACTCGAAGGCCAGAGAATCCGCTCCAGCGACGCCGAAAATGTGTTCCAGCTCAGGAGCGCCGAGAGGAACGCCACGGCGCAGACCCCCATCGCGGCGACTGCAACGCGCGTCAACATCGTCGTGTTCGCAACCTCGCTCGGATGCACTCGTGAGAGTTGAGCCGCCGCACGCCGCCCGACCGCCTTCGCCACCGCAAGCTCTTCGCGAGTCCGCACGCCACGCCTGCGGATTTCCATGTAGGTCACCAGCGCGTGTCGAAACTCCGGGTATTGGAGTTCGATCCTCCGCGCCATTGCCAATGCCCGCGTGCGCTTGAGGAAGAAAAACACAAACAGAACGATCCCCAGCCCGAGGCAGCCCAGCAGCGTCCCCAGAACCGCCGTGCGGGCGCCGACGCTCAACCCGCTGCCGTCGCCGCTCTGCGCCACAAACCGGTCTGCATGCACACCGAGCGTTATGTAGGCGACGGCAAAACCCGCCAAGCCGATCAGCCCCGTCGCCACCAGAATGCCGCGATCATACGCAGCGAGCCGCGAGACCATCCGGTCGATGACGTCAGGCCGGACCTTTGCGTCTTCCGACGGCATAAGCGCCTCCGACCGGCCCCCCTGGCCGGTTGCCAACCTCCCACATAGTATACACCCTTAGAGACGCAAGCCGAAAGCCGAAGTTCCCGCCGCCACAAGATTTCACAATTCGCCGCACCCGCCGCCATCCCCGCCGCCGCACCAAGCGCGAACGAAACCTCCGGCCCTCACCCGCCCAGCAGGTGCTCAACGTAATCGACGACCTGGTTCGGCATCCGCGCGCCAGCGGGCAGGAGCAGGTGGGCGCTCTTGTCGGTCAAGACGCGAACCGTCGCACCAGCCCGCTGAAGCGCAGGCACGATGAGCTCGCGGTTTTCGAACTTGAGCAGGACATGGTCGCCCCGCAGGCCGAAGTAGGTCAGGCGCATCGGTTCCAGCCGCACGCGGAGCCGATGCTTGGCGACGAGGTTCACGACCTCCGCAGGAGCCGGACCATAGCGATCCTCCATCTCCGTCTCCGCGTCACGAACCTCCTCGACCGTCCGCGCTCGCGCCAGACGCCGATACGCCTCCATCTTGAGCAGGTCGCTCCCTATGTAGCTCGACGGAATATACGCATCCAGCTGGAGGTCGATGTCGATCTCGGTGTGCTCCTCGATTTCTTCGTGTTTCAACTCCCGGACGGCCTGTTCGAGCAGGCGGCAATAGAGGTCGTAGCCCACGGCGGCGATGTGCCCGCTCTGCTCGGCGCCGAGGATGTTCCCCGCCCCGCGGATTTCCAGGTCGCGCATGGCGATCTTGAAGCCGGCGCCCAGTTCGGTGAACTCCTCGATGGCCCTCAGG
>CAZBRH010000046.1:0-236 GCA_964494245.1 uncultured Planctomycetota bacterium | reverse complement strand
TTGAGCCGCTTGACCGACTTGCTTGTAATCGGCCGCTCCTCCGGCAGCAAGATGTAGGCGTATGCCCGGTGCTTGTAGCGGCCGACCCGGCCCCGAAGCTGATGCAGGTCTGCCAGACCGAACATGTCGGCCTCGTGGATGATGATGGTGTTCGCATTCGGAATATCCAGGCCGGATTCGATAATGGACGTGGTCACGAGCACGTCGGCCTTGCCCTCGACGAAGTCCGCCATGCG
>CAZBRH010000045.1:14416-21134 GCA_964494245.1 uncultured Planctomycetota bacterium | reverse complement strand
AAAGTCTGGCCGGCCCATAGCCACACACTACCGGTAGTGTCTTGCGGACTCAAGTAGATAAGCATAATATGATTTTCCAGAAAAATCCTGCAAAAAACGTTTGCATGCTGAATGTTGTGTGGTATACTTTGGTCGCCCCCAAGATGTAGGGGCTTCTGGCCGTAAAACACGCTATATGACGTATATTATGTTCTGGCCTATGCACAGTCGAAGAGCGATGAGTTATGCGAGCAGATTTGGCACGTTTGCGGACGATGTGCTCGCGCGGGGTCGCAGCGACTTTGGGCGTAGGCCTCGCACGGTTTGAACTCGTGAACTGCCCGTTCTGCAAGACCGATAGCGACAAGGTGGTTGACTCCCGGCCGGCGGAAGAGGGCTTCGCCGTCCGCCGCCGCCGCGAGTGCCTCGCCTGCAAGAAGCGCTACACTACCTATGAGCGGGTCGAGGAAGTCCCGCTGCGCGTTGTGAAGAAGGACGGTTCGCGCGTGCCGTTCGATCGCAAGAAGGTGATGGCAGGGATGTTGAAGGCGTGCGAGAAACGGGCGGTGCCGACGAGCGTTCTTGAGGGTATTATCGATGAGGTTGAGCGCGAAGCGTGCAAGATGCCGGACAACGAGATTCCGTCGCAGCTTATCGGCGAGCTCGTGATGGCCCGGCTGCGCGAGATCGACCACGTCGCATACGTTCGCTTCGCGTCCGTATATCGAGATTTCAAGGACGTCAACCAGTTTCTGGATGAATTGAGGCCGCTGCTTCAGAAGAAGAAATGAACCGCGGGAGGAAAGAAGGAGGGGCGTAGAATGCCGACGCTTCACAAGGTCGTCAAGCGCGATGGCCGCATCGTTCCGTTTGACAGCAGAAAGATTGCCGACGCGATTTTCCGCGCGGCGACGGCCGTGGGCGGAGAAGACCGGCAGACGGCAGAGGACCTCGCCGAAATCGTCACGGTTTTCCTCGAGAACCACTACACCGACGAGAACCCACCGGGCATCGAGGACATTCAGGACCTCGTGGAGAAGACGCTGATCGAAACCGGGCATGCGAAGACCGCCAAGGCGTATATCCTCTACCGAGAGAAGCGCGCACGTGTCCGCAACATGCTTCGTGTTCGCAAGCCCGTCCGCGAGAATCGCAATACGACCGACATCTCGCTGCTTGTGGACCCCGGCTCCCGCGATGAGCTTTTGGCATGGGACAGGGAGCGGATCGCCGAGGCGCTCATCAAAGAAGCGGATATGGATGATGCCACCGCCCACGATGTTGCCAGCGCGGTCGAAAAGAAGGTTTTCAACTCCGGCATGCAGCGCATTTCGACGACGCTCATCCGCGAGCTCGTTGACAACGAGCTCTTCGAGCGCGGCTATTCGCGGTCGCTCAAGCGGCAGGCAGTAATTGGCATGCCGAAGTTCGACCTCGACCAGCTCATCTTCTCCAAGAGCAACGAGAACAGCAACATCACCGCGAACAACCCCGAAGCGATCAACCTGACCATCGCCGAGCACATCCTCAAGCAGTTCGCGCTCGAAAGCGTCTTTTCGGAAGAGGTGGCCGAGGCGCATCGCCAGGGAAAGCTGCACCTGCACGACCTCGGATACCCGACGCGAGTTTACTGCTCGTCCCACTCGCTCGAATACCTGAAGAAATACGGCCTGTCGCTGGACAACCTCGACACGACATCGGCGCCGGCGAAGCACGCGCGGACGCTTACCGGCCACCTCAACACGTTCCTTGCGTCGATGCAGGCCTACTACGCTGGAGCGCTCGGTGTCGGCTATATCAACGTCCTTTATGCTCCGTATCTTGTCGGAATGAGCGAGCAAGAACTGCTTCAAGAGGCGCAACACCTCATCTTCTCCGGGTCCCAGAGCGCGTTCTCCCGCGGCGGCCAGACGCTCTTCCTGGACTTCAACGTGCACACGGGCGTTCCCGCTTATATGAGGAACATCGAGGCCATCGGCCCTGGCGGGAAGCCGACAGGGAAGACCTATGGCGACTACGAGGAAATCGCGATGAAGTTCACGAAGGCGATGCTTGACGTGTGGCGCGCTGGCGACGCGGACGGCCACATCTTCGCGTTCCCAAAGTGCGACTTCCACATCACATCCGAAACCTTCACGGACCCGCGGCAGCGAGCGCTCTTCCAGCACGCCTGCCAGGTCGCCAGCGAAAACGGCAGCGTATATTTCGTGTTCGACCGCGATGAGGTCACCTTGAGCGCCTGCTGCCGGCTCCGCACAAAGATCGACGACAATTACATGCTCCAGCACATCGAGAGCATGCGGTTCTGCGGCTTCCAGAACATCACAATCAACCTGCCGCAGGCCGCTTACCGCGCCGGCTATGGCAACATGGAACGTCTCTTTGCCGAAATCGAGTCCACGATGGAGACGGCAATGAAGGCCCACATCGAGAAGCGCAAATTCATTGCGCAGATGATGGCCAGCCCGAGTATGCCGCTCTGGCAAGTTGGCAAGAAAGCCCGCGATGGCAGGCCCTATATCGACCTTGACGCCTGCACCTACATCATCGGTCTGATTGGGCTGAACGAATGTCTCCGATACATGACCGGGCGCGAACTGCACGAGGGGGAGGACATGGTGCGGCTCGGCCTGAAGGTCATCGCCTTCATGAACCTGAAGGCGAAGGAGATGGGGAAACGGTATGGGCTCAAGGTGACGCTCGAAGAATCGCCCGCGGAAAGCGCTGCGCGGCGGCTCGCGAAGATTGACCTTCGCAATTTCCCCTGCGCCCGCGAGTATGTCCGCGGCGATATCGAGAAGGACGAATATTACTACACCAACAGCATCCATCTGCGGGCCGATGCCCCTGTGGACATGCTGACCCGCATCAAGATTCAGAGCAAGTTCCATCCGCTCATCGAGTCCGGCGCCATCATTCACGCGTTCGTTGGCGAGCATCTCCCGTCCGCCGCGTCCATCGCGAACCTCGTCGAAAAGACATACTATCGGACGCAGGCGGCGCAGCTCACCATCTCGCCCGAGTTCACGATCTGCAAGGCCTGCCGGAAGATGTCTCTGGGGCTGTCGGACGATTGCCCGGCGTGCGGCTCGCCGGACGTTTACGGCGTCACCCGCATTGTCGGCTATTTTAGCCGGATTACAAACTGGAACAAGTCGAAGCTCGGCGAGCTTCGTGATCGCCACAAGGGAAACTACCTGGTGGGAGAACCCGCGCCGGTCTCCGTGGCCGGTGCAGCCGGTTGACCGCCACCAAGAGGAGCAGAAGCAGAGGAGGGAGATTCCGTGCGCGAGAAGAAGGTCATCATCTTTGGGAAAAACGGCTGCGCCAAGTGCAAAACGACAAAAAACAAGATTGACCATTACATCGCTAAGTGGGGGCTCGACGGCCGCGTTTCCGTCGTCTTCTTCAACGTGGAGTCGGTCGATGGCCTCAGCGAAAGCGCCTTTTGCGACGTTGCCAAGATCCCAACGACCATTGTCGCACAGAGCGACATGATCCTTGCCCGTTGGGATGGAGAGGTTCCCCAAAGCGAAGCCCTAAGGGCCTCGCTGCAAAGCTGACCACACAGCATTTAGCCGCTGACGGGTAGGTGCACGCACGTGTGGAGTGCGTGGCGTGTGCTGGTTTGCGCCCGTTGGCGTCCTAGTAGTCCCACGCCCGCCTGGGGTGTGTCAACATGTCCAGAATGGAACATGTGAAACAAACCTTTTCTGCCAAAATGTCATTGTGGCACTGTCTGAACCACAATGCGGGCAAGCCGACTTGTAATTTCTTGTATAAGTTGGTCGGGGATGCTGGTGTAATGCCTTGTGCCATAGTCGGTTAGGCAGGCGGTTAAGTTCGTGCTGCGGCGCATTGGTAGAAGGGAACAGATTTTGCTGCACTGAACATTGGCGTTCGTGAGACTGATATTACGAGGGAGCGTTGGGCAGTAGCGGGAAAATGCCAGTGCTTCCCTCCTTGATTGCCAGTAAGGTTGCGTGGCCTTGTGCAAAGAAGCTCTCTCTAGATCCCGGGCCGGTCACTCGCAAGCCTCCCGGCCCGGGATCCCCCTTTTGCGTGAGGGCGGACGCCGAGGCGGATTGGAATGACAAACGGTGCTAACAAGAGAGACACCGCACTCTTTGGATCGCGTCTGTCGTGTCCGACTGGGGCGCTGATATGGAAATTTGCCGTGTTTCGTGACGGAGCGATTCGTTCGGACCGATTGTCATCTGGGCTGGCCGGTAGTGCGTCAGAAAGGAGTCGGTGCCATGGCGATCAGAGACCTCCGGCCGCAGAAGAAACTGATGACTTGTCTTAAGTGTGGGCGCCAAATCCGCACGGACATTTACCATCGGCTCTGCCGCCGCTGCAAGATACGGAACGAGGCCGTGAGCTACAGGGTCGGGCGAATTTCCGGCGAGCTCGCGTCGCTTATCCGTCGTGGCGGCTTTGACGACGTGTGGTAAGCGCTTGAGATGGCGGGGCGGCCTAGTAAGATTGCCGCCTGTAAGGGCCTTTAGGCACCGAGGATCTGAAGAGTGAGAAACGCAATGCGTGGTTTGCGCGTTGCATCCGGCCTTCTCATACTGATCGGGTTGGCTTCGGGGCTTGGGGCGGCCAGCCCCGCTGACTCGGATGCCAGCGTCCTTCGTGCGATGAGCCGCGCAATTGCCACCATTGCGGCCCAAGCCCGCCCATCAGTCGTCAGCATCTACACGACCAAGACCGTCCGCCTTCGTGAGCTCGAAATGCCCGATTTTCCGTTCGGGCCGGGCTCGCCGTTCGACGACTTCTTCCGCCGCAGGGCCCCGCGACGGGACGAGCTAAAGGAACGCCAGTTTCGCCAAAGCGGGCTTGGCTCTGGCTTCATCATCAACGCGGAAAAGGGCTACATCGTCACGAACCACCACGTCATCGATAAGGCGGACGACATCAAGGTGCGCCTGAGCGACCAACGTGAGTTCGACGGCAAAATCGTCGGACACGACCAGAAAACCGACATCGCCGTTATCCAGATCAAGGCCGAGAACCTGAAGGCGTTGTCGCTCGGAGATTCGGACAAGCTCACAGTCGGCGAGTTCGTCATCGCCATCGGCAGTCCCTTCGGCCTGAGCGAAACCGTGACGGCCGGCATCGTCTCGGCCAAGGGGAGGTCCAACCTGGCGCTGGAGGATTACGAGGACTTCATCCAAACCGATGCTGCCATCAATCAGGGCAACTCCGGCGGGCCGCTTCTTAATGTTGACGGGAAAGTTGTCGGGGTGAACACAGCGATTCTCTCGCAGACCGGCGGCTACATGGGCGTCGGCCTTGCGATACCGATCAACCTGGCACGCCCCATCATCGACCAGCTCATAGACACTGGCAAGGTCGTGCGCGGTTGGCTCGGCGTGATGATTCAGGACGTCACTCCGGATGTGGCCGAAAAGTTCGGATTGGAGCGCCCGGAGGGGGCGCTTGTGTCGCAGGTGTTCGACGATACCCCCGCGGGGAAGGCGGGGATCAAGCCCGGCGACGTCATCATCACCTACGATTCGGAGAAGGTGGAGAACGTAGCCCGCCTGCGGGCGCGAGTGGCGGCCACCGCTCCAGGCACCAAGGTCAACATCGTTGTTCTCCGCGATGGGAAGCGTCAGACCCTAGCGGTCGAGATCGGAACGCTGACGGACGAGGTGGTCGCCGCCGCGAGGGGCGAGACCACGAGCGCGGCGCTTGGCGTTTCTGTGCAGGATTTGACCCCCGAGCTCGCAAAAACGCTTGGTGTCAAGGCGGCGAACGGTGTCGCCGTTACGTCCGTTGACGAAGGCGGCCCCGCCGCGCGGAAGGGCATCAAGCGGGGCGACGTGATCCTTGAGGTTGACCGAAAGCCCGTCGGAACGGTCGCCGAGTTCGATGCGGCTCTCCATGCCGCTGACGTGAAAAAAGGCGTCCTTCTGCTCGTCGTGGACGCCCGCGGCAGTCGCTTTGTTGTCGTGAAGGCCGACGAGCGGGATTGAGAAATACTATTCGGGCCTTGTCCCGGCGTAGGGACGCGGCCCGCGGGGTGATCTGGCCGGGATCACCCCGATTGAGGACAATGCGGCGGCAAGGTCATAGCCGTCGCCTGAAGATAGCCAAGAGGAAGATCGGGCCTTGTCCCGGCGTAGGGACGCGGCCCGCGGGGCGATCTGGCCGGGATCGCCCCGATTTTTTTGGTGTGGCGTTTTCCGCTATTGATTGTTCTGCATCAGGTGGTAGAATGCGCTCCATCTTGCATGAGCAGGTGAAGGAGAACGCGGACGTGAAGAAATACCTGATGACGCCGGGGCCGACCGAAGTTCCGCCCGAAACACTCCTTGCGATAGCGAAGCCCGTCTTCCATCACCGGACGCCGCAGTTCATGGCCGTTCTGAAGGAAGCCACCGAACTCCTGAAATATGTGTTCCAGACGACGGCGGGCGACGTCTTCATCATGTCCGGTTCCGGCACCGCTGCGATGGAGGCGTGCGTCGCAAACGTTCTTCGTCCCGGGGACAAGGCGATCTGCGTCCGAGGCGGCAAGTTCGGCGAGCGATGGACAAAGCTCTGCGAGGCGTTTGGCGGCAGGCCGATCAACGTGGATGTCGAATGGGGCACAGCGGTTAGCCCAGATGTTATTGCCAACCTCCTGCGGAAGGAGCCGGACATCCGCGCGGTTTGCGTTACACTTTGCGAGACCTCGACGGCCGTTGCGACGGACATAGAGGCGATTGGCAGACTGACGCGCGACACG
>CAZBRH010000045.1:12939-14402 GCA_964494245.1 uncultured Planctomycetota bacterium | reverse complement strand
TGTTGATGGCGTCTCCGGCGTCGGCGCGATGGTGTTCAAGATGGACGAATGGGGCGTCGATATGGTGGCCGTCGGCAGCCAGAAGGCGCTGATGATGCCCCCCGGCCTCGCCGTCGTCGGCGTCAGCGCCAAAGCGATGGCGGCGGCGGAGGCGACGAAGGCGCCGACGTTTTATCTGAGTTTGAAGGCGGCGAAAAAGGCCGCAGCAGCAACCGATACGCCCTACACCCCCGCGGTTACGCTTGTGGTCGGGCTTGTGGATTCGCTGCGCCAAATCCGCGCGGAAGGCATCGAAAACGTTTGGAAGCGCCACGCTCGGCTCGCCGCCGCGCTCCGAGCCGGCGTCAGGGCGCTTGGACTGGAGCTCCTCTCGAAAAGCCCGGCCGATGCGGTCACAGCGATCGTCGTGCCCGAAGGCATTGACGGCGAGGCGCTCGTCAAGAACATCGAAAAGAAATACGGCGTGAAGTTCGCTGGCGGACAGGACCAGCTCAAGGGGCGGATTGTCCGCGTGAGCACAATGGGCTATTGCGACCGGTTCGACGTGGTCATTGCGCTGTCGGCGCTGGAGATGGCGCTGGCCGAGGCCGGAGCGAAAATCCCGCTTGGAGCCGGCGTTCGCGCGGCAGAAGAGGTCTTCCTCGCAGGTTGAACGTGATTCGTAAGGCGCGACTCGGCGACGTCAAACGGATACACTCGCTTGTCAACCAGTTCGCGGGCGAGGGACGAATGCTCGCGCTTGCCTTGAGCGAACTTTACGACAACCTCCGTGATTTCACGGTCGCATGCGACGCGGGCGAGGCGGACTCTGTGCTCGGCTGTTGCGCTCTCCACATTGTCTGGGAAGACTTGGCGGAAATTCGGTCGCTGGCGGTCGTGTCGGAAGAGCAGGGGAAAGGCATTGGGCGCGAGCTGGTCGAGGCGTGTCTGAGCGAGGCGCGGTCGCTCGGCGTGCGGCGTGTCTTTGCGCTGACCTGTGTGCCCGACTTCTTTGCCCGCTTCGGGTTCCGCCCTGTGGAGAAGAGCGAGCTGCCCCACAAGGTCTGGACCGACTGCGTCAAGTGCCCCAAGTTTCCGGACTGCGACGAGGTCGCGGTTGTGCGGAACGTTTAGCCCGGCTTCGAGGCGGGCGGAGGTCGCAGGAGTGTCGAGGGAGCGGACGAAGCGATTCGTGCTCACGGGCATGGCGGCGCTGCTGCCGACGCTCCTGACGTTTTACCTCCTCTACGTTGCGGCGATCTGGATTCATCGGAACATCGGCAGCGAAGTCAACTGGTGGTTCGGAATTCCCGAAGACAATTGGCGGGCCGTCATCGGCGACGCCATCGCCTTCCTGGGCTTCCTTGCACTGGCCTGGGTTGCCGGGTTCCTGCTCGCAACCTACATTGGAAGAATGGTCTTCCGCCGGATCGATGCATGGTTTCGCCGTGTGCCGTTTATTCGTGTTGTTTATCCCGCGCTGC
>CAZBRH010000045.1:3334-12920 GCA_964494245.1 uncultured Planctomycetota bacterium | reverse complement strand
TACCCTTCGGGAGGGTGGTTGCCGTCCAATACCCACGGCGCGGCATTTACTCGATTGGCTTCAGCACGAGCGCAGGGCTGGACGAGATACGGACGGCCAGCGGCGAGCGGCTTGTCGGCGTGTTTATCCCGAACACCCCCGCCCCGTTGACTGGCTTCACGATCTTTGTGCCACGCGACGAGGTCATCAGGCTCAATCTGACGGTTGACGAGGCGATCAAGCTCATTATGTCCGGCGGCGTTGTCGTTCCCCAACGCGAGAATTCCCCAGCGGACGAGGCGCCGCCCAACGAACCGCCGGGCCCCGCGGAGGCCGGTGCGGGCCTTACCGTTGCGAACCCGCTCCCGAAGGAGGAATAGCCGTGGCCGAGAGAAGGGCCGCTGTCGACCGAAAGACGCGCGAAACGGAAGTCCGAGTTCAACTCATCCTTGACGGAAGCGGCGCCACGGAGATTCAAACAGGAATCGGGTTCTTGGATCACATGCTCGATCTGTTCGGGAGGCACGGGCGGTTCGACCTTTCTGTTCTGGCGACCGGCGACACGCAGGTTGATGATCATCACACAGCCGAAGACGTTGGCATTGTTTTGGGCCAGGCGGTTGATCGAGCGTTGGGGGACCGGGCGGGTATCGCCCGATTCGGCGAGGCCTCGGTGCCGATGGACGAGGCGCTGGCAAACGTCGCTTTGGACTTGAGTGGGCGCGGGCTTCTGGTGTTCCACGTCCAGTTTGCACAGGAAAAAATCGGATCCTACGATGTGGGGATCACGCGCGAGTTCCTCAGCGCGTTTGCGGCCAACGCTCGCGTCACGCTGCACGTCAATGTCGCCTATGGGCAAGACGGCCACCACATTACCGAGGCAGTGTTCAAGGCGCTTGGTCGAGCGCTGGCCGATGCGACGGCGTTGGACCCACGGACCCGTGGGGTGCCTTCGACGAAGGGCGTCCTCTGACCAGACGTGGTGTTGCGCGGCGGCAACAAAATTCGACGGCCGTGTTCTTTTTCTGCACCAGCGCCCTGTTGCCCCGCCGAAATCTATCCGAAACGAGCATACTTATCCTCAAATACGTCTTCGTGAGGTAGTGCGCGCCCTTTACACGAGGCAAGGCCCCAAGTATATTGGACGCCAGAAATGCCGATAATGGCGGGGGAATTGCCCGGAGGCGCACGGGATGGCAAAGCGGTCCAACCACAGCCGTAGTGGGGGGCAGGTCAAGAAGCCCCGATCGTCTGGTGGCCGCGCGGCGACGAACCGATTGGATTCCGCCGCGGAACTGGCCACGCTTCAATCCGAGAAGCAGCAGCTTGGCGAGCGGTTGGCCGAGCTTTCCGGGCTTGATGACCTTTCCGCAGATGTCGGAACGACCGAGCTTCTTCGGTCGATCCTGGCCCGCTGCCTGAAGATTTTTGACTGTGCGTCGGGATCGATTTTCCTCTTCAAGCCGGAGACGGAAGAGCTGGAGCTTGCCGTTGCCGAAGGTCCGATGCGCGAAGCGCTGTTGGGCGTTCGGCAATCGCTCGGGACCGGGGTGGCGGGCACCGTGGCGGAACGAAAACAGGGCATTTTTGTCGAGGACATCTCAAAGTCGTCCGAGTTTTCTCCGCGTGGGTCTCCGCGGTACGAGACCAACTCCTTTGCATGCGTTCCCATCACGTATCGCGGGGCTTTGCTGGGTGTGTTGAGCTTGTGTGATAAGCGCTCTGGGCAGCCCTTCGACGCCGCGGACGTTGGCTGGATGCTGGCCATCGCGGGTTTCTCGGCTGGGAGCATCCGCCAGTCGCTCCAGCAGGAGAAGCTTCGGGGCTTCAACATTGAACTCCACCGGCGCTTGGATGCGGCGATTGAGCGGCTCCAGAGTGCGAATCAGGAACTCGCGCGGCTCAAGAACTTCAACGAAAGCATCCTGACGAGCATTGCCTTCGGTCTGATTGCGTTTGATGAGGCGATGCACATAACCTTCTGCAACGAGCCGGCGCGGCAGATTCTGCGGCTCGGCCCGCCGGAGACGCTGGACGAAAAACTCCAGCAGCTGATGATCAGTTGTGATGGACTTGCGTGGCCCAGCGTGCTTCAGGCGGTTGTCGGGGAGGGGCGGGCCATCCGTTGCGGGAACGCCGAGTTTGTTCCAGAAGGAACCGGAGAGCTGAACCCCGAGCGGCGCATTCTGAGTCTTTCCGCCTCGCCGCTGCGCGGGGCGCATCGGAAGGTTTCGGGCGGGGTCATCGTCATCGAGGACGTGACCGAGCGGTCGAAGATGGAGAAGCGGCTCGCTGCGTCCGAGCGCCACGCGGTCATCGGCAAGCTCGCCGCGCGCGTCGCACACGAATTGAATAATCCCCTCGACGGTATCCTCCGATTCATCAATCTTTCTATCGCGCTCAAGGGCGAAGACGACCCGACCCGGGAATACCTGACCGAGTGCAAGAAAGGTTTGGAGCGGATGGTCGGTATCGTCGGTTCCCTGCTGGAGTTCTCGCGCAGTACCTACCCGGCCCACCGCGACACCCGACTCAACGAAGTAATTCAGGAGGCCGTCCGGACGCTGCGCCATCGCGCGGAGCAGCAGGGGATCAAGGTCACTTTCCACTTGGACGAAAAGCTGCCCGAGCTGCGGTGCGGCGAGCTGGTGCAGGTGTTCCTCAACCTGGCCAAGAACGCCTACGATGCAATGAAGGATGGTGGGGAATTCACTGTGAGCACAAGACTCATCGGCGATGAGGTGGTTGCAACCTTTGCGGACACCGGCTGTGGGATACCGAAGGAAATCCTGCCACGGATTTTCGATCCGTTCTTCACGACGAAGGCGCCCAGTGAGGGCACGGGCCTCGGCCTTGCGATCTGCCACGACATCGTCGAGAAGCACGGCGGCAAGATCACCGTCGAAAGCCAAGTCGGCAAGGGCACGACGTTTACCGTTACACTACCAGTCACATCATGAAGGAGTCCGGAATGGCAAGCGCGAGACAGGGTGGAGGCGCGCCGCGCGGAAGCGTGTTGGTTGTTGACGACGACCTGATCGAGTGCCGCTCCCTTTCCGAATTTCTCAAGCTGGACGGCTATCAGGTGGAATCGGCCACCAGCGGCCAGGAGGCGCTCGAAAAACTCAAGGCGTCGTCCTTCGACGTCCTCCTTACGGACGTGAACATGCCCGAGGTGACGGGGTTTGACCTGCTCCGCGAGGTCAACCAGAACTACCCCGACACGGCGGTTATTCTGATTACCGGCTACGGCCAGATCGAGGGCGCCGTCCGCGCGATCAAGGAAGGCGCCTACGATTACATTACGAAGCCGCTCATAGACGATGGCGTCAAGATGATCATCGGCCGCGCTCTGGAACAGCAGCGGCTCAAACGAGAAAACGTCCAGCTCAAGAAGCAACTCGGCCTGCTCGTCGGCACGGGCGACCTGATTGGGCGCGACCATCAGATGCGAAAGGTTCTGGAGTTGGTCGACTCGGTTGCCGACTCCCCTGCGACTGTCATGATTACCGGAGAAAGCGGCGTCGGGAAAACGCTTATCGCTCGCACCATCCATGCCCGCTCGGCGCGGAGGGATAGACCCTTCATCGAGGTCTCGTGCGGCTCGCTGCCCGAGTCGCTTCTCGAATCAGAACTCTTCGGTCATGTCCGCGGAGCGTTCACGGGCGCCGTCGCGGATAAGGAAGGCAAATTCCAAGTCGCCAACGGCGGCACCATCTTCCTCGATGAAATCGGCGACGCGCCCCTCTCGATGCAGGTGAAGCTGCTCCGAGTGATACAGGACAGAGTGTTCGAGCGCGTTGGCGACACGAAGACCATCCAGACCGACGTGCGGCTCATTGTCGCCACAAACAAGAACCTCGCCCAAGAAGTCAAAGCCGGCCGGTTCCGCGAGGACCTCTTCTACCGTATTCAGGTTGTCACGCTCCACATTCCGCCGCTGCGAGAGCGGCTGGGCGACCTGCGGCTGCTCGCGGAACATTTCCTGAAGAAATATGCCGCCGAAAACGGCAAGGAGATCATCGGCATCTCTGACGCCGCGCTCGCGGTAATGCAGCAACACACCTGGCCCGGCAATGTCCGCGAACTCGAAAATGCCATGCAGCGAGCGGTTATCCTCTGTCGCACCCCCGAGATCCTGCCTGAAGACTTGCCCTTCCACGCTGCGGGCACGGCGCGCCCGGCCGCCGCCGCAGGTAAAGCCGCGATTCTCCCACTCAAGGAGGCGCTGGAAGGCCCTGAAAAGGAAATCATCCGTGCCGCGCTCGAGGCCTGCAATTGGTCTCGCTCCGCCACGTCCGCCGCCCTGGAGATCAACCGAAGCACGCTCTTCAAGAAGATGCGCAAATACGGGCTCGAACCGCCTGAAGGCGTGGTGACCGATGATGGAGAGGAGTAGCCCGAACCCGGGGCGGCTTTCGCGTGCGCGGGCCGGGCGGTCCCTCCGCGTTTGGATTGCAATTCTTGTGACGGCCGGCGCGGTCATTCTTGTCCTCTTGTTCTTGCCCGACGCTCCAACCCCCGAGAGCGCCTACCTGCGGGGAATGAAACATCTTGTCGCTGGCGACAGTGCTGCCGCTGCCGACCAATTCGAATCGGCGATTTCCGCGGATCCCGGAATCGAGGGGGCGTGGCACGGCCTGCTCGAGGCCGCGCCGACGCTCTCGAACTGCCGCCGATGCGCCCAGCACCTCCCCGGCTTGTTCGATTCCCAACAGCCCATACGGGACGAGGCGGCGCTCTTTCGTGATCCCACCCGCGATGGCGGACGCTGGGAGCGGTCGCTGGAACTCTACGAGAAGGCCATCCGCACCGCCGCCGAGGGCGAGCAGAATCCGTCTCCGCTTCTTCTCGATTACGATGGCCGTCGGGAGATGAGCCGTGCGTGGCGCGAAGTCGAAACGATCCGAGCGGAGCTCGAAGCCAATATCAGAGAGCCGTTGATTGGTTCGCGATTCCGGGCGTTTGCGACCTACGACTTGCCTGCGGCTCGGAAGGTGCTTCAGGATTCCTTGAACCAGTTTCGCGATCCGCAGCATTGGGGAAAGCTCTTGGAACGCATCGACGGTGCGGCTGCAATGGAGGCCGCGGGCCTCGCAAAACTCGAGGCCGCCGTGAAGAGCGACCCCGCCTTTGTCCCCGCACAGCTCACTCTTGCCCTTGTCGAAATCGCGCGGGGCCGGCCCGCAGACGCCGCGAACCGCTGCCGCCAACTCCTCGAAGCCAAACCCGAACACGGCGTCATCCCCGGCGAACTCCACCTGCGCTACTGTCTTGCACGTGCGCTGGAACTCGGAGCCGACTACGCCGGCGGCGCAGCGGAACTGGAGCGGGTGCTCGCCAAGAAGCCCGGACACGCCCAGACGATGCTCCGCCTCGGCACGCTTTACCTCAAGCTGGAGCGAACCGACGACGCCGCAGTTCTGGCCGACGCGCTCGTCAAAGAGTCGGAACAGGATCGGCGAGCCGACTACATCCGGGGGATTGTCAATCTGCGGCGCGGGCAATACGAGACCGCGGCTGCTCAGCTCGGTGGTGTGCTTCAGTATTTTCCCGCGGGTGGAGACGCTCGTTACTACCTTGCGTTGGCATTGAGCGGCGCTGGGAAGCACCTCTCGGCGCAGCGGGAGTTTGCGGCCGTTGCCGACGCCAGCTTCGACCCTGCGTGGCCGCTTGCCGCAGCGGCGATGTCGGCCCTGGCCGCTGCGCGTGGCGAGGTCGCAGAGCGCACGGCGACAACTCTTCTCCAGAGCGCCGACACATTGCGCGCTCCTCTTCGCCTGCGTTCGCACATGCTGCGCGTGCGATTGGCCGCCGCAGGACTCACCGGCCGCCGTGACATCGTGGAGGGCATAATCCCCGAGCTTGTCCGAGGTGCATCGGATGATTCGGACCGCGAACTGGCCGACGCGCTGATTGCCGGCGTCGTGGCGGGCCAGGCCTGTGTTGCCGCCGAGTCAGAAATTCAGGTCCCCGAACAGCACGTCGAGTTCTTTCGCTCCGCTGTTCCTCGTCGGGCCTCTGCTCAGTATGCTTTGGCCTTCCTGCTGGCTGCGGCCGGACGGGTCAGCGAGGCACGGACGACGCTCCAAGAACTTCTGGTGGCTTGGCCGAAACACGAGCTCGCCGTCCTTCACCTTTCGCGGCTCTGGGTACTCGAAGGAAAAACGGAGCTCGCGGCGCGCGTCCTCGAACAGAGCGGCCTTGCGGATACATCGCCGGACGTGCAGCGGGCGCTCCGCCTCATCGACACGCTTCAGGGCGTAAGAGTCGCCCCTCTCGCCGAGCCGCGTTCGGAACCGCCGCCAGAAAGCAACCTCCACGGCCCTCACCTTGCATTCTTTGCTCTGGTCATGGACGAGGACCATCGCGCCTTTGCGCAGTTGATGCTTCTCCTCGATCCTGCCTCCGAAGCCACGAACGACATCTTGCGCCTTGTGTATCCACGCATCCGCTCAGGCGGGTTGGCCGGCCTGGCCGAAGCGGCGCGGGAAGACGGCACCATCGACGACGCCATCCGACGCACTGTGGCGGCCTACTCAGCGTCTACGGGCGGAGGAAATGGGCTGTATCGCCTGACCGTCGGGCGCTTCTGGAGTGAGATGCCGCGCCATCTGTAGTCCGGACGTAGAAGGGAGCAGGACATGAACGGCAACCGGTCGAGATTGACTCTCTGGGGCGCCATCGGCGTCCTTGTCGCCACGCTTTCTGTCCTTGCCTATGTCCTCATCCTGACTTTGCGGCCAGGGCAGGAAGTCTCCCTCGAACGGGCTCGGGAGCAAATGCGCCATCAGTGGTTCCACAAGGCGATTGCTACGTTGACGGCGCTGTTGGAGGAAGACGGCGATGACGTCGATGCTCTCCTGGCTCGGGGCGTCTGCTACGTCAAGACCGGCGAGTATTCCAAGGCACGCGAAGATTTTGAACGTGCTCTGCGCCAGAAGCCGGGCGATCCAGCGGCGGAGCTTGGGTTGGCCGAAGTCCTTTGGGGCGAAGGAGAATACGAGGCCGCGTTGAGCGCCGCGCAGATCGTCGCCAGCGCCCACCCAGAGCTGCCGCAGTGCTTGACCCTCGCCGCAAAAGCCCACTACAAGCTCTTCGAGCGCGAGGCGCGCGAGTGCGTCCGCATCCTCGAAGACCGTCCGCGCACGGCCGCGACACTCGCCGCAGCCGCCGAAGTCCGGCAGGGGAGGTTCGAATCCGCCGAGACCTGCTGGACGGAGTGGCACAACCTAGATCCTGGTGCCGCCGTCAAATCGGGGCTGCGGGAGCGCCTCGACGCCGCCAAGCGCCATTGGGAACTCGCCTTGGAAAACCTGCGCACGGCGACCGGGCAAGCGGCGGGGGCGGCTCGGTTCGGGACGGGGGATCCGGAGGCATGGCTCCTGCTTGCAGCCCTGCTGCTCGAAAAGGGCGATGATGTCGCCGCCGAGGCGGCTGCTGACCGCGCCCTCGAACTCGGCGGCGCCGACCGTGTCCAAGCGATCCTCGTCAAAGCCGAAGCCATGAGCAGTCGCGGCGCACGGCTGATTCAGGAGGGCGCTTCCGCCGAGGATTCCGCGAAGGTCGCCCAGGCCGAGGCGCTCAACGCCCAGGCAATTCAGTTGCTTGAGAATCTTGTTCGGGAAGCACCCGCAGCGGTGGCTGCGAGGGACAAACTCGCCGCCCTCTACGTTCGAGCCGGGCGGTTCGATGAGGCCGGCGAACTCGCCCGTCAGAGCGTGAAAGAGTCGCGCAGCGTCAAGGCCCGCTACGTCAAGGCAATTGTTCACCTTGCCCGCGAAGAGTTCGACGAAGCCGCCACGGAGTTCCTGTCTGTTCGGAATGAGCTGCCGAATGAGCCGCGTCTCCATTTCGGCCTCGGGCTTGCTTACTACCGACGTGGGGGCGACACGGCGTCAGCGGCTCTCGCTATTCAGCAGTTCCGCCGGGTGGTTGATCTGCGTCCCAACTTTGTCCCCGCCCGGGTCCGTCTCGCGCGGCTGTATATCCAGCAGGGCTGGTTCGAAGAAGCCCGAAGAGAGTGCGAGCAGATTTTGGCTATTCCCGGTCGCCCACCCCGGCTCAATGCGCAAGTCTATCTGCTCCTGAGCGAGGCGTATCGTGGGCTGAAGCAATACGACCAAGTCCTTGAGATTCTGCACAAAGCCGCAGAAGAAGCCCCTGCGGAGAGCGCGCTCCTTGCGCAAGAGGCCGTTCGGATTGAGCTTGGCATGGAACGCGAGGTGGTTGGCCGCTACAGCCAGGACACGACGAACCCGACGTATTTGTGCATCGTCGGTCAGGCGATGCTCAAGAAGGGGGAGCGAGAGGACGCGCTCAAGCAGTTCCGGCGCGCCATCGAGGTGAATCCCCAGTTCATTATGGCCTACGTGTATCTGGCCAACGCCCATGAATCGGGGGGAGAATACGCCGAGGCAGCAAGACAATACGAGCGAGCGATCCGCATGCTCGAAGACCTCCGGCTGCCGCGCAACCGCAGCATTCACTTTGGGCTTGGCCTCGTTCGGATCAAGCAGGGACGGTTCGCCGAGGCCGAAGAGCAATTCAAGATTGTGCTTGAAATCGCTCGCCAGCAGCGCACCGACCACCCTGCGGCCCGGCTTCGCTTGGCTGCGCTGGAACTCCGTAAACCGCAGCCGAACTTCGAAGGAGCGCTCCAGCACGTTCGTGCCGCCATCCGGCACGGCGAGACGGCCGAGGCACGGTTTGTCGCGGGACTCATTCATAGCGCCGCCGCACGCCGCACCGCTGAGCTTATTCGCGCTGAAATCCGGGCGCTGCGTGCCAGCGACCCCGCCCGGCGCGACCTCGAAGTGACCGATGCCGACGTCGAATCTCGCCGCCACCTCTCCTGGGAAGACGCCGTCAAGGAATACGAACGCGCGATTGAGTTGGACCCGCGATTCCGCTTTTCCTACGAGGTCGCACTCATCTACGCGATGCAGCGGCGGTTCGATCGCATGGCCTCCGTATGCCAAAAGGCGCTTGACGTGTCGCCGCTTTCCGCCAAGCCGCAGCTTCTGCGATGGCTTGCCGTCGCGCGGCTCGGTATCCGCGACGCGGCTCGCGCCGTCGAAGCCGCGCGCGAGGCCATCCGGCTCTCGCTCGAATCGAGCGCACCCGATGCCGCCGATGTCCTTCACGGGCGGTTTATAGTTGTCAACTGCCGCATCGCCATAGGCAACTTGAACGAGGCCCGAGCCGAGCTCGAGCGAGCTGGCGGCTCCGCCATCGGCTTTCGTGAGGCGCTGGACGCGATGATTGGCCGACTCGAGGTGGCGAAACGCGAGGCGGTGGCTGCCGGCAGTCCCGCAGTCGATCGGCTCTGCGAGGTCATCGGGCTCGACCTCAATCTCGCCATGCTCTTTTCGCGGGCAGGGATCGTCTGGCTCCCCGAAGCGGAGCGCACCTACCTTGGACTTCTCCGCAAAGACCCGGAGAACGTCGTCGCGTTGCGCTACCTCGGCGACCTTTACATCGTGATGGGCGAATACGCGAAGGCCGAGGACGCGAACCGGCGTCTGCTCAGGGCGCTGCCGAACTTCGCGCTCGCCTTGCGAAACCTCGCGGCGATTGAGGACCTGCGAACGCGCGCCATCGCCGC
>CAZBRH010000045.1:0-3311 GCA_964494245.1 uncultured Planctomycetota bacterium | reverse complement strand
AGGAAGCCATTCGCCTCTACGAGTCCGCCGCACAGGCCGCCCCGGACTTCTGGCTCCCCCGGCTGGAACTCGGCGCGCTCTACCAGCGCGCCGGCGCCAACGACAAGGCCATGAAGCTCTACGAGCAGGTCATCGCCCTCAACCCGCAGCAGGTCCAGGCCCTCAACGACTATGCGAACCTCTGCGCTGAAGAGAAGAAAAACCTTGATAAGGCCATCGAATACGCCCGCAAGGCGAAGGAGATCAGCCCCTTCGATGGCGCGGTCGCCGACACCCTCGGCGTTCTACATACGCTGCTCGGCCAGCCCGAAGCTGCCGTGGAACAGCTGGAGCAGGCGCGCTATCTTCTCCCCACCCACCCGACCGTCCGCTATCACCTCGCCGTCGCCTACGACCTGACCGGGAAGAAGGAGAGGGCGTTGGCTCTGCTGGATGAACTGCTTGATAGCGACGCGAAGTTCCCCGAACGCGCAGAGGCCGAGGCCCTGCGCAATCGGTTGCGTGGGCAGTGACCAGAGGGGCGGAGGGCAGTCCGGTGGATTTTGCTGAAATCGCAAAGCGGCTCAAAGGACAGCTTTTTCTTTCGTCGATGATGGGGCGGACCGATGCCGCGTTCTGCGCCGCCCGCGCAAGGGGCTGCGCGATGGTTCAACTCGGCGCGTTCGTCCTCGTTCCCGAACGCGAGCGAAGGAACACCTATTGGCCCGACCCCGAGCACAGTCGGCTGGTTGCGTTCATGAAGGAGCAGTTCGATGCATGCCGCGCCGAATCGGCGAAGGTCGCCGGCGCCCGCAATGTCCCCCTCATCTCGGCCAACATCTTCCCGTGCACGGACGATGATGTGGCGAATTCGGCGGCGGCGTTCATCGAAGCCGGCGGCGACCTCTACGAGCTGAACGCCCACGGCGGGATCGGCAACGACCGCCAGCGCGGCACGGGCGCAATGCTCTTTATGCCTGAACACACCCCGAAGCTCCTGCGCTGGGCGAAGCTCCTCGTGGCCGCCGGCGGGCCTGTCATCGTCAAGGGCAACGGCTCGACGCTCCCCGACTTCAGCGACCATGTCCGCCAGCTCGAACAGATCGGCGTCCACGCCTTTCATATCAACGTCCGTGGACCCGGGCCGGCTGAGCAGCGGCTTGGCCTGCTCGAAAGCATCCGCAAGGCGACGGGGATGTTCCTTCTTGCAAGCGGCCGGGTGAAGGATGCTGCGAGCGCGAAGCGGCTCTTCGATGCTGGGGCCGACTGCGTCGGCATTGCCGAAGCCGCTATTGCCGATCCAGAAATTTTCACGACTTGCGCGTGAACGCCCGGCTGCGGCGTTGGGCTTACTCGACAGATGGGTCGGCGCCCCGGTCCATCTTTTCTGCTTCGCGCGGCGGCGCGGGAACCGGCGGTGCATCAATGGGCTTCGGCCCCGGATGCACCTCTATGGGGTGCAGCGGCTCCTTTGCCTCCATCACGGCCGCGGGCCAGATTTCGCGCACAACGCGCCCCTCAAGCTCCATCTCCACCATCTTGCCGCGAATCATTACGACCTTGCCGACGAGCTTTTCCAGTGCATCTACCTTCTTTGTGGCCGTGTAGATGGTGCGCCTGTCGAGCGAATACAAGCTCGTCCGCTGCAACGTTGTCGCCACGTTCGGGTCCTGCTTGATGGCGTTCAGGACGCCCGTGAAGAGCCGCTCCGGCGCTTTGTGGTTCTTATACCAGTCCTCGTCGGCGAAGAGCTTCTGCCAGCCGACGGGGGCCGCGGCCGCAGCTCCGGCGAATTTGAACGGCGCGGTCTCGACCTTCACGGTTCCGAGCCAGAACGGCGTCGTGTCCGGCTTCTCCGTCAGAGCGGGGGCGTCTTGCCTGACGAAGTTGAGTGTGAGCACCAGCTTGTAGGCCGCCGGCGGCAGCGGGGTTCCCCGAAGTCGCCGTCCCGGCCCGATTGGCGCGACTTGAAGCCCCGGCTTCTCGCCTACCGGCATGTAGCTCAGAGCGGACGTCAGGTCCATCTTCACGTTGTGCGGCCTGCCCGGCTCGAGCGTGACCGGCGCCGCGATCCGCTCCATCGCCGGCCGCATGACAACGGTCGGCTGGAACTCTTTGCCGTTCGACATATCCACAAGGATGCACGCCCACGAGCCGCCAGAGTTCACCTCGTACATCCAGTACGTCGCGTCGAAAAGCTGGAACGCCTTTTCCGAGACGTTCGTCAGCGTGACATCAAAGCTGATCGGCTCGTCCGCCGCGAAGGCCTCTTTCGTCGGTTTCACAGTCACGCACAGCCCCCGCTCCGTCACCGTTCCGACTGTTGGCTTCTGTTCCACTGTTTCCTCCGCAGCCAGTGCCGAAGCACCCGCTAACACAATTCCCACGACTGCCGCCAGCCCACACAGGGCATATCCACGCATGCTGGTTCTCCTTATTATGGCACGATGCTATCCTACTCCTATTGGACGCGACACGTGGCGAAAAGTTCCCGAAAAATGGTTGCCCGGTGAGGACTCGAACCTCAAAACCCGGAACCAAAATCCGGTGTGTTACCGATTACACCACCGGGCAACTGCACAAGCGCTTGGGGGCACGGGACCGTGGGGGCATGGGAGGTTCGGTCTCCCGTGCCCGCACGCACCATTCCCACAGGATACCACCGCCTGCGTCATTCTTCAAGCACGGCCCCGGCTGCGGCGGAACCGACGAGCCGGGCGTAGCGGGCGAGCCAGCCGGTCTGCATCCTTGGCTTCGGGGGCTTCCATGCCGCGCGGCGCTTCTGGATCTCCGCATCCGGCACATCCAGCAATAGCGTTCGCGCGGGGATGTCGATCGTGATGCGGTCGCCGTCGCGGGCGAGCGCGATGGGGCCGCCGACGGCCGCTTCGGGCGAGACGTGGCCGATGCTCAGGTTCCGTGTGCCGCCGGAGAACCGGCCGTCGGTTACGATGGCGATCTTGTCGCCCAAGCCGCACCCCGCAACGGCGGCCGTCAGGGCGAGCGACTCGCGCATCCCGGGCCCGCCCCTTGGGCCTTCGTAGCGGATGATGAGGACATCCTTCGGCACGACCTTTCCGGCCATCAGGTATGCCATCGCGGCGTCCTCGCCGTCGAAGACCCGCGCCGTGCCGGTGAACTGCATCATCTCCGTTGAGACGGCGCCCTGCTTGACGACGGCGCCTTCAGGCGCGAGCGAGCCGCGTAGAACGGCGATGCCGCCCTCCTTCGCAACGGGGCTTTCGAGCGGGTGGATCACCCGCGGGTCTCCATGCGCCGCAGCGGCGGCAATCTCGCCGATGCTCTTCCCGCTGACGGTCAACGCTTCGGTG
>CAZBRH010000044.1:20254-21157 GCA_964494245.1 uncultured Planctomycetota bacterium | reverse complement strand
CCAACACAGTCC
This sequence comes from uncultured Planctomycetota bacterium, assembly GCA_964494245.1. Lineage (GTDB taxonomy): Bacteria > Planctomycetota > PUPC01 > PUPC01 > PUPC01 > CAZBRH01. Next base: position 21,145 of record CAZBRH010000044.1, on the reverse strand, counting down.
ATTCTAGCAGGACCGGAGGAACGCCCGTCCTTTACGATATCACAGGGAACGCCACGTTGTCGGAACCACAGAAATTTCAACTCCGTCGCTTGCAAAAACCCTACGGGATGGTAAACTAAAGCAAAAGGGTTCTTTGAAAGTGGGGGCGATCAGGCATCGACCGGACAGGTATCGGCTCGGGTCGCGTGCCGAGGTTGTCAGGAGGCCTCGTAAAACACCTGGCAAAACCAACAAGTGCGGATACCAATCTGCGCATGGCTGCATAAGTAGCCACGTCTGCCCGCCTCTGCCTGCGGGGGTGGGACAGACGACAGCTAGCAGGATAGCCCGACGCTGCTCCTCGGCAGGCCGAGGGCGAAAACCTTCGCTGAGGTTGCCGACGCGGAATCCTGTTCATCGGAGGCCGCAAAGGCGAGACGGGGCGGTTCGCCGCCTCAAAAAAGATGAACTATGCACGTAGAAGCCCGGGCTGAGATGTCTCGGGACGGGGGTTCGATTCCCCCCGCCTCCACCAGTTCCACGCTTCATAACCCCTTGGCGCGATAGCGCTTACATCCCGCTCTTCTGCTCGCGCTGCTTTCGCGCGCAAGGATCGCATATTTCCGCGACAGAAGGGGTATAGTGGGCCGAAAAAAGGAGGAGAACACATGACGACCGAAGAGCGGCTTGAGCAGTTGGAGCGCGAACTTGCGGCCGTCACCCGACAACTTACCGAGATGCAGCAGCGCATGAAGCCCCGTGAGTTTCACGTCACAGATAAGAACGGCAAGCCGCGCGCCACGTTGGAGGCGGACGAGGACGAACCGGGGCTGGAACTGTTCGACACGAACTGCGAACTCCGCGCCTGGCTGGTCGCGAGCAAAGACGGGCCGCGGCTGTCGCTGGTCGATG
>CAZBRH010000044.1:19587-20216 GCA_964494245.1 uncultured Planctomycetota bacterium | reverse complement strand
ACCGGCTGACAGCGAAACAATGGAGGGGATGGGCACACCGGAAGCCCGAACCGCGCCTTTATCCACCGGAGCAATCTCTTCGGGAGCAACGGAGTCTGGGATGAATGAACTGCTTGAGCGTGCTTTGGAGGCGGCTCGGAGCGCCGGCGCTTCGCACGCCGAAGCCCGAATCGTCTCGCAGACAACCCAGAGCTACGAGGTGAAAAACGGGGCGCCCGTCGCCGCGGTGCACTCGACGAGCGAGGGACTGGGGGTTCGTGTCGTCGCCGACGGTGCGTGGGGATTTGCGGCGACGCCGGACCTTTCGCGGAACGGTGCCGAACGAACCGCTCGGCTCGCCGTCGAAATCGCCCGTGCAAGTGCAACGGCCGCGAAATCGCCGGTGTGCCTGGCCGATGCCCCCGTCGTCAACGGCATCTACATCACGCCGTATGAGATCGACCCCGTCTCCGTTCCGGTGGAGCAGAAGATCGATCTGCTGCTGCGCGCGGAACGGGCGATGCAAGGTCAGCCGCGCGTCCGCATCACGCAGGCGTTCTTGACCGTGCTCCGCAAGCGGACGCTCTTCGCAAACTCGGCGGGCTCGCGGTATGACCAAACGATTATCGAGTGCGGCGGCGGCATCGCAG
>CAZBRH010000044.1:0-19577 GCA_964494245.1 uncultured Planctomycetota bacterium | reverse complement strand
CGGGACGGCGAGAGCCAGGTGCGGAGCTACCCGAACTCGTTTCGGGGCAACTTCGCCACCGCTGGATTCGAGTATGTCTCGGCGCTCGCTCTCGAACGCGAAGCACCGCGGGTCGCCGAGGAAGCGGCGGCGCTGCTCGCGGCGCCCGTTTGCCCGGAAGGCCGCCGCGACATCATTCTCGAAGGCGGCCAACTCGCACTCCAAGTCCACGAATCCATCGGCCACCCCATCGAACTCGACCGTGTGTTCGGAACGGAGGCAGCGTATGCGGGGACGAGCTTCCTTTCGACGGACAAGCTTGGCGCGTTCCGCTATGGCTCCGAGCACGTGAACGTTGTGGCGGACGCGACGCTGGCCGGCGGGCTCGGGACGTTCGGCTGGGACGACGAGGGCGTGGCGGCGCAGTGTGTCCCGATTATCGAGCGGGGGCGGTTCGTCGGCTACATTTCCGACCGCGAGAGCGCCGCCCGGCTTGGCGTCCGATCGAGCGGCGCCGCTCGGGCGGACGGCTGGGGCGCCATCCCGCTCGTCCGCATGACAAACATCAACCTGCTGCCCGGCGACTGGGAACTCGACGACCTGCTCGCTGACACGGAAGGCGGGTTGTTTCTGGCGACGAACCGCTCGTGGTCGATTGACGACATGCGGATCAATTTTCAGTTTGGGACGGAGGCGGCTTGGGAGATCCGCGGCGGGCGGCTGGGGACGATGTATAAGAATCCGAGTTATACGGGCGCCACGCCAGAGTTCTGGGGGTCGTGCGACGCGGTGGCGAACGCGAGGCACTGGAAGTTTTTCGGGACGCCGAACTGCGGTAAAGGCGAACCAGGCCAGACGGCGCACGTCGGGCACGGCGTCGCGCCCGCGCGGTTCCGCAACGTCCAGGTCGGAGTCGTTCGATGAGGGAAGAGGACGAGGCGTTTTCGCTTCTCGAAAAGGCGCTTGCTGCGGCAAAGACCGCCGGCTGCGACGCAGCGGATGCGGTGCTTCGCTCGGGCACGAGCGCGCTCACGCGGTTCGCCAACAACACGATCCACCAGAACGTCGCTCGTGAGAACGAAACGCTTGTCCTGCGCGTTCTCCGCGGCAGGCGGGTGGGCGTTGTGCGAACGGGGGTGCTCTCGGGAAGCGGCATCGCTGAAGCTGCGAAAGAAGCAGCCGCGATTGCTGCATCGGCCGCCGAAGATTCGGAGTTTCCGGGCATCCTCGCCGCTCCGCGCGCGGAGCCGTGCGCGATCTTTGATGGGCCAACGGCCTCCGCGACGCCAGCGCAGCGAGCCGAAGCGGCGCGCCTTGTCATCCGCACAATCGAAGGCGGCGGTGCGGTGGCTTCGGGCGCGGTCTATACTGGCGCCGAGAGCGTTGCGGTGGCGAACACAGCGGGCACGCGACAGTTCGAGCGCACGACGCACGCCGGGCTGAACGTCGTGGCGATGATGGGCACGGCGGCAGGGTGCGCGGAGTTTTCGGCGGCGCGATGGCGTGAAATGGACGTCGCCGAGCGAGCGGAGTTCGCGCTGCGGAAATGTCTCGACTCGCAGGGAGCCGACGAAATCGAGCCGGAAGAATACACGGTCGTGCTGGAACCCCCAGCCGTTGCGGAGATGGTGATGTTCCTTGCGTGGCTGGGCTTTGGCGCGATGGAGATGCAGCAGGGCCGGAGCTGCCTTCAGGGCAAGCTCGGTGCGAGGATTTGCGATGAGCGCATCACAATCGTCGATGACGCGCGCGACCCGGTCGGTCTGCCGTCGAGCTTCGACGGCGAGGGCGTCCCAAAGCGGCGCGTCGTGCTCATCGAAAACGGTGTCTTCCAGAACGTCGTTTACGACCAGCGGACGGCGGCGAAGGACGGCGTGGAATCGACGGGGCACGGGGGCGTGCCGCCGAATCCGTATGGGCCGCATCCGAGCAACGGGATCTTGTCGCCGGGCGATGCGGAGCTTGAGGAGATGATTGGCTCGACGGCGCGGGGGCTGCTCGTATCGAATTTCCACTACACGAACATTGCCGAGCCATCGACGTGCACGATTACGGGAATGACCCGCTACGGCCTGTTTGAGATTATCGACGGCCGGGCGGGCAGACCCGTCAGGAACCTGCGTTTCACGCAGTCGGTGCTCGATGCGCTGAACCGCGTCGAGGCCGCGGGGAAAGAGCGGCAGCGGTTCGGCGGAACTGTCGTTCCGGCGCTCAAAATCAGCCGCTTCCGATTTACGGGAAAAAGCGATCACTGATCGCTGTGGCCGCTTGCAGTAAATCCCACAGACGAAGCATCTTGTTCTTGGTGCATCTTGTGTATAATCCGTGTGGTTGGTCCGGGTCTCCCTGAACGGAGGATTCCGCGCGAATGAAAGCAATCCGATGCGCCATTGTCCTGATCGTGTTTTGCCTGGGCCGCGGTTCCATCTCCGACACGATCCAGACGAAATCCGGCGAGACGTTCAAGGGGCGCGTCATCGAGGAAACAAAGGAAGGGCTGCTCCTCCGCACTGCTTACGGCGACCTGAATATTCCCGCTGGTGAGGTGCGGAGCCACGCGCGCGCGACGTATGTGGTCGAGCTCGCAGACAGCACGTTGGTCGAGGGGCAAGTCGTCGGCGAGAACGAAAAGGACCTTCTGTTGAAGGTGGGCGAGGAGATCCGCGCTCTCCCGCTCGCCGACGTCAAGGGCATATCCGAAAAGCGGGTGGAGCCGCCCCCGAAGAAGCTGGACTTCCGCCAGATCGCCGAACTGCACCAGCGGGCGCTCGAGTTCTTCAAGCAGAAGCAATACGACAAAGCCCTCGCCGAATGCGAGAAGATTTTGGCGTCCGAGCCGAACGACTTCATCGCCCTCTACAATAGCGCGTGCGCGCTTTCGCTCCTTATGCAGAAGGACCGAGCCATAGATTTCCTCCGCCGGTCCATCGAGGCGGGCTACGTGGACTTCGCTCACATGGAGCAGGACACCGACCTCGACAACATCCGCAACGAGCCGGGCTACAAGGCGATCCTCGAGAACAAGGCCGCCTACATCAAGAGTTCCACGGAAAAACAGGTGGAGCGCATTACGCAGAGCATGCAGCAGCGCGGCGTGGACGTCCGCCGCTACAAGAGCGTTTTCGACGAGAAGCGGAACCTCGTTTACCTGCACACGAAGACGGACGAGCAGCTTGCCGCCATCCGCGAAGACCTCGAGGACTATGCGGAATACCAATGGGCGAACCTGTTTCAGAACAGGCCGCAGCGACCCCTCTACATCGTGCTCTTGGCGCAGGCCGATTCGGTGAAGCTGTTCCGCGGCGGCATTGGAGGCATCTATCAGGCCGCCATCAATACGCTCTTCTGCGGCGAGGTGCCCGCGTTCAAGTTGATGAACACGAGCGTCGTCGTCCACGAGTTCACCCACGCGCTCCACTTTGCCGACATGTTCGCCCGGAAGCAGCAACACCCGATCTGGCTCGTCGAAGGGCTGGCGACGCTGTTCGAGGCGTCGGACCGAAACGGCGGCGTCGTGCCGCGCCATAGCTACCGTCTGGCCATTGTCCAAGCCGCGGTGAAAAACCGCCAAAGCTTGCCTTGGAAAGCGTTCGTGCAGTTCCAGCAGCCCCAGTTTCTCCGCGTCGCCCACCTCGCCTACGCCCAAGCACGCTATATGCTTTTCTACATGCACGAAAAGGGACTTCTCAAAAAGTTCTACGACGAATACACGAACAAGCAGAACTACGAATCCGACCAGTCGGCGCTCGAGGCGTTCGAGGTGGTCTTCGGCAAGCCGATCGAAGCGGTCGAGCACGACTGGAAGCAGTGGGTCCTGAAGCAAACCGTGCCGTCTGTTCCGTTCCTCGGCGTCCAGACGGCCGAACAGAACGAACAAGTCAGGGTTACGCAGGTCGTCGCCGGATCGCCCGCGGCGCGGGCGGGCATCAAGGTCGGCGACGTAGTTGTCTCGATTGACGGGGCGGAGGTCAAATCGAGTTCCGACCTGATGGAGGCCATTGGCAGCCGAAAGGTAGGGGACGAGGCCGACCTGGTGATTCTCCGCGAAGGGAAGGAGCACTCCGTCACAATCAAACTAGAGAAGCGCGACATGCGGACGCCCGTCATCCCCGAACCCGGCAGCAACGCACCCTACCTCGGCCTGACGGTCGAGGACAAGGAGGGTGTCGTTGTGGCGAAGGAGGTTGCCAAGGGCTCGCCAGCAGAGAAGGCAGGCATCCGGCCGGGCGAGGCGATTTTGGAGATGGGGAACGCGAAGGTCACGACCGTCCGCGAGTTCCTCGCCGCGCTCCGCAAGATGCAGCCGGGCCAGAGCGTCAAGATCAAAATCCAGCAGGGAGACGCTGAAAAGGTGGTCACAGCCACGCTGGGAAGACAGCCGTAGCGGGTGCCAAGAAGGCACCTGCCGCGAGAAAGCGCCGCCTTTGCGGTGAATCTTCTTCTTGAGGGCGCCTATTCCCGCCGGGCGCGGCGGACGATGACGTAGCCGGAGTTCGGCCCCGGCACGGCCCCCTTGACGACAATCGCGTTCCGCTCGGCGTCGATCCGAACAACCGAAAGGTTCCGAACCGTGTGCCTCGCGCCACCCATCCGTCCCGCCATCCTCGTGCCCTTATAGACCCGCCCGGGAGAGGTGGACGAACCGATGGAACCGGGCGCGCGGAGCCGGTCCTTCTGTCCGTGCGTCTTCGGGCCGCCACTGAACCGATGGCGCTTGACGACGCCCTGGAACCCCCGTCCCTTCGTCGTCCCGATGACGTCCACTTGCTTCTGATCCTTGAACATCTCCACCGTGAGGATGGTCCCCGGCTTTATGTCCTCCCCGCCGTCCCAGCCCACCTCGCGCAGGAACCGCTTCGGCGTTCCGCCCGACGCCTCGTAGTGGCCCACCATCGGCTTGGTCACGTTTTTCGGCTTCCGGTCCTCGAAGCCCAGTTGAAGAGCGTGGTAGCCGTCCTTCTCCGGCGTCTTGACCTGGACGACGACGCACGGCCCCAGCTCGATAACGGTCACGGGGACGAGTTCGCCGTTCTCGGAATAGACGGCGGTCATTCCGGCCTTCTTGCCCAGCAGCGCATCCACCATTGGAGCCAATCCTCGCAAAAACCATCCTACCAGAACGGGATATGATACAAGTCCGCCACGCGAAGTCAATACCCATGCGGCCTGAAAGCGGAACAGCGCAGGTCATAGTCGCCCCCAGTCTTGTGCGGCGTGGAGGTGGCTCCTGCCGATGCTTTACCGGCCTTTTTCCTCCTTGTCGTTCTTGATCATAACGCTCCGCCGCAATCGACGACGAGGACGAGCAGGGGGAGGATGAAGGAGTGGCAACTATAGCCGCACGGGGATGGCCTGTCTGCGCAGGTATTCCTTGACCTGGCGGACGGCGAACGTGCCGAAGTGGAAGACGGAGGCGGCGAGGACGGCGGCGGCATGCCCTTCGGTCACGGCGTCGCGGAAGTGTTCGAGCGTCCCGGCGCCGCCGCTGGCGATGACGGGCAGCCCCGTAGCGTCGGCGATGGCGCGGGTCAGTTCGAGGTCGTAGCCGTCCTTCGTGCCGTCAGTCGCCTTGCTGGTCGGGAGGATTTGCCCGGCTCCGGCGTCGGCCATCTCGCGGGCGAACTCGACGGCGTCGCGTCCGGTCGCCGTGCGGCCGCCGTCGATATAGACCTCGCGCCCGGAGGGACAAGACTCGTTGACGTCGGCGTCGATGGCGACGATGATTTTCGCGGAGCCGAAGCGGGCGGCGGCCTCGGCGACGAAGCCGGGGTTCCGAAACGCCGCGCTCGATATGGAGACCGCGCTCGCGCCGGATTCGAGGGCCGCCTCGATGTCGCCGCAGGACTTGATTCCGCCGCCAACGGTGAGGGGAACGCGGACGACGGCGGCGACCTTGCGGAGGACGTCGAACATCGTGCGGCGCTTCTCGACCGTCGCCGTGATGTCGAGGAACGCGATCTCGTCGGCGCCATCCGCCGAATACGCCGCTGCCGCTTCGACGGGGTCCGCAGCGTCCCGAAGCTTGACGAAGTGGACGCCTTTGACGACCCTGCCGTCTTTCATGTCGAGGCACGGGATGACGCGGATTACATCCATTGTGCGCGCTCCCTTGGGTCAGGTTCAGCGGCTGGCCGGGCCGCGGGTTCGGGTTCGTCCGGGAAGGGCGACGGCAGGCCTTTCGCCGTCGCATAGGTGCGGGCGATGCCCCGCAGCGCAGCCATCCACTCGCGCAGCCCGATGTTCTCCTCCGGCGAGATGATATACGTCAGGTCGGGCCGGCGGTCGGCCAAGTGGTCCTTCACGTCGTCCATAATGTGGACGAATTTCCTCGATCCAACGGCCCTGCCCTTCGGGAACCGACTCTTTTCCCAAGTAACTCGCAGCCGGTCGAACATTTCGTAAAGGCCGTCGTCGAGCGAGCAGACGCGGTTATGTGCGGCGGCGATGAGGTCGAGCGCTCGGCGGTGGTCGCCGTCCTTTGCGGCCTTGGCGGCTTCGGCGAGTTGGTCTTCGGCGGCAGCGACGCCGAGCAACGTTCGCAGAAAATGCCGCACGAGGCGTGCAATCGAGATGAAGACCTCGATGTTGTAGCGGTTCCGGCGAACGCGGGTGAGTTGGCCGCTCAGACGCAGCAGGAGGCGATCGACATCAGCGAGCCGCGCGGGCGCTTCGGCAAGGGACTTCGCGTAGCGGGGACGGAAGACGGGCTCGACCGCAAGGTCTGCGGGGTCCGGCAGCGCGGGCGGGACGAGCGCCCGATCGGTTCGTGGGAGCGGCTCCTTGCCCCACCATTCGCCGTAGGCGGGCCCGCGCACCTTCGACGGCAGGCGTTCGTGCGAGAACTCGTAGAACCTCGCGGCGGCCTGGAGCGCGGGATACGCTTCGATCATCCCAGCGGCATCGCCGCCGTAGAAAACATCGACGAAGTCGGCGACGGCCTGCTCGACCGCGAGCCCCGGCGTCCAACTTGCCTGCGCCATCATTGCCCAGCCGAGCCATGCCGTCTCGCCGTGCAAGCCGGAGTCGTCCCAGAACGCCGCGATGGTGCCGATGGGATTGCCGCGCGTGGCGGGGCCGGCGAGCGTGGCGCTGCGGGCGCCGGCCAGGCGGCCGGGGTTCCAACCGCCGTCGCGGTCGACGAACCCGAAGTAGTTCGGGAAGAGCAGTTCGCTGCCCTGCATCGCGCAGTAGGCGAACTGACGGATGCCGTGTTCGTTTTCGAGCCGGGTCTGCGTTTCGTTCCCGCTGCACACGCCGTTGAGGAGGTCGTGCGGGAGCAGCTTCACGTGTTCGGGGAGCAGGGGATACTCGGCCCAGACGATGACGCGGCGGCCCTTCGCTGCGAGGTGCCGGTGCGCGGCGTTCACGAAGTCCACCCACGTGAGCGAGCGGTTTTCGGGGTTGTAGGGCTTGCGGCATTTCTCGCAGATGCCCGCGTAATACACCTCGTCGGTCGAGACGAGGAAGTAGCGGACGCCGCGGGTCGCCTCGCACACGTCGTCGTACATGTCGAACAGCAGCTTCCGCGCCTCCGGGTCGTCCATGCAAATCTGGTAGTTGCTGCCGTCGCAGCGGAGATGGGCGAACTCTTCGTGCTTGAGGACGTAGGCCATGTGCGCGGGCGATTGCACGCTGGGGATGAGCTGGATGTGCCGTTCGAGCGCGTAATCGACGAGCGCCTGAAGTTCCGTCGTTGTGAACGCTCCCGGCGCGCCGATGACCGGGTGCGAGGGGTATTCGAACTTGTCTTCGAGCTCGAAGAGGATGCCGTTGACCTTGAAGCGAGCGGCCTCGTCGATGTAGCGGCGGAGCGTTTCGGGGCGGTCCTGGTGATGCTTCGTGTCCCAGTGGATGCAGCGGAGTTCGTATTCCGGCCAGTCTTCGATGCGGCACCCGGGCAGCGAGCCGCCGCCGGATTCGGCGAGTTGGAGCAGCGTCTGGACGGCGTAGAAGAGCCCGGGGCGGCCATTGCCGGTGAGAGCGATGCGGTCGTGTGAGATTTCGACGCGGTAGGCCTGCTCGTCGCGCCCGTCGTCGGTGCCGGTCTCCACAGCGCCCGGCCGGAGAGCGAGCGAGATGACAGGGAGGTCGTCGTCCTCGTCCAGAGCGATGCCGTGTTCATCGGCCAGGCGGTCGCGGAGCGCGCGGAAGGCGATGTCGTCGTCTGCGACGCCCGAAAGCTCCGGCCGCAAGGCGTAGTGGAGGAACTCGTCGGCGGACTCAAGTTGGACGCGGCGCGGCGCGGGCAGCACGGCGAACCCGCGGGCGCGGAGAGGCGAAACGTTGCCCCGGTCCGCTTTAGCGGCCATTCTTCCCTCCGTCTGCCGCGCCCATGGTGCGAGGAGGGGGAGTCGAACCCCCATGCCCGAAGGCACGGGCTCCTAAGGCCCGCGTGTCTGCCAATTCCACCATCCTCGCCCGTCGGAAAGCAGCATACCGCGCGACGGGGACAAAGTCAAATCGCCAGGCGGGGCTGGCAAGATTTCTGGCCTCGTGCCGTTGTAGTCAATAGTCTGTGGACGCCGGTGCGGCTGCGCGGTAGAGATACCTGTATGGTCGGGGACGAAATCCGCAAGGCACGGCTTACGGCGGGGCTGAGTCAGGAGCTATTCGCCGAGCGCGCGGGACTGCACCGGACCTATATCAGCGATATTGAACGCAACGTGAAGTGTCCGACCGTGGCGGTTTTCCTACGGCTGTGTTCGGCCTTGGGTGTCTCCGCCAGCGCATTGATCAAGAGAGTTGAGGACCGAGGAAAGCGCGGATGCCCCTAGACTACGCGGCTGTCATTCAGCAGTTCCCTTGGATAGCGGAGAGGGAGCGGGACTGTGTTCTCAGTCCGGATAGCGACGGATTTCTTTGCGGCCTGCTGATGACCAATCTGCTGGATTGGTCAGTTCGGGGGATGTATGACGGAAAAGTGCTGGCGCTTGAGAACGGGCTGCGACCGGAGGACTGTGTCTTTCTCGACGTGGACATCAACCGAGCCGAAGTGCCAAGCGTCGGGCATCACATGTGGTCCTATACAACAAGCGCCTGCTCCTGGACTTGGTTGAGCGGGGCTGGTTCCAATACACGAATTGCATCCAACCCAACAACATGCGCGAGTTTGACGGGAAGCAGGACTTTCAGCGCAAGTATCCTTTCGGCACGATTCACCTGCTGATCGGGATTCTGGACCACGTCCTTCGCGAGCGCGTCGAAATCGCACCGGACGGCATCTGGCCGCTTCTCTTCACCAACGGTGTTTTGAACAACCTGTTCGGGTATCCGGAGAATTGTCTGGACTGGCTCGAATGGTTGGGCATCACGGACGAGGGACACGCCCTGAACCGGGTTTTCTGCGGCTCCGATTACAGCGTCCACGAGATCATGAAGGGTCTCGACTCGTTTTTCCGCGTGCGGGATCGCTACAACGCCAGAGGACACTACAGGGACGGAAGCTACCGCGCGGGCGGCGCAAACAGGCGGACCGGGCACAACATGCGCATTTCCGACCCCCGGGGCGAGATCATCAATCTGGTCCCCGACGCAAACGGCCAGACCTTTCACATCCACGAAGTGGAGCAGGAGCGGGTGGTCGGATTCATTTCGGAGATGAGCCGTCGCGTCGGGTGGGAGTACCGCGAACGTCGCTGGGCCTGGGGAGGCCTTTCGGTCACTGTCTTTCAGAAAGAGGATATGTCGAAAGGGCGCGTGAACAACGCGACCTACGCCGAGTTGATGTCGCGTCGGCCGTTTTCACTGGCTATGACACGGGCAGACAACATCGAATACACTCTTGTCAACCCAGCGCGCTGAGCATCGGCTGCGCCGCGTCCACCGCCAACCGCTCCTCTGCTAGGCGGCAGTACTCCTTCGAAATGTCAATGCCGATGTAATGTCGGTTGAGAATCTTCGCCATGACCGCCGTTGAGCCACAGCCCACGAATGGGTCGAGGACGACGCCTCCTTCCGGGCAGAAACAACGGATAAGGTCGAACGGGATCTTGTCCGGGAACGGCGCGGGGTGCCTTCGCTTCAGGGGATTTTTGTCGCCTGCCATGAGATAGTTCCAGACCATTCCGGGGCACTTCATCTCGTTGATGGCCCGGCGCACGGTCTCTCCGGTCGCGCCACTCGTTCTCCGGCTGCCACTACCGGTCATCACCTTGCCGCCGTGCTTCGAGGGAACCTTTAGCGGCTCCTTGTTGAAATAAGCCGGCTTGCGTCCCTTCAGAAACAGCAGGATGTATTCGTGATCCACGCGGAAACGCTGCGTCCACCACGCCCCTTCGGAGCCGTGCTTTCGGTAGATGAGACACTCGAACAGTTTGAAACCGATGTTGTCACACCAGTCGATGGCGGTGCGAAAGGTCGTCAGTGTCTTGCCAAAATCCCTTGTCTGGTCCTGCATGACTACGGCTGCGATGCAGCCGTCTTTGAGCACGCGATGGACCTGTTCCCCGGTCTTGTGAAGATCCAAGGAGAAGCCGTTGTAAACTCGGATTCCGTCGTATGGCGGCGAGGTCACAACCAAGTCGATGCTCTCGTCGGGGAGCATCCGCATCCCCTCGACGCAATCGGCGTGAACGATGGAGTCAATCAGGGAGTTCCATTCCCTCATTACTACTCTCCCTCCGCTACCACGTTCAGCAGTGTAGCTAGCACTAATTGTGCTCTGTCGGCGCGGGTGCGTCAAGCGGAAAGTCGGCGCTTGTGTAAGGACTCCATCACATGAGGACCGAGACCGGTGTGACGCGGTCAAGTTCCGCTTGGGTCGCTCGACGGCCGCGTACTTACGCCAATGACCCGGTCGAGGTGCATGCCTGCGAGCGGGTCAACAAGAAGCAGAGCGCCATCGAGCGTTTGAGCACTCGGCTAGACGTGTCGTCCGGCTTCGAGCGGTGTTTCCTTTGGGGACTCCAGAAGATGCGGCTTCGGTGCAAATGGACCCTTGTCATCATTTTGGTAACAGCGCTAGGTCGCGCCAAGGAGAACCAGCAAGACACGATGCGGGCCTCGTGTAGGCCTCGTGACGGCTGCACGGGGCGAACAAGCGAGGATACTGCGGGAGGCCAAAAGTGCTACGCCTGTCGATCGCCGATGGTGCCTCAAAACGGCTCTAGGGGCTCATCTGTCCAAAAAGTCCGGCTCTGGCGCGCCCGCTCATCTTCGCCTGTAAACACCACATTGCAAATGGTTCGGTCGGTGGGAAGCTAGACACAATGCCGCGCGGCTGGTATCCTGCTCGGTGGTCTGGTTACCCGGCCTCAGGAGGAACGGCAACTGTGCCTCGGACAAGATACGCGCAAGTCGGCATGGGCGGGCGCTCGATGCTACACACCCGCGCCATTGCGAAGACGTACAAGGAGTCAAGCGAACTCGTCGGCGTCTGCGACATCAATCCCGGCCGTTCCGAACTCGCCAGCCGCAAGGCCGCCGAGCTCGGCTCCCCCGGCGTCCCCGCTTACCATGCCTGCGATTTCGACCGTATGATCGCCGAGCGCAAGCCCGACGTGGTCATTGTCACCACGGTAGACCGCTTCCACGACGAATACATCTGCCGCGCGATGGAACTCGGCTGCGACGTCATCACGGAAAAGCCGATGACGATTGACGAGAAGAGGTGCCAGCGGATCGTGGATACGGCAGCGAGGACGGGCAGAAAACTCCACGTGACATTCAACTACCGCTACGCCCCTCCCAACAGCCAGGTCAAGCGGCTCCTGAGGGACGGCATCATCGGCCGCGTCCTCTCCGTCGATTTTGGGTGGAACCTGAACAACCGTCACGGGGCCGACTACTATCGCCGCTGGCACCGCAACAAGGCAAATAGCGGCGGCCTAATGGTCCACAAAGCGACGCACCATTTCGACCTCATCAACTGGTGGCTTTCAACCGAGCCCGAGACAGTCGCTGCGCTCGGCCGCAGGGCGTTCTATGTTCCCGAAACCGCCGATGTCTTCGGCCTCAATCGCCGGACCGAGCGCTGCCACACCTGCCCCCACAAGGCCGACGGATCGTGCAAGTTCGCTCTCGACATGACCGCCGGCCAGGGCTATCGCGAGATGTATCTCGAACAGGAGCACTACGATGGCTACTTCCGCGACCGCTGCGTCTTCAGCGATGAAATCGACATCGAGGACTCGATGAACCTCGTCGTCCGCTACACGAACGGCGTGCATATGTCCTATTGCCTCAACTCGTTCCTGCCGTGGGAAGGGTTCCGCGTGATGTTCAACGGCGTTCGCGGGCGGCTCGAATTCCAGCTTGTCGAGACGGTTTACGTCAGCGGGGACGGCTCCGTTCCGGGCGAAACCATCCGCGAGAAGAGCCACATTCACGTGTTCCCGCATTTTGCGGACGCATACAACATCCCGCTGGACACGGCAAAGGGCGGACACGGCGGCGGCGACGACCGCATCCTTGCGGACATTTTCGGTCCTGGCCCTGTGTGCGATGATCTCCGCCGCCTTGCCGGTCTTGCCGAGGGTTCGTGGTCGATTCTCACCGGTGTCGCCGCCAATATCTCGATGGCAAGGGGCGGCGAACCCGTCCACGTTCCATCCCTCGTTTCCGGCATCCCCAAGCCCAACTGGACGGAGATGAGGGAGTCCTGATGCATTTCCTTTGCCTTGCAGCGGTTCGGCGGCTTGACTGATTCGCTGCATTTTGTGAGAATCAATGCCGCAATGTCGCTTGCAACGGTAAAACTGACGGTGGGGAGCGAAGGGAAATCTTCGCCCGCAATCCGCGAGGCGGCTCGCATCCTCGCGCGCGGCGGGCTTGTCGCGTTTCCCACCGAAACGGTGTATGGGATTGGAGCAAACGCCGACAATCCGGACGCCACCAGCCGGCTTCGCAATCTGAAGACCCGCCCCGACACGAAACCGTTCAGTTTACACATCGCCGACAAAGGCGACCTTTCGCGGCATGTGGCGACCGTCCCTGAGCACGGCCGGAAGCTGGTGGAACACTTTTGGCCGGGGCCGCTGACCATCGTTTTTGGCCGGGATAGCGGGGCGAAGGGCATCCGATGTCCGGCACACGAGGTCGCCGCTGCGTTCCTGCGTGCGTGCGGCGTCCCCGTTGTTGCACCGAGTGCGAACCTTGCGGGCGGGAAGCCCGCAGCAACAGCGGACGAGGTGCTCGAAGTGCTGGGAGGGCGGCTGGATGCGGTGTTGGACGGCGGGCGTGCGCCGCTCGCGCAGTCGAGCACTGTCGTCCGCGTCTGGAGCGGCGGGTGGGAGGTGCTTCGAGAGGGCATCATCTCGCCATCGATGATTGCGCGGGCGTTGCGGATGCACGTGCTTTTCATCTGCACGGGCAACAGTTGCCGCAGCCCGATTGCGGAAGCGCTTTGCCGCCGCATTCTTTCGCGGCGCCTCGGCGTCCGGGAGGAGGAACTCCTTGCTCTCGGATACGAGATTTCGTCTGCGGGAACCGCCACGGTAGGCGGCGGGCGGGCCAGCGAAAGCGCGACCGATGCGGCGCTGGCTGCTGGGCTGGATATCTCTGCCCATCGCACCCGCGCCCTGACCCGCGAGATGCTTCGCGATGCCGACCGGATATTCGCGATGTCCAGCCGCCACGCCGAAGCCGCACGCGAACTTTGCCCCGAGGCCTCCGGCAAGATTTCGCTCCTTGATCCCGACGGGGAAGAGATCGAAGACCCCATCGGCTACGACCTCGAACGATTCTCTGAGGTCGTCAAACAGATGGAACGGTGCATCGAGAAGAGGGTTGGCCAACTGTGAAGATTGCCGTTGCGGCAGACCATGCGGGTTGGAAGGACAAGGAGTGGCTGGTCGGGCACCTACGCTCACTCGGCCACGAGGTTGTGGATTTTGGGACGGACTCGGCAGAGCCATGCGACTACCCCGACTACGCGGCGCGGGTGGCGCGAGCGGTGGCCGCCGGCGATTGCGAGAAGGGAATCCTCGTCTGCGGCACCGGCATCGGAATGGCCATCGCCGCGAACAAAATCAAGGGCATTCGTGCGGCATCCTGTGAGTCTGTTGCGGCCGCAAGGTATAGCGGAACACATAACGCCGCCAATGTGCTTTGCCTCGGGTCCCGGCTCACCCCGCGCGAGACGATGCGGGAGATGGTCGAGGCATGGCTCGGGGCGGTCTTCCAGGGCGGTCGGCACGAGCGCCGTATCCAAAAGATAACGGCGCTCGATGAAGGAAAAACGTGTTGAATACCTGCGTCAGGTCAAACCGATCGCCCCGCTGCTGGCTGGCGCTTTGCCTGCTTGCGTGTCTGGCGTCGTCGGTTGGCGAAGCGGCTGACCCACCCGCGCGCGGCCGCGACATGCTCTACATCCGGGCCGACCGGCGCGACCTCGATTACCGGCGCGGCATCGGCATCGTCGTCGGCAACGTCCGCTTCATGGCCCCCAACTCCAATCAATTGGTGACCGCCGACGCCGGCGTCGTCTGGCTTCGGGAACAAGAGGCCTACTTCGAAGGCAACATCCGCATCCACACGACCCTCGGCGGCATTGTGCGCCCCAGCGACTTTTTTGTCCCCAAGCCCAACCTCACCGACCGCACAGGCCTCGAACCGGGAGAATCCATCGAAGAAGCTGGCGACCTCGATGACCTCATCGGCGTCAGCAACAACGACCAGTCCGAGAAGCCCGACGAAGAGGGCGCCATCCTTATCGACACGCGCGTCCCTGTCTCCGAAGCCGAACGAATCTACATCAACTGGGCCACGGAGACCGCCTACGTCGTCAAGCCCGTCTTTCGCTTCTCTCGCGCCGAGCAGGATTTCAACTGGACCGTCACCGCCCCCTCGGCCGAAGGCATCGCCACCTACCTCGTCCCCGTCCGCGACAAGGACGGGAAGTTCACTGGCAAATACGAGCGCCGCCGCCACTACGCGATCAAAAATCCAACCTTCACCGCGTGCACGTTCAAGGAGCCGCACACCAGCGTGACAGCCACACACGCCGAATACATCGATGGCGACTACATGACGATGCACAATGTCTTGCTGAACGCCGGCGACATCCCGATCTTCTATCTTCCCTATGTCCTCGCGGACTTGGAATACGAGTGGCCGTGGGTTCGCTTCGCATTCGGCTCGTCGTCTCGGCTGGGGACATTCGGCAGCGTGAAGGCGCGGTTCGAGGCGGCGAGCGGAGTCCGCATTTCGCCGCGGGTCGAATATTTCTCGAAACGCGGCCTCGCGCTCGGTCTCGAAGCGGATTACGAGTTCGGCCACGACGCCGAGATTCGCGGAGCGCTGAACGTATTCTGGGTGCCAAAGGACAAGGGCGAGGACGACTTGGCCGATACGTCCCGTGAGAAGTCTGGCTGGCCAGAGGTCTGGACGCCCGCCGTCGCGGCGGTGCTCGGCCCATTGCCCAGCGATCTTCCGCTCGAAGAAGACCGCCGCTACCGCATCCACTTCGTCCATCAGCAGGAATATCCCAAGGGCGTCGAGTTCGACCTCGAAATCCACAAGTTCAGCGACGCTGGCGTCTACCGCGAATACTTCGAGAAGGAGTTCAAGACCGCCAAACCGCCCGAAACGCGCGCTCTGCTGAAGTATGGGCGTGACAACTGGGCCGCCTTTGTCCACGTCAAGACCCGCATCAACGACTTCTTGGACGAAACCGAATACATGCCGCAGATCGGCTTCAACGTCATCGCCCAGCCCATCGGAGCCGGGTTTCTCTTTTCGAGCGACACCGAGCTCGCCCGAGTCCGCGCCCGCTTCGCCAACACCCGCGCCCGCGCGGGCATGTCCGACGTCGATATGATTCGGAAGCAACTCCGCGAGAACGAATACTCGCTCCCCGCCGCGCTGACGCTCCGCGAAAATGACACCGACGGCCTCTGGAGCTGGCGGTTCGACACAATCAACATCATCTCCCGGCCGTTTGAAATCGGCGTCTTCGACATCGAGCCCTACATCGGCTGGCGCGGCACGTGGTATCAGCACGGCATCCACCCGACACGCGGCAGCTACGCCGACGCGGTCGCGCCCGTGCCGCCCGCCGGGCCGATTCCGCCTGAGGTTGCCGCGCTGCCGACGAGCACCGGTTCGCGCTTCCGCAATCAGTTCCTCGCCGGCGCTCGCGTTGCGACCCAGTTCCACCGCACCTACGACGTGAGCGACCGCCCCGCGCTGCGCGGGCTTTTCCCCTACGGCCAGCGGCACATCATCACCCCCGAAATCACCTGGGTCTACGAAAGCCCCCCCAACGTCAAACCCAAGCACCTTCCGCAGCACGACGCCGTCACCGAAGAAATCGGCCTGCACCGCATCAATTTCGCCCTGCGCAACCGCTGGCAGACCCGCTGGGCGCCCGAAATCCAGCGCGATCCCCGAGCGCCCCTCGGCGGAGAATGGTATCGCCGCAAGCTCGCCGCGAAACTCGCCGAAGAGAGCGAACCCGTCGACGTCATCGACTGGGACGTCGATATCGACTATTTCGTGAACCCATCGCGCGACAACGTCCATCCCCGCGGCAGGCGAGTCCGCCGCTTCTCGAACCTGCGGTCCGACCTTGCCTTCCGGCCGTCGAAGAACTTGTCCTTCTTCTTTGACACCGAGCTTGCTCTCGAGGGGATGGAACTGGAAGTCTTGAGCGCCGGCGTCGGCTACCGTCCCAGTCCCGACCTCGAAATCAGCTTGAGCCATAGCTACCACTTCCACGACGAATCTGTCCTGCGGCTAGCGGTCGATTGGGAGGTCAACCCCAAATGGCACGTCCGCTTCGACGTTCAGCAGGACTTTTCGGGCGGCGGGGCTTGGGACCGGCTCATCGAGATTACCCGTCGGTTCCATGAATGGGAGATCACGCTCGGCTTCGAGCACGACCGGGGAAAGAAGGAAAACGTGGGCATCGTCCACATCGCCCCAACGCGGACACAGGCGTATCGTCCGAGTTGGCGCTTCCAGCCCCGCAGTATTCGCGCCTATGAGCTTGTCGAGAGCGCGCGATAAAGGAACGGGGACGGATAGCTTTTCCGCAAGGCGAAGGAAGGTTATCTGTTCGCGTTTCTCCCGCTTCTCGGCCAACTTTTTCGGCTCTTGATTCCGCCCCAGGGGGCGCTATAATCCCGCCTTCTGCTTTCGCGGAGCGCCTTCGGGCAGGACAAATGGAAGAAGCAATCCGAAAAGCATCCGTGCTTATCGAAGCCCTCCCGTATATCCGCTCTTTCCACGACGCCGTCGTCGTAGTCAAGTATGGCGGCAGTTCGATGGAAGAAGATGAGTTGGAGAAGGTGCTGCTCGGCGTGGCGTTCATGAGCCAAGTGGGCATGCGCCCCGTGCTTGTGCACGGCGGGGGCAAGTTCATCACGCAGGCGCTCGACGAGCGAGGCATTCGGTCGCAATTCATCTGCGGACAACGGGTTACGGACGAAAAGGCCCTGCCGGTCGTCGAAGAAGTGTTGCTTCGGGTGAACCGGAAGCTCGTGGAGACGATTCTTGGGTTCGGCAGCCGCGCGGTGAGCTTGACCAGCCGCGAAAGCCGCTGCCTCTATGCCGAACGCCTCCGGTTGACGGAGCCGGATGGCACCATCGCCGACCTCGGCTTCGTCGGCGACGTGGTTCGCGCAGATGCGGACCGGATTCTCGCGGCAACGGAAGACCACTGTCCCTGTTATCGCGCCCCTTGCTACCGGCCCGAGCGGAGAAACGCTGAACTGCAACGCCGACACGGCCGCCGCCGTCGTTGCCGGCGACCTCCGGGCCGAAAAGTTCGTCCTCCTGACTGATGTCCCCGGCATCCTTGTCCCCGGCCCGGACGGGAAGCTCCAACTTCTCTCCACAGCAACGGAGGACGAAATCGAGCAGTTCATCCGCGATGGAACGATCTCTGGGGGCATGTTGCCGAAGGTCAGGGCGTGCACGAACGCTCTCGACGCCGGCGTCCACAAGGCGCACATTATCGATGGGCGCATCCCGCACGCCATCCTGCTCGAAATCTTCACGCAAACAGGCATCGGGACGGAGATTTTAGGGCGCAGGGTGAAGAATACAAAATGAGCAGCAGCATCTTCTTCGCGCGGCTTGACATATGGCAGGATCGCGGTATACTTATTGTAGAGATTAGCCCTCCGGGTTTGCACTGTCAAACCCGGATTCATTGACTCCGGCGGGTGGCCGAAAGGCCGACCCGCCGCTTTTTTCTGGAACTGGCTGATGACGCAAGAGCGGAAACGGGTAATGGTTTTCATAGACGGGAGCAACCTGTATCATGCGCTTAAGTTGGTCATGAGAAACGCCCGCATAGACTTTGTCCACTTGGTGAATGCTCTGGTCGGACCAGACCGCGAACTCCTGCGGGTTTACTATTACAACGCCCCCGTAAATGCTCAAGAGGTTCCAGAGCAGCACAAGAGGCAACAGTCCTTCTTCAGCGGCATTCGACGCTTGCCATACTTCGAGGTCAAGCTAGGGAGACTCGTTCGGCGGGAAGGTGGCGTAATCGAGAAGGGCGTGGACGTTCGTCTGGCGACGGACATGGTCGCAATGGGGCTCCGCGACCGCTATGACGTCGCTGTTCTCGTCACGGGCGACGGGGATTTTGCAGACGCCATTCAGATAGTCAAAGACGCCGGCAAGCACGTGGAACTCGCGTGCCCGCTCAGCGCGCGTCCGGCGAATGCCCTGTTGGATGCCTGTGACGTTTTCGTGGACTTGCAGCGGGAAAAACACCTGAAGCCCAACCATCCTCCTGCTGCTCCATGTTAGGCGGCCAAGCTCCCGTGGCCCATGACAAAGAGTAAAAACAATGAAGACCGAGGAAATTCGTGAACAATACGAGAAATACGTAGTCCCCTGCTATGCGCGAACCCCTCTCGTTCTCGTCAGGGGCGAAGGGTCATACGTCTGGGACTCGGAGGGCAGACGCTACCTCGACCTCTTTCCGGGCTGGGGCTGCGACGGGCTCGGGCACTGCCACCCCAGAGTTGTCGAGGCGATCCAACGCCAGGCCGAGCGGCTCATCCACGTCGCAAACAACTACTACAACGAGCTTCAAGGCCGCCTCGCCATGCTCATTTCCGCCCATTCGTTCGGCGGCAAGTGCTTCTTCTGCAACTCCGGCGCCGAGGCCGTCGAAGGCGCGATCAAGTTCGCCCGGATTGCCACGGAGCGGAAGCGCTACAAGGTCATCACGATGCTCGACTCGTTCCACGGACGAACGCTCGCCGCCGTTACGGCCACAGGCCAGGAGAAATACCACCGGGGCTTCGAGCCGCTCTCGCCCGGCTTCGTGTATGTTCCGTTCAATGACATCGACGCCGTCGCCGCCGCCATCGACGACGAGACTTGCGCGGTCATGCTGGAGCTCATCCAGGGCGAAGGCGGCGTCAACGTCGCTGACGAGGCCTATGTCGCCAAACTCCGCGAACTCTGCGACGGCAAGCACGTGCTTCTTATCATCGACGAAGTTCAGACCGGCTGCGGGCGAACGGGCGAGTATTTCGCGCATACCCTTTACGGAGTCAAGCCCGACATCATGACGCTGGCCAAGGCGCTGGCCGGCGGTGTCGCGATGGGCGCCATCGAGGCGCGGCCAGACATCGCCGACCGGATCGTGCCGGGAATGCACGCCTCGACGTTTGGCGGGAATCCGCTCGCCTGCG
>CAZBRH010000043.1:18781-21304 GCA_964494245.1 uncultured Planctomycetota bacterium | reverse complement strand
GACGCCAAACACTCGTTCGAGGATACGATCGAAAGCGTCATCGACGCGAAGAAGGGGAAGGAATTCTCCCGTTGCTCGAAGCTCATCATGTCCGCGGCACGCACCGGCGGCAGCAACCCGGAAATGAACGCGGCGCTCCGCGACGCGATTGAGGAAGCGCGGGCCATCAACATGCCCCGCGACCGCATCGAACGAGCCATCAAGAAGGGCGCAGGCGAACTCGAAGGCGAACGTCTCGAAGCGACCACCTACGAGGGGTATGGGCCCGGCGGCGTTGCCATCCTCATTGAAGCGCTTACCGACAACCGCAACCGCACCGCGTCGCAGCTGCGCCAGATTTTCGAGAACGCCGGTGGGTCGCTCGCCGGCCCCGGAAGCGTCGCATGGATGTTCCACAAGAAGGGAGTTCTCTCCGTAAAGGCCGACGTTGTTTCCGAAGATCGCCTTCTCGAGATTATCCTCGATGCCGGAGCCGAAGACCTGCGCAGGTTCGATGACATCTACGAAATCACCTGCGAGCCGACGAGCTTCTCCGCTGTTCGTCAGTCACTCATCGACAACGGCCTTGTGCCCGAGACGGCCCAGATTGCCAATATCGCCAAGCAGAACGTCAGCCCCTCGCTGGACAACGCCCGCAGGACGCTGAAGCTCATGGAAGAACTGGAAGAGCACGACGACGTGCAGAATGTCTCGGCCAACTTCGATATCCCGGCCGAACTTATGGCGGAGGTCGCATGACCACACCGATGAAGCCCGGACCGCGCGTCGCGCTGGAACTGGATGACACCTGGCGCATCTTCCGCGTCATGGCGGAGCTGGTGGACGGGTTCGAGACGATGGCCCATGTCGGCCCAGCGGTCAGCATCTACGGTTCCGCCCGCATACGTCCCGGCGACCGCTATTATGAACTCACCGAGCGCATCGCCTCAGCGCTGGCCACTGCCGGCTACGCCGTTATCTCTGGCGGCGGCCCCGGGATTATGGAAGCCGCCAACAGGGGCGCGCATCTCGCGGGCGGAAGGTCCGTCGCCCTCAATATAGGCCTCCCCGAAGAACAAGTTCCCAATCCCTACTCCAATGTTTCGCTCTTCTTTCGTTACTTCTTCACCCGCAAGGTGATGTTCGTCAAATACGCCTACGGGTTCATCGTCATGCCCGGTGGGTTTGGCACGCTTGACGAATGCTTCACGGCTCTGACGCTGATTCAGACTGGCCGCTCACACAAGGTCCCGGTCGTCGTCGTTGGTGAGGACTACTGGGCCGGTCTGTATGACTGGCTGGCCGAAGGCGTCCGGCGCGGCTATTTCACCGAAGCCGACCGCCGCCTTATGACCTTCACGGAAGACCCCGACGAAATCGTCGCCCTGGTCAACCGCTACGCCGAGGAAGAACGCCAACACTTCGCTTCTCCCCGGACATGAGCCGTGAACGCGGCGGGGCGGCCCCGTCTACCCCGAGCGCCGTCCGCACAGACCCAGACCGAGGCGTGGCACCGCGCCAAAGCAAGGCCTCAGCACGGCGCGCCTACGAGGGCATCTGGCCATCCGTGTCGGCGAATTATGTGGCTGGTCTGGCCAATAGGCGCTTGAGCACCTTTCCCGACGGGTTACGGGGAAGTGCAGGAACGAAATCCACCTTGTGAGGAACCTTGAAGCTCGCTAGCCGCTGCGAACAGTGCCGCCGAATATCCGCTGCCGTTGCAGTCGCCCCCTCCCGGAGCACAACGACCGCCCGCACAAGCTCGCCGAACACATCGCTGGGCATGCCGACGACGGCGGCCTCGCGCACGGCGGGGTGCTCGCAAAGGACGTTTTCGACTTCGACGGGATAGACGTTCTCGCCGCCGACGATGATCATCTCCTTCTTCCGTCCCTGGAGGAACACAAAGCCGTCGCGGTCGATATACGCGAGGTCGCCGCTCCGGAACCAGCCGTCCGGAAGGAACGCCTCGGCTGTCGCCTCGGGGCGATTCAGGTAGCCCTTGAAGACGTTGCCGCCTCGGATGCACAGTTCGCCCACCTGGCCGCAGCCGAGCGGCGCGCCGCGGTCATCAGCGATCATGAACTCGACCCGTTCGACGGGCTTCCCGATGGATGCCGCGTGCGAGAGGGCGTTGGCGGCGGGCAGGACGCTCGCGATCGAGGTCGTCTCGGTCAGCCCGTAGAAGTTGTGCAAGTCGGCGTTCGGGAAGCGCTCGCGGAGTTTCCAAATCGCCTCGGCGGGCATCGGGGCGCCGCTGTAGCCGATCAGCCGGAGCCGGTCGAGCCGCATCTTGTCGATGTCCCGAAGCCCAGCCATCATGATGTATGTCGTCGGCACGCCCAAGATGGTGGTCGCGCCGTGCTGCTCGGCAAGCTTGAGCTGTTCGAGCGGGCTCGGGCTGGCGGTGATGACCACGCTGCTGCGGTGGAGGATCGCTGCGGGCAGGATCGTGTTCAGGCCGGTGACGTGGAAGAGCGGAACAGCCAGCAGGTGCCGGTCGCCCGAACGGAAGCCAAGCCCAAGTTCCGCGGAGACCGCATT
>CAZBRH010000043.1:18475-18718 GCA_964494245.1 uncultured Planctomycetota bacterium | reverse complement strand
GATGGCGACGACGTCGTCCGGGGCGGGCCGGTGCGCGGCGGCGGGCGGCGGCGACTGGATGAGCAGGTCATACGGATCGTATTCGCCGCACGCGAACCCAATGGCAATACGCCGTCGGATGCTCGATACGTCGCCCAGCACAGAGTCCACAGGGGAGCGAGTGTCGGCATGCACAAGAGCCGCGGCCACCTCGGCATCGGACAGGACAAACCTCATCTCCTCTGCGGCGAGGCGAACGTTCAC
>CAZBRH010000043.1:7061-18406 GCA_964494245.1 uncultured Planctomycetota bacterium | reverse complement strand
ATGATGAAGGCGAGTCGGTCGCCCGGCCGCAGGCCGAGCGTTTGCCCGAATGCGCCCGCGAGGGCCGAGGCGGCCTGATCCACCTCACCATAGGTGTATTCGCGCCCCTGATTGACAGCAAAGACCGCGCCCTCAAAAGCGGCCGCCGCCTGCCACAGATCGAGAAGCGTCTTGTCCACGGGCATGGTCAATGGGCTTCGGAGCCGTGTTTTCGTGCGATCTCCGCGCTGCGCTTGGCAATCAGCCTGCACAGTTCGCATGATTCGTCAAGACAGCAGCGGCTCACCGGCTCTTCCCCGCTCCGTATTCTTCCTTGAAGCCGGTCCTTGTAGTCCTTGATGGCCGCGTGCAGCGCTTCTTCCGCTAATACAGAACAATGGCGCTTCCGCGCAGGAAGGCCGCCGAGCGCCTGCGTCACTTCCTCGTTCGTAATCTTGAGCGCCTCAATCAGCGTCCTGCCCTTGACCATGTCGGTGAGAACGCTAGACGTCGCTATGGCGGCCCCGCATCCGAACGTCCGAAATCTCGCGTCAAGAATCCGGTCGTCCTTCACCTTGATCTGAAGTTCCATGATGTCGCCGCACACGGGATTTCCCACCTTCCCGACGCCGTCGGGGTTTTCGAGCGTGCCCACGTTGTGCGGCTCAAGAAAATGCCTCATCACCTGTTCGGTGTATTGTTCGCCCACGTTAGACCTCCTGCACAGTCATTTAGGAAGAGCTCGCCGATCCGCTGCCAGACGCGCCCGGCTGGTAGAGCGGGGACATTGCTCGCAGTTGACTGATGACCCTCGGCAGCACTTCGAGCACACGGTCGACATCAGCGTCAGTTGTGCTGCGGCCGAGGGTGAGTCGTAGCGAGCCGTGTGCGATTTCGTGCGGGCGGCCCATCGCGAGCAGGACGTGCGATGGGTCGAGCGTCGCGCTCGTGCAGGCGCTGCCCGTCGCCGCGCAGATGCCGTGATGGTCGAGCCGCAGGGTGATGGCCTCGCCCTCGATGCCCGCGAAGCAGAAGTGCACGTTGTTTGGCAGCCGCCGGTCGCGCGGCCCGCTCAACAGGGCGTCGGGGATCGTTGCCGCGATGCCGGCGATGAGCCGATCCCGCAGGCGCTCAAGCCGCTTGCGCTCCGCATCGAGCGTGAGGCGCGCAATCTCCGCCGCCTTACCCAGCCCAACAATGCCGGGGACGTTCAGCGTGCCCGACCGCTTGCGGTTCTCCTGCTCACCGCCGTGCATGAACTTGGCGAGCCGCGTTCCCTTGCGGATGTAGAGCGCACCGACTCCCTTCGGCCCGTAGATTTTGTGCGCGGAAATCGCAAGGAGGTCACACCCCAGACCGTTCACATTGACCGGAATCTTGCCAACGGTCTGCACGGCATCCACGTGGAAGTTGACTTTGTGTTCCTTCGCAATCTGCCCGATTTCCTCAATCGGCTCGATAACGCCGACCTCGTTGTTCGCATGCATGATGGTGACAAGAGCCGTATCGTCGCGAATCGCGCTTGCCACGTCCGTTGGCGAAATAAGGCCGTCGTGGTCAACGTCCAACCACGTCACCTCGATGCCGTCGCGTTCGAGGTCGCGGCAGGTTTCAAGCACCGCGTGGTGCTCGATCTTTGACGTAATCACGTGTCGGCCCCTGGCCTTGACGGAGCCACGGATCGCCCAGTTATCTGACTCCGTTCCACCACTTGTGAAATAGACTTCATCGGGCTGGGCGCCGATAAGTTGTGCGACCTGCTCGCGGGCAACATCCACCGCCTGTCGCGCCCTCTTGCCGACGGAGTAAAGCGTCGATGGGTTGCCGAACTCCTCGCTGAAATAGGGCAGCATTGCGGCAAGGACGTCCGGGTGGACGGGCGTCGTCGCCGCGTGGTCAAGGTAAATCGTTCGGGGCTTTTCGAGATCGGTCATGTTCAGACTCCAGCCCTTCCCGCTCCCGGCCTGCTAGCGAAAAACCGTCCTCTCTGATATGAATTGTAGCGCTGTGCCATGCGCGTCGCAAGCAGATTTATCCTGCCGAAATCGCTCTTGACTGCGAACACGTTCGACAAATAATCGTTTACGGTATGGGACGGCTTCGAGGCGACGACATGGAACTCAATCTGAAGCTCGCCAGTTTCGCGCGACGACTCTGGCTGCTGGAGTTCATCGACCAGCTTGCCGCCGGCCTGCTCGCAGCGATCGGGGTTTCCACGCTCGTTGTCGGCATCGACCGGCTCCTTTATCTCGGCACTGATGCCCGCCTGGTGGCAGGTGTAACCTTGCTCGCAGCGCTTGCCTGGGCGGTAATCAGTGTTGTTCTCTGGAAACCCGTCACGCAGCTCGACGCGGCAATCAGGGCAGACAGGGCGTTGGGTCTGGGCGACCGCATCCCCAGCGCCGTCCAGTTGCGCGACCAGGGCGGCGCGTGGGCGCTCGCCGTGGCGGACGACGCCGCACAGCGACTCAAGGCCGCTTCCCCCGTTGCCGTGTTTCCATACACGGCGACATGGCCGCCCCGGCTTGTGGTGCCCGCTGCCATCGCTTTTATTCTCGTGGCGCTGGCCCCGTCGGTTGACCTGCTCGGCCGGATGCGGCGCGAGGTTCGCCTGCGCGTCGCCGCTGAGACCGAAGCAACAAGCACAGCCAACGCGCTGGCCGCCGCTTCGCGGCGACTGCCCCCGCACAGCGCCGTGGCGGCAGACTCACTAGGCGGCCTTCGCGTGTCGCTTGTCCGTATCGAAAAAGAACTGCTCAAGGGCCTCGATGATAGCCAACGGACGGAGCTTGCCGCAGACCTTCGTCGCCTGGCTGCCCTATTGGGAGAAGAACATGGAGGAAAGCAACTTGCCGAGCGAATCAAGGCCGCGGCTGATGCCATCGCGAAAGGTGCAAAGGACGCCACAGAGATGCTCCGCGGCGCACAGGAGGAACTCGCCCGGCTCGAAGAAATGCTGAGATCAACCGTTGCCCTCAGCCCGGAGATGCAGAAACTGGCGGAGGCGGAACGCGCGTCGTTTCGCGCCGCTGCCGCGACGGCCGCTACCAGCAACGTGAAAGCCGACACTAACCCCGCCGATGCCGACCTTGTTGACGTTGCGGCTCTCGGTAAGGAGGGCGGCGGCCGTGCCGATCCAACCGGGATCATCTACCCGCTCGACGAGCCGCGCGCGCCGCTCCTCGGTGCAGAGGCCAGATACGAGCAGGCGCTGAGCTCAGCGCTCGTCGACCTTGAGACGGGAAGAATACCCGCGGGCTACGCGCGCCTCATCCGCGCCTACTTCGACGCCATCCGGCCAATAGGGCCATAGGCCGCACCTATTCTTCTCGACAAGAACGGCTCTGCGCTCGCCATGTTCGAGCGGCGTGTCGGTTGACAATCCTCGGCCGCCGTGCTAGGGTGCTTGCACTGGGGAGAAATCTAAAGGAGCGAACGTATGAGCCGGCGTAAGTTCATCTGGGCGGTGTTCATCGCGGCAGGCGTCGCGCTCGCCGGTGTCTGCGGCGTGTACGTTGCTGGGCGCATCCTCACCAGAGGCGCGGGGCCGCGGTTGGCGCACGCAATGCTGCCCGGCGAACAGCTTGAGTACGAAGTGTCGTCGTCCTGGCTCGGACGTGGCGGAACGGTTGTCGCGGAGACCAGCCCGCGCTTCGTGCTCGAAGACGGGACGGCAGCCCACGCAATCACCTTCACGCTGCGGACCAACCCTGTCCTTGCGGCAGTGTACGTGCTGAAGGGGCAACTCCGCGTGGTCGTCGAATCGGGTTCGCTCCTGCCGCGCGAGTTCGAGGAAGAGATCGTTCGTGGCCTCGGAATCACCGGCGGCAGGCCGAAGCACACGAAGTTCGTCTACGATCAAGTGCGCCACACACTCGCGTACTACAAGGAACGGGATTCCCGCCTTGTGTTGCGGCGAACCCGCGAGGGGCTTCCCCCCCAGACGCATCATTTCCTCTCGCTCCTCTTCTACCTGCGTGGCGTCTCGCTCACCGCCGGGCAGACCATCGAGGTGCCGATGTCGAGCCCCAAGCGCGACATTGTCCTGCGGCTCACCGTTCTGGGTGACGAGGAATACGCGGCGCCCGCCGGAGAGCGGAGGAAGGGCATCGCTATCGACGTCACCGTCGCTCGCACGCTTGGCGACGAGGACGATGACGACGAAAAGGACGACCGGCTCAAGAGTTTCCGCGTGCTGCTCGACAAGGAGGGGCGCTATCCCGTGCGCCTTGACGTCGAGGTCGCATTGGGTACAATGTCCGCGCAGCTCATCCGACGCACGCTCGCGGAGGGCACGCCGCCGAAGTCCAATGAAAGCCGTAGGAATCATACCGGCGCGGTACGGATCGACCCGCCTTCCGGGGAAAGCTCTCCTTAGCGAGACCGGCAAATACCTCATCCAGCACGTCTGGGAACGGGTGGTCCGCGCCGCATCCCTTGATGCGCTCATCATCGCAACGGACGATGAACGCATCCGGCGCGCCGCGCTGGAGTTTGGAGCCGAGGTTCGCATGACCGACCCGTCGCATCCGACGGGGACAGACCGTGTCGCCGAGGTTGCCGCGTCACTTGACGCCGATATTATCGTCAACATCCAGGGCGATGAGCCGGAGATTGAGCCCTGCGCCATCGACGTTGCTGTTGCCGCCCTTACCGACGCGCCGGACGCCGTGATGAGCACGCTCGTCTCTCGGACGGCGGACGCGGAGCGCGCCGCCGACCCTGCTGTCGTCAAGGTGGTTTGCGCGACAGACGGACGCGCCCTGTACTTTTCGCGCGCGGCCATTCCTTTCCGGCGCGACGGTGGTGCCGCAGCGTGGCTCCTCCATGTCGGCCTGTATGCGTATCGCAGGGAGTTTCTGCTGAAGTTCGCGCAAATGCCACAGACGCCGCTGGAAAAAATCGAGAAGCTCGAGCAGCTTCGCGCGCTCGAAAACGGCTACACGATACGCGTCGTCGAAACGGAATATGAAGCGCTGGGTGTGGACACCCCTGCGGACTACGAGGCGTTCGTCAAGCGGTACCGAACCAAAGAAACAGAAGGAGGCGCAACGTGACGAAGACGGATGGGCTTCCACCCATCGACAAGGAACGCGCGATTCAGACTGTGATGGAGCTCTTGGCGGTGCCCGGTGTGTCGTGCGAAGAACGGGAAATTGCGCGGAAGATTGTGGAGGTCCTCCGGCGGCACGGGCTGCCCCGGAAGGCCGTCCACTTCGACGACGCGCATCGGCGAAGCCCGTTCGGCGGCAACGTCGGCAACTTGATTGTGACACTCCCTGGCACAACAGATGGGCCACGGCGAATGCTCTTGGCGCACATGGATACGGTGCCGATTTGCCGTGGCGCGCGGCCCGTCCGGCGTGGCGGCGCGGTTGTGTCCGCGCGAAGGGATTGCGGCGTCGGAGCAGACAACCGGAGCGGTTGCGGGGCGCTTGTTGTCGCCGCGATAGAGATACTGACGCGGAAGCTTCCGCATCCGCCCCTCACGTTCCTCTTTACGGTACAAGAAGAAATTGGGCTTGTGGGAGCGCGGTATGTGGACACGAGCCAGCTCGGCTCGCCGGAGCTCGCCTTCAACTTCGACGGCAGCGAGCCGCATTGCGTTGAGATCGGTGCCACCGGCGGATACAAACTCAAGATCGACGTTCATGGCATCGCGTCCCACGCGGGTGGTCAGCCGGAGCACGGCGCCTCCGCGGCAATGATCGCGGCACTCGCTCTTGCGGACCTATGGAAGCACGGATGGTTCGGTCTCGTGATGAAGGGCGGCGTGCGCGGCACCTCGAACATCGGCGTCATCCGAGGCGGCGAGGCAACGAACGTCGTAATGAACCACCTCCACCTCGAAGGAGAATGCCGGAGCTTCAGCCCTGCTCTTCGGCGCCGCATCGCCGAGGCGTACCGCAAAGCGTTCGAGCAGGCCGCACAGCAGGTAAGGACGACGGAGGGCAAGTGTGGCTCGATATGCTTCCGATGTGCGGAAACCTACGAGGCGTTCAAGCTCCCGCGCACGAGCCCTAGCGTCAATGAGGTGGTTCGCGTTTTGCACACGCTGCGGATGGAGCCGATCCTCGAATGCAGCAACGGGGGACTGGACGCGAACTGGTTGGCCAGGCACGGCATCTATGCGGCGACGCTTGGCGCCGGAACGGCGGGGGCACACACACATCGGGACCGGCTCATCATCAGTCAATTTCTGAAGGGCTGCCGCATCGCGCTCGGGTTGGCGACAGGCCTTTGAGCATGAAGAGAAGCCCTATTCTGAAGCGCATCCAGAAGCTGATACGAGGGAGGGCTAGCGGTCTATGGCGGCTTTTGCTCTTGAGCGCAGTCGTTGGCGCCGTGGCCGGCCTGGGTGCTATCGCCTTCTACGTGATGCTGGATGCCGCCAAATACTTCTTCATGGACATGTTGGCCGGCTATCACGTGCCGGGGCCCGGCGGCGAGTCCTCGATGTTCCCTGCGCTCGAGACGCCACTGCGTCGAGGGGTGCTTTTTCTGGTGCCGATCATTGGCGGACTCCTGAGCGGCGCGCTCGTGTATTGGCTCGCGCCAGAGGCCGAGGGACACGGGACGGACGCGGCGATCGCGGCGTACCACTACCACGGGGGCTCTGTGCGCGCCCGCGTTCCGTTCGTCAAGGCCATCGCGTCGGCTCTGACAATCGGTTCGGGCGGCTCAGGGGGGCGCGAGGGGCCGATCGCCCAGATCGGCTCGGGCTTCGGCTCGACGATCGCCCGATGGTTCGGCCTAAGTGCTCGCGAGCGGCGGCACCTGATGGCCGTCGGCATGGCGGCGGGCATCGGGGCGATGTTTCAGGCGCCGCTGGCGGGAGCCCTCTTCGCTGCCGAGGTGCTCTACCGCGACCTAGACTTTGAATACGAGGTCATCGTCCCATCGGTCATCGCGTCCGTCATTGCGCATGCCGTGTTCGTGATGCACTTCGGCAAAGAGCCGCTTTTTGTGACGCCGCCTTTTGTGTTTGCGAAGCCGATTCAACTCGCCGGGTACCTCGTGCTGGCGCTGGCAGTCGCGGCGGGGGCCATCCTCTACGTGCGGACGTTCTACGGCGTCCGCAACGTATTCGCAAAGATGCGCATCCCGCTCTTTCTCAAGCCGGCGGTGGGCGGCCTGCTCGTGGGCGCGATCGGGCTTCTGCTTCCCGAAGCGATGGGCACGGGAGACCACATGCTGCAAAGGGCTTTGGCGAGCGGCACGAGCATCGAGGCCCGCTTCGGCGCCATCAGTGGCCTGCTCTTGCTGGCGGTGGCGTTGGGTAAGATACTGACAACCGCGTTCGCCATCGGGTCGGGCGGGAGCGGCGGGGTGTTCGGCCCGGCGCTCGTCATCGGCGGTTCTATGGGCGGGGCCGTCGGGATCGGGCTGGCAGACCTCTTCCCCGCCATGCAAATCGAGCCGGGTGCGTTTGTTATCGTCGGCATGGCGGGGTTCTTCGCCGCCGCAGCCAATACGCCTGTCTCGACTATCCTCATGGTCAGCGAAATGACGGGGAACTACAATCTGCTCGTCCCGTCGATGTGGGTCTGCATCATCGCGTACCTGCTGGCGCGGAAGCACCAGATTTACGAGAAACAGTTGCCGAACCGCTTCGACGCGCCCGTCCACTACGGCAGCATGGTGGACTCCGTGCTTCGGGCGCTGACCGTGCAAGACGCGCTGGCCGTGTTCGGGAACCCGGTCCATTCGCTGCCGGCGGACATGCCGCTGGCCGAGGTGGTGCGCCAGTTCGCGCGCTCGCACCAGTCAAGCTTTCCCGTGGTCAACTCGTCGGGCGAGATGATCGGAATGGTTCGTGGGAAAGACCTGCGGCTGGCCGCATCGCTCGGGGGCGACCTGCACCGCAGCGTCGTCGCGTGGGACCTCACGAGCACGCCCGTTACGGTAAGAAGGAACGACTCGCTCAAGACGGCAGTCGAGCGGATGGGGGCCGCGGAGGTCGACGAGATTGTGGTGGTGGATGGGCCATCACCAATCAGGCCGGCCGCCGTCCTGCGGCACCACGATATCCTTGCTGCTTACCACCGCCTTGTCACAAGCGAGGCCGTCCGCGATCGTCGCTGAGGGACGGATCGAGGGCGAGATCTCACCGTTCTCCCTCTCGCCACCCGGCGCCGGCAAGTAGTGAGCCATCGCGCACACCCTGTGCGATGGCGGCGAGGGAACGCAGGTGCTGCTCAGCCGGACCGCCCAGCGGACTCAGTAGCAGCACAAGGTGGGTCGGGTCAATCGGGCACCTTGCCACGCGGAACCCACCGAACCTTTTACCGACGAGGACGCGAGGGTGGTCAACCAGCGCCGTATGGGTGTGCATTAGGGCGACCTCGGAAGAAAGCGGAACGGCGCCGGTTTCCAGAACGCTGGCGACAAGAGCGTCGATTTCGGCACTGTTTCCGCGCACGCTGGTTTGGAGCATCTCGCGGAGGGCGTCGCCTGCTTCTGCCGAGCCGACCGCAATAATGGTCGGCTTCAGATGGAACACGGCCGTGGCGGTTTCGCCGCCGGCGCCCGGCTCCTCAGCGGGCTCCTCTGCCTCGCCCGGCTCGGGCAGGGGCGGGTACAGGACAATCAGGTTGGCTTTGGGCCAGCGCTCGGCCCACGCAACGGGCAGGCGTTCGAGACTTGGCTGCCACGCAAGCTGCCCTCGCCGCGAACTAATCAGCACAATACCGTCCTGTTCGTGGTGTTCCTGCTCCATGTGCTGGATGACTTCGGCCCAAGTCCCAAAGGCACGGGAACTGACGGCATCGGTAGGGAGGAGCGCGCCCGGTGTGCCCCGCAGCACGGCAAACGTGCCTTCGGTCCCCGCGAAGCACGGACGGGCTCCCGCCTGGGAGGCGATGCGTCGCGCTGTCTGCAAGGCGTTGGCGATACCTGGGTGGCGCTCGATGAGCGGCGGCACAGCAATCCAGAGGCGCTTTACCGTGTTGAGTCGTTCGCCCGGCCGGAAAACCAGGATGGACGGAGTGCCCAGGGTGATAAGAGTTTCAGGAATTGTGTGAAAGAAGTGCGCATGCCTCCGAGGTGCCTGCCACCCGATGACTATGGCGGAGATGCGGAACTCCATCGCGGCGTGCAGGATACCACCCGCGACGTTGAGGTCGATGCGTGCCAGCGGAACCACGGGTGTGTTTGCGGCGACCAACCGTGCAACTGCTCCGCCCAAAAGGCGCTCTGCCGCCGCCAGGCGCTCGGCGACGTCCGGTCCGTCGAGCGCCACACTCATTGGATACACCGGCTCGGAACAGCCCTCCGGCCGGATCATCAGAGCGAGGTCGATGATTGCCTCCGCGCGCTCAGGCGAGGACAAGGGGACAAGGACGCGCCCGGATTCGGCGCGGGGTCCGGTCGATCGTCGTGTGTCCTGTTCGGCCAGTCGGCGGGCAGAACGGTCAGTGACAAGTGGCCCGATAAGGCAGGTTACCAGGATCATCAGAATCGTTCCGTTGAGAACCGCTGCGTCAAAGATGCCAACGCGAACGCCGACGAGCACGGCGGCAAGCGTCGCGGCTGCCTGATTGACGCTCAGCCCAAAGATCACATTGGACTCGGTGCGGTCGTATCCGAGGAGCCGGCCGCTGAGCCGTGCGGCAAGCCACTTCGTCGCCGTGACACAAATGGTCATATACAAGGCCACGAGCCAGCCGTCGAGGCCGGTTGAGAGCACACGGACGTTCACCCGCATGCCGACGGAGAGCAGGAAGAACGGAATGAAGAGCGCGTGGCCGACGAAGTGAACCCGGCTCATCAGGACGCCGCGGCCGGGCAGCAGCGGGCTCAGCGCGAGTCCGGCAAGGAACGCGCCGATAATCGGCTCGACTCCCGCCAGTTCCGAGGCATAGGCCGTCAGGAACGTCGCCGCGAGGACAAAGATGAACTCGGCGGTCCCGTCGGGCGCGACCCTGCGGAAGAATGCATAGCCCAGTTTTGGCAAGAGAAAAGTGGCCCCAACTACAAGGAGAGCGAGGGTCAAGGCCATCTGCACCCAGAAGCCGGCCCCCGCCGCCACGGCGTCGGGACTGTGGAACCCTCCTTTGACGATAATGGCGAGGACGAGCAGCGCGGCGGTGTCTGTGAGGATTGTTCCGCCGATGGTGGTTGTCACCGACCGGTGCCGTCCAAGCCCGAGCCGCTGCACGAGCGGGAACGGGATCAGCGTGTGCGAGGCGAACATGCTGGCGAGCAGGATCGCCTTGGGCCAGCCGAAGCCGAGCAACCAGACGGCGCCGAGTGTTCCGGCCACTTGCGGGATGAGAAACGTCGCCAGGCCAAAGACCAAGCTCGGCTTGCGGTAGCGGTGGAACTCGTTCAGGTTGATCTCAAGCCCGGCGAGAAACATCAGGTAGAGAAGCCCGACGGCGCCGAGCAGCTGAAACGTCGCATCGAGGCGAAAAAGGCCCATGCCGTGCTCGCCGACCGCGACTCCGGCAAGGATCAAGCCGACGATGTCCGGCAGGCGCAAGCGAGCCGAGATGAGGGGGGCCACAAGAAGCAGCGCCATTACCAGGCCAAAGTCGAATATCAGCCGTTCTGGGTCCATTGTGCCTCATCGAGCTAAGAGCACAGACCGAAGGAGCACCGTTCCTCGCGCCGCGCGAAGCTTGTGCACGCTGCTTCCGCCCCGCGCGGGCAATTATAGCCCGCCCAGAACGGGGAGGCAACCACCATCAGCTATGAGTCAACTTGGCTCAGGATTTGTGTTCTTGACGCGCCCGAGCGGTCTGGTTATAGTATAGTGCGAGCCGTCCTGTTCGCCGATGACCTCGAAGGGGCTCGGCGGCACCGGCTTCTCGAGGAAGAAATGGCTCGAATCGGAGTCTGGCTGGTGGGGGCTTCGGGCTCCGTCGCCACGACGGCGATGGCCGGAGCCGCCTTGCTCGCCGACGGTGCAGCGGAGCCGACAGGTCTGGTGACGGCGCTGCCCGAGTTCCGCCATGTTCCCTTCTGTCCGCTCGATTCGCTTGTATTCGGCGGGCACGAAGTCCGCAAGCCCGACCTGCTCGGTGAGTTGAATATGCTCAAGCTGCGGTCGGGTCTGGGCGTATTGAAGACCCCCCGAATCGTTGAGAGGCGGCTGCGCCAGATTGAGGCGCGCATCCGTCCGGGAACAGCCATCGGTTGCGGAACGCCGGTCAGCCGGATGACAACATTGACTCTGATGCGGTCCAGTCGCCAATACGGCCTTGTCAAGCTAATCCGACGAGACCTGTCGGAGTTCAGGGAGGCCACGCGGTGCGACCGGCTTGTGGTGGTGAACCTCGCGAGCACGGAGCCGCCGTTCCCGCTGGCGGCGTGCCATCGTTCGCTTGGGGCGCTTCGCAACGCGCTGGCCAAGGCGGGTGCAT
>CAZBRH010000043.1:486-7051 GCA_964494245.1 uncultured Planctomycetota bacterium | reverse complement strand
CTTCCGGCAAGTTCGCTTTACTGCATGGCTGCTCTCGAGGAGGGGGCCGCGTTTGTCAACTTCACGCCAAGCCGCGGACCGGACGTCCCGGCGCTGATTGAGTTGGCCGAAGAGTCTGGCGGCCTCGTGGCGGGGTCTGATGGCAAGACGGGCGAGACACTCTGCAAGTCGGTTTTGGCACCGCTCTTTGCCATGCGCAACCTCCGCATTCTGAGTTGGGTTGGACACAACATCTTCGGCAACCGCGACGCCGAAGTGCTAGATGACCCTCGCAACAAGGCCAGCAAGGTCAAGAGTAAAGACCACCTGATCCAGTCCATCGTCGGTTATTCTCCGAAGACGCTTGTTACCATCGAGAATATCCCATCTCTGGGCGACTGGAAAACGGCCTGGGACCATATCCATTTCGAGGGTTTCCTCGGCACGAAGATGGTCATGCAGTTCATTTGGCAGGGCTGCGACTCGATTCTGGCGGCGCCGCTCGTCCTTGACCTTATTCGGCTCGCCGTTCTGGCGCAGGATCGCGGTGAACGCGGCATAATGAGACATACGGCCTGCTTTTTCAAAAGCCCGCTCGGCATCGAAGAGCAGGATATGTTCAAGCAATTCCAGATGCTTGTTTCTTACCTGAAGGGGTAGCCGATGATTATCATCGAGCCGCACATCCACATGTTCTCGCGAACGACGGATGATTATCAGGCGATGTATGCGTCTGGTGTTCGATGTTGCGTCGAGCCCGCGTTCTGGCTCGGCTCACCACGGCGCCACGCGGGCACCTTCTTCGATTACTTTGAGCTAATTCTAGACTACGAGACCGTTCGCGGCGAACGATTCGGCATCGACCACTACGCCTGCATTTCTGTCAACCCGAAGGAGGCCGACAACGCCGCGCTCGCCCGCGAGACGCTCGACGGCATCGGGCCTTATCTCGACCATCCCCGGTGCATCTGCGTCGGCGAAATCGGCTTCAACGAAATCACGAAGAACGAGGAAGACGCTTTTGTTCGCCAGCTTCACATGGCCGAAGAGCGGGCGCTGCCCGTGATGATTCACACGCCGCATCGGAACAAGAAGAAGGGCGTCGAACGCATTATCGAAATCCTCAAAGCCGAAGGCGTGACCATGCCCCGGGTCAACATCGACCACAACACCGAAGAGACCATCGGCCTTGTCGCACCGCTTGATTGCTGGGCGGGGATGACCGTCTATCCTTACAGCAAACTAGACCCCGTTCGTGTGGTCAACATCCTCAAGCAGTATGGGACGGAGCGGAAGCTCGTCAACTCATCTGCCGATTGGGGTGTTTCGGACCCCACTGCGCTCCGCAAGACCGCGAAAAACATGGAAGCGGCTGGCTTTTCCGACAACGAGGTCAAGACCGTTGTGTTTGACAACCCGCTCGCATTCTATGGCCAGTGCGAACGGTTCAAGCCACGCCTCGACCTGAAGCCGCTGCCGATTGAATCGTTCCAAAGGTGAGTCGCGTCGCGGATGCAGAAAATCATGCCCTGTTTTGCCTTCAGCACAAACGCCTTCAGAAAATGCGACGCAGCGGAGGCCATCGCGTCTATTGCCGAGGCCGGCTACGATGGCGTCGAGATCATGCTCGATGCGCCGCACCTGTTTCCCGCTACCGCGACGGACGGCCAGATTCGCGCCGCTCGGGCCGCCATCGAAGCCGCCGGGCTTCAAGTCTCCAACTGCAATGCGTTTACGATGCATGCCGTGGGCGATACGTGGCATCCGTCGTGGATCGAGTCGGACGAGGCGCTCCGCCGCCAGCGCATTCGCCACACCGCCGATGCGATCCGCATTGCTCGGCATCTGGGCGCGCACAGCATCAGCACCGAACCAGGCGGACCGATCCCTGTGGGCGTGACGCGCGAACAGGCGATGACGCTCTTCGTGCAGGGAGTCGCCGAAGTCCTGCCCGTCGCTGAAGAGTATGGCGTCGATATCCTCGTCGAGCCAGAGCCGGGCTTGCTCATCGAGAAGTCTGCGGAGTTCCTCGGTTTTGCAGCCCGCATTTCGCATCCGCGTTTGGCGCTGAATTTTGACATTGGACACTTTTACTGCGTCGGCGAAGACCCGGAGCATGCCTTTCTCGCTTTGCAGGCGCATGCGCGCCACGTTCACCTCGAGGACATCGCAGCGACGCGGGAACACCGACACCTGTTGCCCGGCCATGGAGCCATCCCGATTCCGCGCGTGATCGCGTCGATAACCGAGGCCGGATACGTCGGTTGGATCACCGTCGAGCTTTATCCGTATCAGGACGCGCCTTACGAAACCGCGCGGCGGGCGTTGCAATACCTGCGCCAGCACGTCGCCTGCGGCGGGTAGCGGCCGCGTCGTTCTGGCTCGTCGTTTTGGGTGAGATGCGTGAGCCGGTTCCGCGCGTGGACGCAGCTTGTTCGTGTTGCCGCGTTGCCCACGGCGCTGGCGGATGTTTGGCTCGGCGCTACCGTGACCGACCAATTCCGGAACTGGGACATCGTGGGGCTGAGTTGCGTGTCCCTTGCGCTGTATGCAGCTGGAATGATTCTGAACGACGTGCATGACGTTGAGGAGGACCGCCGTGAGAGTCCTGATCGGCCACTCCCTTCGGGGCGCATTCCGGTCTCACTTGCTGCTGTTGTGGGATTCGCGCTGCTTGCGGCGGGTATCGGCGGCGCGATGCTGCTCGGCAAGCGAACCGTAGTTGTCACCGGAGCGCTTGTTGTCTCGATTTTGACGTATGATTTCCTGTTCAAGGCAACACCGCTGGGCCCGCTCAACATGGGGCTGTGCCGCGTTCTGAATGTCGTCCTCGGGATGTCCTCGGTG
Source organism: uncultured Planctomycetota bacterium (assembly GCA_964494245.1). Taxonomy (GTDB): domain Bacteria; phylum Planctomycetota; class PUPC01; order PUPC01; family PUPC01; genus CAZBRH01. The sequence continues at coordinate 4,225 of CAZBRH010000043.1, read as the reverse complement.
ACGGCGGTGCATTTTCGGAACCTGCTGACCGGGTTGTCGGCAGCGGCCCCGATTCTCCTGTACGTCGCCGGTGTGTCGTGCCTCGCTCGACACGAGGTTCGCGGGGCCGGTCGCTGGGCGCGGGTGGCGGCCGCGCTCGGCATTGCGGCGTCTGTTGCCGTGGTTGCGGCCATTCCGGTCGTCCAAGTGGCGATCCGGCTGCCGGTCGCCTACGAGGAAATCGACTTGGTTCCTTGGGCTGTGGCGGCGGGAGCGGTGTTTGCGATCGCGTTTGGCGCGGTGTTGTGGGGCACGCAGCGTGCAAGGAACGTCCGCCGCGTGGTCGGCCTCGCCTTGATTGGGATTATCCCGCTTCAGGCGCTCGTGGCAGCTGCCCACTTCTTCATCGTTGATTTCCTCGCTGCGGGGTGCATCCTGCTGCTCCTCGTTCCGGTGCTGCTCTTGCGGCGCGTGTCCCACGTTACATAGAGGGTCGCGGTGATTCTCGGCTACAACACGAACGGCTTTGCGTTCCATCGGCTCGGCGACGCTCTCGAGATCATCGCTGGCCTTGGGTATCGCTGCATCGCGCTGACCGTCGATCACAATGTTTTGGACCCGTACCAGCCGGACATTATGCGGCAGATCGAACAGGTTCGCCACCGCCTCGAAAGCGCCAGAATGCACTCAGTAATCGAAACTGGAGCGCGATTTCTCCTTGACCCGTGGCGGAAACACCATCCGACTCTGCTCGACCGGCGGAGCGGCGGGCGAGAGCGGCGGGCGGATTTCCTACGGCGGTGTGTGGACATTGCCGCGGAGCTCGGCTCGCTTGCCGTGAGCTTTTGGTCGGGCATGTTGCCGCCGGGTCAGGACGAAGGGACTGGATTCGGCCTGCTGGCGGAGGCGTGTCGGCAGCTTGCGGACTACGCGGCGGCGAAAGGTGTTGTGCTGGCATTTGAGCCAGAGCCGGGGATGTTCGTTGACACGCTCGCAAAGTACGAGCGGCTGGCGAGTGCGGTTGCGCGGGAAAACTTTCGGTTGACCATTGATGTGGGGCACCTGCAATGCAACGAGACGGCCCCTGCGGCCGAGCTGATTGCTCGATATGCGGCGTCGCTGGCGAACGTCCATCTCGATGACATGCGGCGCGGCGTCCACGACCACCTCTTCTTCGGCGACGGCGAAGTGGATTTTCCGTCCGTCTTTGGAACGCTCCGGATAGCGAACTACGGCGGGGCGGCGTGCGTAGAGCTGTCCCGGCACAGTCATGATGCGGTGGAAACGGCCCGGCGAGCCAAGGAGTTCCTTGACCGTGTAGCAAAAGGGTGTCAGGGGTGAGAAGTGCGACGTGATGGAGAGCCAACCGTGGGGGTAAGGCGGCGGAGATGTTTGAGGGAACCGCAATGCCCGTGCTTGCAAAGCCCAGAAGATTTGCATGACACTAAGGAGCCGCACACATAATGGCCTGCATGTCTGGGAAGCCGGCAGGACTTCGCTTGTTTGTCCCATCGTTCTTCCAACACCTCATGCCAGCTATACGCGCCGCATCCTCGATGCCCTTTACATCCTCCACTCCGTTCAGTTCCTTCACCTATTTCGCTTTCGGGGATAAGCAAGATGCCACATTCTTTTAAGGCGCTCCGTCATCTTCAATCGCCGCATCCTCTGGTGGTGATTGATCTGGTCGGAGCCATTCCTCGGCACTTCGATAATCCGCCGCTTTTCCCTGAGCTGGCGCGGCTCTCTTGCGCTGGTGGCGTCCACCCGCTTCAACCTGTGTTTCCTGCCGTCACCTGTCCCGTTCAGGTGAGCATGATGACGGGCTCTCTGCCTACGCAGCACGGGATCATTGCGAACGGGTTGTTCGACCGCGCGACACGCAGCGTCACGATGTGGACGTGGCCCGCTACCCGAGTTGAGCGTCCGCCCATTTGGGAGATGCTCCGAAGACGCGCCCATCGAGCAAGAACCGCTGTCCTCTTTTTTCAGGCGCTGAAGGGCGCGACTGCGGACATCTACCTCAACCCGCGCCCCAAGCACATGCCGGACGGCACGACAATCCCTTGGTGCGACTCAAGACCCGACGGCCTCTACGAACGTCTGGCCGCGTCTCTTGGTCATTTCCCTCTGCACAAGTACTGGGGGCCGATGGCGGACATTGATTCGAGCCAGTGGATTCTCGCTGCATCGCTCCGCGTCCTTGCCGAGTTCCGCCCGGAGCTCTCGCTCGTGTACGTCCCTCACCTCGATTACGTGGGGCAGCGCTTCGGGCCGGAGAGCGAGGAGTTTGTCGCCGAGGCGAAGCGAATCGACGCGGCGGTTGCAGAGTTCATCGTCGGCCTGAAAAGAGCATTCAGGCCTTTTGAGACGGCGGTCATCGTGGTTTCGGAGTACGCGATGGTGCCTGTCGTTGGGGCCGCGCTTCCGAACGTGGCGCTACGCGACGCCGGGCTGCTGGCAGTGCGCGAAGAAAATGGCGCCGAAGTGCTCGACTTGGCTGCGAGCCGGGCCTTCGCCCTGGTTGACCACCAGGTGGCGCACGTGTACGTTGGGCCGGACGCAGCGTCGGCCGCCGAGTCGGCGCTGGCCGAACTTCCCGGCGTCGCCGAGGTCTGCCGCGGCGACCGGCTCCGAGAGCTCGGCGTGGCGCATCCGAACTCGGGCGAACTGGTGCTCCTTGCTGAACCGGACAAATGGTTTGCGTATTACTGGTGGCGAGACCCCGGTAAAGCTCCTGCGTTCGCTAGGACGGTGGACATACACCGCAAGCCCGGCTACGATCCTGTGGAGCTTTTCTTGGACCCGGAGCGACGGGGCATTCCACTTGATCCGACGCGGGTCAGGGGGAGCCACGGCCTTCCGCCGCGGGGGCCAGCACAGTCCGGGGTGTTTCTCTCAACCGGGCTGTGCGATCCGATTCCGCGCTGCCAGAGTGTCACAGGGCTGTTCCGGCTTGTTCTCGGCAGCTTGGCGAACGGTAGCGGGCTGGAATCCTAGCGGGCCAGTTTGTCGATGAGTTCTCCCGCCAGCTTCGGGTTGGCCTTGCCGCCGGTCGCGCGCATGACCTGACCGAGAAGGAAGCCGCGGGCCTGCTTCTTGCCGGCGCGGAGGTCGGTGACGGCGCTGGCGTTCTGCGCCAGCACGGTCGAAACGACGGCCTCGAGCTCGGAGATGTTGCTGATCTGCCGGAGGCCTTTCGACTCGATGATTGCTCCCGCCCGCTTTCCCGACTCCGCCATCTCCGCAAAGATGTCCTTGCCGATGTTGTTGCTGACCTCACCTCTTGCAACGAAGCCGATGAGCTCAGCGAGCATCTCCGGCGTGACCGCGAGATCGCCGGTGGTGCACCTCCTCTCGTTCAGTTCGCGGAGCACCTCGCCCATCACCCAGTTGGCGGCGGTCTTGGGCTCGGCGCCGGCGCGGACGACGCCCTCGAAGTAATCGGCGATAGCCCTGTCGGCCGCAAGGACACTCGCATCTGCGCGGGGGAGGGCGTACTGCTCGACGAAGCGGCGGCGTCGGTCCCCGGGCAGCTCGCACATTTCGGAGCGAATCCGCTCAAGCATGTCCGCCGTGATTTCGACCGGCACGAGGTCCGGTTCGGGAAAATACCGGTAGTCCTTTGCTTCCTCCTTACTCCGCATCGGTTCGGTGACGCCTCGGGCGACGTTCCAGAGCATCGTCTGCGAGGGGACGGTCCCGCCGGATTCCAGTATACCGATCTGTCGCTTTGTCTCGTATTCAATGGCGTGGACGA
>CAZBRH010000043.1:0-375 GCA_964494245.1 uncultured Planctomycetota bacterium | reverse complement strand
GCAGTCGGAGATCTCGAGGTAACGGAGGATCGCGGCCAGCTCATTCATATATGCGTCGGCCTCCTGAGCAGAGCGCATGTCGGGCGCTGAGACGATTTCGAGCAGCGGCGTGCCCGCGCGGTTCAGGTCGACCGTTGTGTAGTTCGAGCCTGTGTCCTCAGGGTGTTCGAGCTTTCCGGCGTCTTCTTCGAGGTGGACGTTCCAGATGCGTATGCGGCGCAACTGGCCGTTGACGTCGATGTCGAGCCAGCCGTCCGTGCCGAGGGGACAGTAGTTCTGCGATATCTGGTAGTTCTTGTATTTGTAGAAGAACACGTCGCCGTTGAACGTCAGGTCGCGCACGTCGTGAACACGGGTCACCAGGGCGCTGGCGTC
>CAZBRH010000042.1:14912-21316 GCA_964494245.1 uncultured Planctomycetota bacterium | reverse complement strand
CGCAGGCCGCGTAGCCAGAGTTCGGCAGCGGCAAACCGTCCAAGAGCCCGTCCGGAAAAGTCGGTGGCCAGACGCATCCAAAGGTCGCTCTCGGCCTCACGGCGACCGAGTGACCGGGCAAGAGCGAGCGCCGTCTTGTAAGCTGGGACAGCGTGCGGTGAGCCGGGATGCGCCTTGACGCAATCGACGTATGCATCAAGCGAGCGCGCGGCGGCGTCCGGCTGACCGGACGCGGCGAGCAGGGCGGCCGCCCGCAACTGCGCCTGAATCGACGAATACGGTTCGCCTGTGATTCGAGCGAGTCGCCGGTGGAGATCAACAGCATCGGCATCGCGGCCGGTCTTCAGACAAACTGCCGCGGCGATCTCGATGAAGAGCGGCTCGGTCTCATGCTTCGCGCAAATGTCGAGCGCTGCCACAGGATCATCCTGCTGTGCGGCTCGGACAGCGTCGCCCACGCTGCGCCAGAACGGCGGCAATTTGGCCGACCAGTCCGTGCCGTTCTGCGCGCGAAACGGGGCGTAGAGCGGATCGCCGACAAGTGTCATCATCCAGGACAACGTTGGCGTCGCGCGGCAGGCACTTTCGGCAAACGTCTGGCCGGAAAGAAAGAGTCGAGCGAACTCGGCGACGTCGATGGTCCCATGTAGGTATGGCTCGAAGACGGCGCCTATCGTCGCGGCGGCTCCCTTTGCGAGCAGTGGCCCGACCCAGCCGGAGCGGTCGGTACGGAGCCGCGCCGCCGAACCGGAATGGAGGTGATAAGCCACGGCGCCGCGGCGAAAACGAAAGCCCGCGGCGGCCATCGGGCCACACAGGTCCGGCGCGTACCAGCCGAAGTAGAAGGCGGCATCGGGCATTGGCATATCGGCGGGGAAAGTGGCCGGCTCACGGTCGAGCCGCGTGAAGAACCCGGCGGTTTCGAGCTCCCCCCTCACGCCGACCAGCCAATCGTCGCCGGCCTTGTAGGGGCCGGTCTCGATGCCGCGGGCGTCGATGTAGGCGACGCCAAACAGCCCTTCGCGTTCGGCTTCGAGCGCCGCATCGACGAGGCCGAGGGCGATTTGGGGCGTCGGGCCGTCGAGCCGGGAACAAAAGAGGACTGGCTCGGTCGGCACCAACTGGCGGTAGGTGGGGTTAGCGGCCCATCCTTTGAGCGAATATGGCGGATGCGCCAAGAGGCAAAGCTCGGAGTCCACAGCCGCGGCGGTGCGTTCGTTCGGCTTACGCGGAAGGTCTTCGAGCTTCGCATCGCTGTAGTCCTCGCGGATTTTGACGGGCACACCGTAGGTGGGTGCGAGATACTTGACCTGGAGGTTGGTCAGGCCGCCGGACGGCGCAGGTGCGGCCAGGCCACGTTCGAGAAGGAACGCGCGGAGAGGTGCGCGGATTTCGGCGTCGAACTCGCGGCGCGACACGACTTCGGATGTCGTGCAGCGGATGCGGCAGATGTTGGACTCCGGAACGCCGCGCTGTTTGGCGTAGTATGTTCCGACAGCTTCGGACTCGGTGGATGCGCCGTTCACGATGATCACAACGGCCGCCGGGTCGTCCACCGCCCCCGGGTGTTCGGCGGCACGAAGGGATCCTCCGGGGGCAACGGCCAGCAAGAGCACGCGGAGAAACCTGGATAACGCGGACTCGTATATCCAGGTATGACGCAATACGTTCTGTCGCTGAGAGCGTCGAGCGGCGGACTGTTTCGCTAAAGCCATCCCCCCTTCGCCGATAACCGACAATAAGGCCAAGACGCGGACTCGGCCTCGGTTCTTGAGGGGCCGTGATGGGGCATCGCTCGCCACAGATCGGGCTGCCGCAAACGCCGAGCCGCGGGAACCTGCGGACCCGCGGCGGCGCGGGACGGCACAACATGGGCCGCGTTGGCCCGATGAGCTTGCACGCGGCCGTGCGGATGTGTCTGTACTGCGGCCAGCCGTTTCGGTCGCATGGCCCGTGGAATCGCTTTTGCGGCCGCTGCCGCCGGGGCGAATCCCACGAAGGAGCCGTGCGAACCTACCGCGTGTCCGACGCAATCCCACGTTCCTTCTTCCGCCAGTTCGATGATTTCGACTGACGTTGGAGCTGGTCAGAGAGACATCTCCCCAGAGAAGACCTCGACCGCTGGTCCGGTCATGTAAACATGGTTGTCTCTCGCCCATTCGATTTCGAGGACACCACCTAGAAGGTGGACGGTGACGCAGCGGTCCGTCCAACGGTTCAGGGCGCAGGCGACGCATGTCGCGCACGCTCCCGTCCCACAGGCCAACGTCTCGCCGGTGCCACGCTCCCATGTCCGCGAACGTACTTTCGTCCGCGACAAAACCTGCACAAACTCGACATTCGTGCGTTCGGGAAAAACGGGGTGAGTTTCGATCTTCGGACCGAACCGGAGGACAAGTTCATCGGTTGGCTCCGCGACGCGGATGACCGTGTGCGGGTTGCCCATCGAAAGACAAGATACTTCAAAGCGACGCCCGTCGACCTCAAGCACCTCACAAAGGACGCGGCCGGGAGCGCCAAGCATCGGAACATCCGTTCGGTCGAGTCGCGGCTCGCCCATGTCGACGCGGACGGCGCTGACGCGCCCGCCGCAGAGCGTCAGCATAAGATGCTTGACGCCCGCGCCCGTCTCGATATCGAGCTCCGTCTTGCGGGTAAGGCCGTGGTCGAAAACGTATTTGGCGACGCAGCGAATGCCGTTGCCGCACATGGCGGACTCGGAGCCGTCGGGGTTGAACATGCGCATGCGGAAGTCCGCAACGTCGGATGGCTCGATGAGAATAAGACCATCGGACCCGATGCCAAAGTGGCGGTCGCTGACAACCCGCGCGGCCGCCGGGGGATTATCGACGCGCTCTTCGAGGCAGTTGACGTAAACATAATCGTTTCCGCAGCCGTGCATTTTGGTAAACTTCATCGGCGGCGTTCCTCCTGCGCTGGGTCGCCTGTCTGGCGTCATTATCACAGAAGCCCCACTCGGAATCAACCGAGTCGGGGAGCGGAGAGTTGGCCGAGCGGCGGGTGCAAAAACGGTAAAGCGGGGGAAACCGGAAAGATGAGGAAAAGACAAGGCCGGCGGCTACCAGAACCGGGCTTGTTGGCAACGCTCTACCCCGCGCCCGCAAACTGCAAGTTCCGCCCCATTGTGGTCCGCTGCGTCTCTTTGAGTTCTGTCTCCCTGCGCGAAGCGAAGGGTCTCTACGTGCCTCGCACCCGCTTCTTTTTCACACGGAAACGTCAATAGATCTAGGGGCCGGTGGCTTCCGTCGGCGGCGGGCGCCAGACTAGCCGGTTGCTGAAGACTGACGCGCGCTGTCCGCCGATTTCAAAGATGCACTCAAGCCGGAGCACGGCCAGCGGAACGTTCGGGGCGGCGTATTTCTCCGGCTGCCTCAGCTTTATGAAAAGTTCCAGCGGCTGTTGTTCGCCCGGCGCCACTTCGCCGCTGACTGGGGCCATCTCATATACGCGCTGCGCGCGCCGCTCCAATTGCACGGTGAACTTCATGGCTTGGTCGCCCGCGGCGAGATTCAGCTTGACCGCTGCCGCTCGTCCGGTGCGTAGGTCATCGGAAAGCGTCAGCCCTTGCAGACAGGGCGCGACAAGCTTCCGGAGGACCCCGTACCCATCCTCGGGCACCGCCTTCGCGCAGTAGTCCTTGTCCAAGCTCCCGTCAGCATTCCGGCGAATCTCGAAGGCATCAATCACGCCGCCATCGAGGTCCATGGCCCGCAGGGTCAGGGTATTCTTGGAGACGTGCACCACCACGTAATGGTTGGCGCTGCGCGCCGCTGCAAGGTAAGGGTCCTGCGACACGCGCATGGGGCTGCCGCCCGCGCCGCCGATAACCATGAATGTTATTGGATGCGTCTCGTTCTCGCCCTTTGTGAACATCGGCAGAAACCGCTGATAGGCGTGCGTGTGTCCGCCGAAGACAAGAGCGACGGCGTGCTTGCGAAGGATAGGAACAAGGTCCTTTCGCCCCGAGCAGTCGGGCTCGTTGGCACCCGCATCATAACTGGGGTGGTGATAGTAGACGATTTTCCAGTCGGCGTTGGATGCGGCAAGGTCCTTGTCGCACCAATCGAGCATCGCCTGACGCGCCTCGCCGTGCAGTCCGCTATCGAGCGCTACGAAATGGGCGTTGGCATAGTCGAAGGAGTAATAGAACCGCTCTTCCGGGAAGGCAAAAATCCGCTTGATGAACTCGCGGCCGTCGTGGTTGCCGCGCGCTGGCATCAAGGGCACTTGGTTGACCACACCGTCGAGTGGGGCGAAGAAACAGCGGTTCCACTCCTCGTAGAAATGCCCGTTCTCAAGCATGTCGCCCGCGTGGATTATGAAGCGAGGGTTCCATTGCGCGAAGCAGGCGGCGATGCGCCGCAGCTCGCTTGGGTTCTGGCTGTCGGCGCAAGCGATGAACACGAAGTCCTCATGCTGCTCGGGGAACGTCCGGAATGTACCCTCGCACTTCTGCCCCGCCGTGGATACTTCATAGCGGTAATCTGTGCCAGGCCGCAGTCCGGTCAGCCGCGCGATGTATTGATACTCCTTGAGCTTTTCAGGCGCAGGCGGCTTCGGAGCATCTGGCTCGGTCGGCTGTGAGCCCGGCTCCGGACGAGGCAGATACTCGATCGGTTCGGGAAGCGCACTCACCTCCAGCTTCTGGTCAAGAGCTTTCCCTTCACCGTACTTGAGCACAAACGACGCCTGCGCAGTCGAGGTCCAAGCAACCGTCATCTCGGTCTGGCCGGGCGACCGCAGATACGGCTTGATGGCGAACACCGAGGAAGCCGAATCGCCTGCCGGACCATTTCCTGCCCTGCACCCGCACGTCACGCCGACGAAGACCGCCAACGAAAGATACACCGACACGTGCGCCTGTGACATTCCGCCATCCGCTTAAGAAGTCATCACCGATCGCCAGAGCGCCGTCATCATAGACAAGGCGCGACGCCGTGTCCGCACACCAGTCCACGGATTAGGCAGCAGATACTCGACCCGACAACAGAGAGATTATCCCCCCTTGCTGCCCGGTGTTCAGCGTTCACTTCTTCTCATCCAGTGGTCCGACGCCGGAATAGACGGCGAAGCCGCCGTCGATGGGGAACGTGACGCCGTGGACGAAGCTCCCTGCGTCGGAGAGGAGCAGGATGATCGGCCCGACAAGCTCCTCCGGCCTGCCAAAGCGGCCCATCGGCGTGTGTGCGATGATAGACTTGCCCCGTTTGGTCAAAGTCTTGTCGTCCTGCTCGTAGAGGAGGAAATGGTTCTGCGTCGTATCAAGGAAGCCAGGGGCAATCTCGTTGACGCGGATGTCGGCGTCGGGGAAATCGACCTTGACCTGGACAGCGAGCCAGCGGGTCAGGTTGGTGACGGCGGCCTTCGCGTTGGAGTAGCCGGGAACGTTGGTGAGCGGGGAAATGGCGCTCATCGAGGAGGTATTGATGATGCAGCCCTTCCCTTGTTTGGCGAAGTAGCGGCAGAAGACCTGCGAGGGGAGGAACGTGCCGGTGTAGTTGAGTGCAAAGACTTTGGCGAGTGCGTCGGGTGAGAGGTCGGTGAAGACACCGTCGGGCGGGACGGTCGCGGCTTTCTGGTTGCCGCCGGCGCCGTTGATGAGCGCATCACAGCGGCCCCATGTCTCGATGACTTTGTCGAGCGCGGCTTGGATGCTGGCGGCGTCGAGCACGCTGCACTCGATGCCGATCGCCTCGCCGCCTTCGGCCTCAATGCCCGCGGCGAGTTCGCGGACCTTGTCGCCGAGGATGTCGAGCAGGGCGACTTTCGCGCCGTTGGCCGCGAGCGCTTTCGAAAGCGTCGAATAGATGACGCCCGCGGCGCCGGTGATGGCGACAACTTTGTCCCGGATTGAAAACATCGTTTCCACCATGAGAGACATGATTATCCTCCGCTTGAGACACGTTCCCCGCAGAGCGCACAAGGGCAGCCGAGAAACACGCCCTCCGCGTTCTCTTACGCAAGTTTCTACTTTCCGACCGCTGCCTTGAACTTTTCGGTAAACTCGGCGAGCGATTTCTTCACGGTCGCCACGTCGCCCGGCTTTTTCTCGGATTCCACGAGTTTGAGCGGGGCGGACATGCCAAGCACAGGGAAATATCCGCGGCTCGAAATCGCCTTGATGAACTCGGGGCCGGTAATGTAGTCCACGGCGCCCGTCGGCATGATGATCCGTCCCTTATGCCGGTCGCGGACGTAGGGGGCGAGCAGGTCGCCGATGCCCTTCGGACCGTGCGAGCCGGCAGGGAAAATTTTGATCGCATCCGGCTCGAGGCCGTCTTCCCGCTCGATGAAGTACTGGAGCTCGGTCGGGGTGAAGACGGCGGGCGCGGCGAAGCAGCCGGCCTCGTGTGCGATGCGGACGAACTCGGCGCCCTCACCGT
>CAZBRH010000042.1:2251-14896 GCA_964494245.1 uncultured Planctomycetota bacterium | reverse complement strand
CCTCACCGTAGCCGCCCATGACGTTGGCCGGGGCAACGACCATGTCGAAGCCCATGTCGATCGCCGCCGTGAGTTCCTTCGGGTTGATGATACTGCCGACGCCGAGCACAAACGGCTTGTCGGCGGGCGCCTTCTCGCGCAGATTGACCAGCTCCTTCATCGCCTCGCGGAGGATGCCCTCGTCGATGCGGAACGTGCACTCGGCGACGTAGCCCGCCTCATACACCGCTTGCATCGTTACCACCAAGTCTTCGGGCTTGGCCACGTGATTCTTGTTCATCACCACGACGACGCCGCTCTTCCGCAGCGCCGCATCGACCTTCTTCCGGTCACGCTTGTGCGCCATCGCTACCTCCTTGTGGTAGGTGGGAGATGGGAGAGATGGGAAAGCGCCGAAAAGGCGAAAATGCTCTCGCCGACTCGGCGGCGAAACAACTTTTCTCTTTTTCCCCTTCCCTCATTTTCTCCCTGTTGACATGGGGTCCGTTTATCTCAGGGCGCTGACACCACCGCCGTTGAGCGCGCGGGCCACCTCGGCCTCGACGTCTTTCTGCTTCACCATCGACACGTCGCCGGGCGTTTCCTGAACGCAGATGCCGTGTGCGGCGCCCCATTGGACGGCGTCCGCCGGGGACTTTCCTTTGAGCAGCGCGGCGGCGACGCCTGAGGCGAACGAGTCGCCCCCGCCCGTCCGGTCAGCGATCTCGACGCCTTCCCGAATCGTCGCCAGATGCACCTTATCTTCAGCGACGTCATAAAGCACCGCACCCCAGTTGATGCGGTCAGCGCTCAGCGCCCCGCGGAGCTGCGTCCCGATAAGCTTCAGGTTCGGGTATTTTTTGGCAACGCGACGAAGCATCGCCGAATACACTTCGAGCCAGACCTCGAAGGGCTCGTCCTTGCCTACCTTGCGGTCGCAGTCCTCGCCGAGCGCGTCGCTGAAATCCTCTTGGTTGCCGACAAGGAAATCGACGAAGGGAACGACGCTGCGGTTGTTCGCGCGGGCCTTTTCCTTGTCCGGCTCGACCTTCGAGCGGTAGTTGAGGTCAAACGCAGTAACGGTGCCGGCGGCCTTCGCGGCCTTCATCGCTTCCTGCGCGACGAGCGTCGATGACGGCGAGATGCAATTGTAGATGCCGCCCGTGTTGAACCACCGCACGCCCTGAGCGAAGAACCCCTTCCAGTCGAAATCGCCCGGCTTGATCTCGCGGATGGGCGTATGGGCTCGGTAGTATTCGGTGACAGAGGGGAGCACGCCCTTGCCTGCCCACGTGAAGTTGATGCCGTTGTGGAGCGTGCCTTTGCCGTCCGTCGAGAACTTGCCGCTCCCCTTGGTATTGAACCAGATGATGTGCGAGGTATCGACGCCGCACTCGCGCATCTGGTTTTCGATGTTGCGGCCGATGCCGTCGTCGACAAGAGCGGTAACGACAGCAGTGCGGAGGCCGAAGCAGTAGGCGAGGCCGCAGGCGACGTTCGTCTCGCCACCGCCTTGCCAGATGCGGGCGGAACGGGCGCGGGCCGTCGGCACAGGGCCGGGGTCAAGCCGCATCATCACCTCGCCGAGCGAGGCGCCGTCATACTTGCATTGTTCCGCCGGTTTGATCTTCAGGTCCGCCACGTCGATGTCCTCCTTCAAAAGGAATTGAAAGCATCGCCAGTCTACGCGGGCTAATGATAGCAATTCGCGTTGGACTGTCAATCATGCGAGGCGTGACAACCGAGCGAAAAGTTGACACCCGCGGCAGAGCGTAGTAGAAGTTCCTCGTAGCCGATGCGCCGCCACAGCCAGCGGGGGCCTGCAAGGAGGAACAAACGACATGAAAAGGCAGGGTGTTCTGGAGAAGACGCTATTTGGATTCGAGCGGACCGAGGTGGAGCGGGCTATCCGCGACCGCGACGACGCGTATGACGCATTCGCGGTTCAGCCCAACGGCGACTTTCTGTTCTTTCGAACACGCCCGAACTACCACGAGCACGAGATGTCGGCCATCAGGCCGATGCGGTGCGTCAGGCACAAGGCCTCCGAAGGCGAATATTCTTGCATGGTCAGCGAGATTATCGACAAAGACGTCGCGGTCTCGCCGTCCTTCTGCCTGCCCCGCATTCCGGTAATCCGTCTCTACAAGAGCACACCCCAGGCCAACCTACGGCTGCCGGAACTGCTCAACACATCCGGTTGGTTCGACTGGGTGTTTCCGCGCGACTGGTCTGGCTATGATCTGCTGCGGGTTGACGTGCTGCTGGACCGGCCTGGAGCCGATCGGCTGATGCTGGAGGTCGAAGACGATCTGATCGAGCCACCGGTCTCGATAACCTACAAAGCCCCGCCAATGGGCAAATGGGTGACATTGGAGATGGATTTGGCTCAGGCGGCACGGCGACGCGGGCTGGACATCCGCAGAATGAACAACATCTGGGTGCGGCTTGCGCTGAAGGACCCCGAGAAGCGCGCCCTGGAGCTGCACCAGTTACGCGAGAACATCGAAGAGTTGGAGAAGAGGCGGTTCGTGGCTTTTGTGGACAATATCCGCCTCGCCCGAAGGGGAGCGCCGTGCGCCCTCCCCTTGCTGAAGGGAACCCGCAGCGTCTACACCAGAATCCTCCCGCGGGTCTATGCCGCCGAGGAGCATTTCACCACCGACGGTCTCGAGGTTCAGCGGAGCTATCTCCCGACAGTAGTCCCTGCCAAAGCGGTGCTGCCGGGGCGCGTTCACCGTCCTGCCCGCGCCGGCGCAACGCCGGACCTCTCCCTCTGCACGATCCCTATCGCCGACATGCTTGTCAAGGGCTGTTTGCTCAATGAGCCAGAGAACCGCCAGATCCACAGCAACATCCGTCTCACTTGCACCGCCGCCGCGGACCCTAGCCGCATCGTGGTCGGCTTTGACATCTACGGCGCTGGCTCGCTGCGGGCTGGCCCGAAGTCCGACCGCGTCGTTGGCAACAACGTCGCAGCGGCAGTGTCCACGGTGGACGGAGGCAGGACGTGGACTGGGCTTTGCGGCACTGACTGGCCCTCCGTGCTCGGCGGGAACCAGACCAAGATGCCCCCGCGGCTTGTGGACCTCGGCGGGGACGTTATGGCGGTCTCGCGGTTCGGCTGCCTTGCGATCCGCGGCGCTCACGTTGGCTATCCGGCCGACAGAGTATTCTTCTGCCGCTCAATTCAGAAAGGCACCGGCTGGGCGGCAAGCCCGAACTATTTCGTCTCCGGCGAACCCCGCCACTGCCACTGGATACAGTGGGGCGATGTAGTCGGCGACTTGTCCGGCAGAATCTGGACCGCTTGGGAGGCGATTGACCGTTACTCCTACGAGGGGGCTTTCAGCTATTCCGTCTTCGTCTATTGCTCCGACGATGGCGGAGTCAGTTGGCGCAGTTGGCGGGGAGTCGGGCGAACAGGGGCGGTGCCCGGCTTCGGCAGCAGCAAGACAGACAAGAGGTATGTTCGTTTGGCGCCCTACCGCAACGGCATCGCCGTCTTTGCCGGCCACTACTGGACATGGTTTGATGGGCGCAGATGGACAAGGTTGGATCGCAACGACGTAATTCCCTGGGAAGCCGTCTCCTGTGGCGAGGAGATATACATTGGCGATTCAAGTGGTCCGGTGCGATGGTATCGCGGAGAAATCTGTGAGGGGGAGAGTTGGCACGACCTGAGAATCCCCGGCCGGCGGGGAACGCGGGGACGCTTGGCGGTCTGCGGCGGGAAGACCGTCGTGCTGGTGGAGCCCGACGCCACCGGGAAAAAACTGCTGTGCTGGCGCAAGAAGGCGGGGGGATCCTGGCAGGGACCGCAGGAATTAGTCCGCGAAGAGACGCAGATTATCCAACTTGCTGCGCAGCGGTACGCGCCCGACGACTTCGTGCCGGTCGGCTACATGTGCATTAGCCCCGAAGAGGAAGGCAAGATCGTCGGAAGCCCCAGGAGCAAGACAACCCCGGGCAACCAACACTACAAAGGCAACCCATACATGCAACTCTACTGGACCTATCCCGTCGATCACTACGTGCACGAACCATGGATCAAGGTAGTCAAGGTGCCCGCGGAGTGATGCCGGCCGCGCGGCAGGTCATCACCCCGCATATGGAGGCCGCTACCGAGCAGAACGAGATGTATCACCGCATCTGTTTGTGACACCCCGTAGGGTGCCGCACGCGCCCCAACGGCCGCCCGCCGCGCCCCGCCAAAGACGGTCTGACTCACAGTTCAAGCAGGGGAAGAACTTGACTCTCGCGGAGGGGCGTGGTATAAGTTTCCCACCGCCGGGGAGCCGCTGCAGTCGGCGGCACCGGACGACATGGCCCCCATCGTTCAGTGGCCCAGGACGCCAGGTTCTCAGCCTGGAGACAGGGGTTCGACTCCCCTTGGGGGTACCAACAGGGCGTTGATGCCTGCCGTTCTCCTTTGCAACCCGCAAGCGACGGTTGACACTGTGCTGGGGCGTCTCTATAATGCTGGCCGTTTGAAAACGGAATTGTGTCGGGAAAGGAGGTGAAGACGACTTTTCCGTGGTGTCGGCGGCCGCGGCGGTTCGCGGCTGCGGGATTGGTGTCAGGTCGCGTAGCCCCGAGAGCGTGGCGCTGCTCGGAGGCCCGACGGAGTGATAAGTAACGCAAGGAGGAATCCTCGTGGCTGTTGCGGATAAGGTGTATGAGATTGTGGCAGAGCGGATGGGGGTCAAGCGGGAGGAATTGAGGCCAGAAACATCTTTTGTCAATGACCTCGGAGCGGACTCGCTCGACCAGGTCGAGCTTGTGATGGAGCTCGAGGAGAAGTTCGAGCTGACTATCCCCGACGAAGACGCCGAGAAGATCGAGACCATCGGCGACGCCATCAAGTACATCGAGGAGCACTCGTAAGCGATGAGGGACGGGCGGCGCGCTGTCATCACGGGCCTGGGAGTCATTACGCCGATTGGGCTCGACGTTCAGACGTTCTGGGCGGCCGCCCTCGCCGGCAAAAGCGGCGTTTCGACCATCTCCGAGTGGGATACGACCGGTCAATCGGTCACCATCGGCGGCGAGATCAAGGGCTTCGATCCCAGCCCATGGCTGGAGCCGAAGGAAGCCCGACGCCTCGACCGCTTTACGCAGTTCTCGATTGCAGCGACAGAGCAGGCGGTCCAGGATTCTGGCATCGACTTCAGCTTGCTCGACCCGTATCGTGTCGGCGTCATCATAGGCACAGGCGTCGGCGGGATTGCCGAAATGGAGCTCCAGGTCACCCGACTGAATTCTGGCGGTCCGTCACGCGTTTCCCCGTTCCTCATCCCGAAGCTCATGGCGAACGCCGCCTCGGGCAACGTGGCCATCCGGTATGGCGTTCGCGGCCCAAACTTCGATGTTACCACGGCCTGTGCTTCCGCAACCCACGCAATGGGCGAGGCGCTGAACGTAATTCGCTACGGCGTGGCCGACGTGGTCATCACCGGCGGAGCGGAAGCCGCCATCACCCCCGTCAGCGTCGCCGGGTTTGCCAACATGAAAGCCCTCTCCACCCGCAATGACGACCCCGCGACGGCCTCGCGCCCGTTCGACAAGGACCGCGACGGCTTTGTCGTTGGCGAAGGCGCGGGAACGATCATCCTTGAGGACCTCGAGTTTGCGAGGAAGCGGGGAGCGAACATCTATGCGGAGCTTTCGGGCTACGCAGCAACGTGCGATGCTTACCACATCACGGCGCCGGAGCCCGAGGGGGCCGTGGCCGCTCGGACGATGAAACTCGCCCTCGATAGCGCGCAGTTGAACCCGGAGGATGTCTCCTACGTGAGCACGCATTCGCCGGGCACGCCGTTCGGCGACGCGATGGAATGCGCGGCACTGCGGCGGCTCTTCGGCGAGCGCCGAAAGCAGCCGCCCGTCAGCGGCCTGAAGAGCATGATCGGCCACCTGCTCGGCGCATCCGGCGCTGCGAGCGTTGTTGCGGTCGCCATGTCGATTCGGGAAGGACGCGTCCATCCGACTATCAACCAGTTCACGCCCGACCCGGCCTGCGATGTGGACTGTGTGCCCAACGAGGCGCGCGACATGGAGGTGAAGATTGCTCTCTCCAACGCTTTCGGTTTCGGTGGGCACAACGCGACACTTGTTCTGTCTCGGCTCGACTGATTCTTCGCATAGGAGCGCATTGTAGGAGAGCCCCGTGCACCGCACCGCCAAACCCGTCCGAAAATGCCACGACTGCAAGCTGAACTTCGTGGATCACTGCGGCATCTTTCCCGAACCGCACGCCCAGTGGCATTCTGGCAAATGCAAGGGCTACGGGAACGAAGAACTCTACCAGAAATACTTGGAAGAGCAGGCAAAGCACCCGCCGGACACAAAGAAAGAGAGGCGCCGCGAAGAGGCGAAGATCGAGCGGAAAAACCACCCGCCGGCGCGAACATCAGGATACCGCGCCCGCCATCGCTGATGACGCACCATCGCGCGCTCCTACGTTGCTTTTCCCGTGAGACGCCCGCATGCCCATCCGATTGCATAACGTCCGGGCCAGGTTGGACGTGCCCGAGGACGCGCTCTCTGTCCCTGCGGCAGAGCGGCTCGCCGTCGACGCTGCCCAGGTCGCTGCGGTCCGTGTCGTGAGGCGCGCTATCGACGCCCGCAGGCGACCGCCTGTGTTCGTCTATACCATCGACGTAGCTCTCAGTCCCAAAGAGGACGAGAGCGCGATCGCCGAAAGAGCCGCAGCAGACCTCGTGGCCAATCCGCAAGACCCTGTGTTAGAGTTCGCTTCAGGCGCCGAACCGTTGCCCGGGCGCCCGATGATTGTCGGAGCCGGCCCCGCAGGTCTGTTCGCCGCCTACCTTCTCGCGCAGCATGGATTTCGCCCGCTTGTCGTCGAACGAGGCCAATCCGCCTCCCGACGCACCCGTGATGTGGACGCCTTGTTTACGGCCGGGCGAGTGGACCCGGAGTCGAATATCTTGTTCGGGCTCGGCGGCGCGGGAATGTGGGCGGGCGGCAAGCTGGGATGGAGTGGCTCCGACCCAATGGCAGAATGGGTTCTGCGGGTCTTGGTGCGGGCCGGTGCGCCAGAGCGAATTCTGGTGGACGCTCGGCCGCGTGTCGAGACGAATGTTCTGCACAACGTGATCGCCGCATTGGCGCGACAAATCGAGGATGCCGGGGGCGAGTTCCGGTTCAGTTGTCGGGCAGATTCCCTACTCCTGAAAAGCGGCCGCGTGGCGGGGGTTCGCTGCGCAGACGAGGCCATTGAGGCGGGAGCCGTCATCCTTGCCATCGGCCATAGCGCGCGCGACACGTTTCGGGTCTTGGCAGACCAGGGCGTCGCGCTGGAGGCCCGGCCGTTCCAGATTGGCGTCCGCATCGAGCACCAGCAGGAAATCATCGACCGCTGCCAGTATGGCGAGTTCGCAGGCCATCCACGCCTTCCGGCCGCGGAATACTCACTTCAGCACAAGGCGCGCGGTGGCTGGCGAAGCGTCCACACGTTCTACATGTGTCCGCGCGGAACAGTCATTCCTGCGGTAACGCGGGACGGCGAGCTTTGCACGAGCGGGATGAGTTCAAGCACTGGCGACGGGACGTTCGCCAATGCGGCATTGATTGTATCTGTCAGCCCAAAAGATTTCGGCGACGGCCGGTTCGACGGAGTTGCGTTTCAAGAGCGAATCGAGCGGGCGGCCTTCGCGGCGACCGGCTCGCTCAGCGCTCCGGCTCAACGGGCGCGGGATTTTGTCGCCGACCACAAGGGGGCTCCCCCAGAACAGACGAGCTACCCGCTCGGCGTCGTTCCCGTCCAGTTCAGCCGGATTTTGCCCCGAACCACATACCATTCAATCGTCCGAGCGTTGGCAATCACGTTCGACCGGGCGATCCGCGGTTTCGCCGGTGAGTCGGCGACGGTCCTCGGACCGGAGACTAGGGTTTCTTCGCCAATCCGCATCCTGCGAGATGAAGCGAGCCGCGAGTCCCTCTCAACGCCCGGCCTCTTCCCCGTCGGCGAAGGATCGGGCTACGCGGGAGGTATTATGAACAGCGCTCTGGACGGGGTGCTGACAGCGCGAGCGATCATCGAACGGTATCGGCCGTAGACGCGGTCATCGGTTTCCGTACCATTGTTTGTAGTATTCTCGGTATTCGCCGCTCTTGATGCGTTCCCACCAAGAGCGGTTCTCGACATACCACTGAATGGTCTGCTTCATTCCTTCGGCAAAGGGCACGTGGGGGCACCAGCCGAGTTCCTCCCGAATCTTCGTCGCGTCGATGGCGTGCCGCCGGTCGTGGCCGGGGCGGTCTTTCACCATATGGATCAGCGAGAGCGGCTTGCCGAGGGTCTCCAAGACGAGCCGCATAATCTCGATGTTTGCATGCTCGTTCACGCCGCCGATGTTATAGACCTCTCCAGGCCGACCTCGGCGCAGCACAAGGTCTACCGCCCGACAATGGTCTTCGACATGCACCCACTCACGGCGATGCAGTCCGTCGCCATAAAGCGGAAGCGGCAGGTCGTCGAGAGCATTCGTGATGGAGAGCGCCAGCAGCTTTTCGGGAAACTGGAACGGGCCGTAGTTATTCGAACAGCGGGTTACGATGGCAGCAAGCCCGTAGGTGCGGAAATATGCGCGTGCGAGCAGGTCGCCGGCGGCTTTCGAGGCCGCGTAGGGATTATTCGGCCGCAGCCGCTGCTTCTCCGTTGCCGGCGGGTCGTCCGTCCCCAAGCTCCCATAGACCTCGTCCGTGGAAATCTGGATGTAGCGCGGCACGCGGTGACGGAACGCGAGGTCCAGCAACGTCTGTGTGCCGAGGACGTTTGTGCGGACGACGGGGGCCGCGTCCAGAATGCTGCGGTCGACATGAGACTCCGCTGCAAAATTGACGATTGCGTCGAAGCCGCC
This sequence comes from uncultured Planctomycetota bacterium, assembly GCA_964494245.1. Lineage (GTDB taxonomy): Bacteria > Planctomycetota > PUPC01 > PUPC01 > PUPC01 > CAZBRH01. The sequence goes on along the minus strand of CAZBRH010000042.1, from coordinate 6,032 downwards.
ACCAGCAACAACGGGTTCGACCTGGCGGCGCTCCGCGATATCCGCCTTGACAAAGGTGTAGCGCTTGTCGTTCGCGCAATCCCGCAGATTCTCTGGGTTGCCCGCGTAGGTCAGGGCGTCGAGGTTGACGATTTCGACCTCCGCGTAGTTCCGCAGCAGAAAGCGGACGAAGTTCGAACCGATAAACCCGCAGCCGCCAGTCACCAGTATCTTCACGTTCAACTCCAAGAGCTTTCGATCTCGCCGATCCCGACACAGCACCCAGCCGTCACCCGGTCGGCTCCGCCGTAGTATAGCCAAAACTCGCCGCCGGGCCGCTCGACAAGTCCGTTCGAGAAGGCGACATTTTGGAAGAAGCCCGCGGTCTCATATGGGGCCTCGGGCGTCATTATCGGCTTTCGAGAGCGCGCGATCACGCGGGCGGGATTCTCGGCGTTCAGCAGCATCGCGCCGAGGCAATAGCCCCGAGCGCCTGCGCCGTGATAGATAAGGAGCCACCCGTCTGCCACGCGGACCGGCGGCGGCCCAGCGCCGATACGGAGTGAATCCCACTCGCCCGGCCTCGGAGCCGCCACAAGCTCGTGCCGCCCCCACGAAACCAAGTCGCGACTCCGCGAAAGCCAAACGCCCGGCCGACACCACGACCCCGCTGGCCGATGCAGCATCACATATTCGCCGCCAATCTTCTCGGGGAACACGCAGGCATCCTTGTTTTCGGGCGGCAGAATGACGCCGAAGCGCTTATATTTCCGGAAGTCCGTTGTCCCAGCCAAGCCAACACATACGCCCCCATCTCCGACGGCCGTGTATGTGACAAGATACCCACCGTCGATTCGTGTGACGCGCGCATCCTCGACGCCGAAGCGCTCCTGCGGGCTTTCCGGCCAAAGCCCCTCCCCCGGATCCCCGACGGTGAACCAGCGGCCGTCGTCGCTCCACGCCAGTCGAAGGTGGCTCACGCTGGTCAGGTAGTGATGTAGAGCGTTGCCGCTGGGTCGGGCAAGAACCACTCGCGGATCCGAAAAGTCCCAGTCCGGATCGTCGCGCCGCAGGCGAATCGTCTCGATAGCCGGCGGTTGGGTTGTCGTGTCGAAGATGGGCACCGCCACAGCATCCGCGTCGCCGCTTGTCGGGCGTTCGGCAACACGCACGAGCAGCCCGATTCGTCCGCCGAACTCGAAAGCGCCGGGATTGAACGTCCCAACTACCTCAAGCCCCTCGCGGCTCGGTGCGACGTCCTCTGGCCTGATCAGCGGGTTTCCCTGAAATCGTTCCACGTTCTTTGGCTTCTCCCATAGCTACCCCAGTCTACCAGAACCACACTGTCGGACACAATCCGAAAGCACTCCCGTGGCGCGGGGCGCCACATTCGCGTTTGTGAGATTGCGCCGCCTGACAGCGGCGCTTACAATCGTAGAGAGCCAGAACCAATTTTCGAGAGATTCGTTTTCAGGCATATGCCCGCGAAGTCGCTCATCAACCGCGACCTGCTCGGCAAGCTCCAACGGCTCGAAGTGGCGTTTCGGCGAGCCCAGCGTGGCAGGCCCGACGGCGAGCGCTCCGGTCCCCACCACGGCGGCCGTATCGAGTTCGCCGACTACCGCGAATACTCGCCCGGCGATGACATCCGCTACGTGGACTGGAACGTGCTCGGCCGCACCGACAACCTCGTCGTCAAGCAGTTCGAGCGCGAAGAGCAGTTCCTCATCCTGCTCCTGCTCGATTGCAGCGCGTCGATGGGCTTTCCTTCCGACGGCGCCACGCCGACGAAGCTTGAATATGGCGCGGCGTGCCTTGCTGCTCTCGCCTACATCGGCCTCGCCGCGAAGCATCGCGTCGAGCTGGCTACCTTCGCAAACGGCCGGTGCGACTGGTTCCCCGTCGGCTCCGACAAAGGCCGCATCTTTCCGCTGCTCGACCATATGGGACGGCTCAATGCCGGCGGGACGACCTGCGTTGCTGCCGCGCTCGAACAAGCATTCGAACGTTCGCCCACGCGGTGCCTCATCGTTCTTGTCTCGGACCTGTTTGACGAGGAGCGCTTACAACCCGTCCTCGGCAGCGTCGCCACTAAGGGCTTCGATGTCTCCGTGATCCACGTCCTTTCCCGTGAAGAGGTCGATCCAACGGTCCGCGGACGGCTCCGCCTGCGGGACGCCGAGAGCGGTGAGGTTGTCCCACTCCGCGTGACCGAGGGCGCCGTGGCAAAATACAGGGACGCGCTCCGCGATTTCGGCGAACGTTGGAGTGCCTTTTGCGCGCGACACGACATCCGGTTCCTGCCGACAACTACCGATGCTCCCTTCGAGGATTTCGTCATGCAATACCTGCGGCACGGAGGGCTCGTGCGGTGACGTTCGAGAACCCGTGGGCGCTGGCCGCTCTCGCGCTCTTGCCGCTCGCGGCATTGCTCTACATCCGCCGTGCCGGACGGCGCGAGGCCGTTGTTCCCACGCTCGCCCTCTGGAAAGCCGCCTCAGTCGAGGGAACGGCGGAGGCGGGCCGGCGACTTGGTGCGTTCGACCTGCCGCTTGTCCTTGCCCTGCTCACGCTGACCGCCGCAATCCTCGCCGCCAGCGCCCCCGTCCTGCCGGTCGAGACGGATACGCTCCCGAACCTGCTGGTGTTCATCGACCGTTCGGCCAGCATGGCTTCGCGGACGGCATCCGGCAGGTCGCGCATCGAGGAGTCCGCCGCTGCTGTTCGTCGGGTACTTGACCGCGAGGGGCAGGTGCAACTCGTCGGCCTGCCGCTCTCCGTGGGGCCGGTGCTGCGGAACTTGAGCGCGGCTGAGGCCGCAGCATGGCTCCAGAACGCGGCTCAACCCGTCGCCAAAGCCACCGGCATGCCGCTCGACCTGCCGGCCGAACTGGCGCGCTGCGCCGGACTTGCACGCAATGCCTCTGCCGTCATCGTTATTACCGACCGGCCTCATGACGTGCCGGCTCGGCTCGGCGGTAAGCCCGTCCTCGTCTTCTCGCACGGCGCTCCATCCCGCAACGTCGCCATCGATGCGTTCGAGGTATCGCACCAAGCCGACGGAACGCTCGCCGCGTTTGCCGTGGTTCGCAACTACTCTGGCAGAGCCGTCGAAGCGCCGGTCGAACTGCGGGCGGACGGGAAGATGGTCGAACGGAAAACGCTGTCGCTGCCCGAAAGCGGAGTAGCGACGTTTGAGTCCCCTGCCCTGCCCGGCGACGTGGCGGAGGTCGCGTTGCACGTCGGAATTGACGACGACCTGATTGCCGACAACCAAGCTGTGGCCATCCGGTCGGCACCGAGCCGTTTCCGCGTGGCATACGTCGGACGCGGCAATCCGTTCCTTTTGCGCGCGCTGGAACTGCTGCCCGGCGTCGAGGTGATACAATTCCTCCGCAGCAGCGACGTCGCAGAAGACTTCGACCTCCATATCTACGATTCGGTCACGCCAGAGGAGCTGCCTTCGGGCGACGTGGTGCTCATCGATCCCGTCGGCCGGGTCGACCCATTTGCCATCACCGGTACTGTAATAGACGACGCGGGTCTCCGCGCGACCGCCCTGAAGGATTCGCCTCTGATTCGGCACATTGATGTCGGCTCGTTGCGGTTCCGACGAGCACTCAAAATCAAGGCAATGGGTGCGGAAACGCTCCTCGCCGCGGGCGAAGGCGTCGCTCTGCTCCGCTGGCAGGACGAAAAGAGTCGCATCCTTGTCATCGGCTGCGGTCTCACGCCTTCCGAAACAAACTGGCCGATGCTCGCATCGTTCCCGCTTTTCTGGGCGAACCTCGTCGCTGAGGCC
>CAZBRH010000042.1:0-2183 GCA_964494245.1 uncultured Planctomycetota bacterium | reverse complement strand
GGCCGAGCTTTCGGTCACCGGCCCGCGCGGTCCTGCTCCGCTGTTCCCGGGCCGTGGCGCAAGGAGTTCGTTCCTAGCCCTTGACGCAGGCATCTATACCGTCGCCGGCGCCGCCGAACGACGATATGCCGTCAACATGCTGCACCCGTCCGAGTCGGATAACACTGGGGCGCCCTCTCACCCATCCGAGCAAGAGATCAAGTCCCTCCTTGCGCCCGGCCGAGCGGCGGGTGTATCCTTGTGGCGGTATCTGGCCGCAGCAGCGTTGCTCCTGGTTCTCGGGTTCTGGGCCAGCGCCAGTGGCCGCAGCCGTTGACCTTCGTGAGGACACATCAGATGGCACTAGTGAACTTTGACGAAGTTGCACGCTACATCAAGTTGCCTGACGACGCACGGGAACTCCTCGCAAAGCCGGAACGAGAGCTCCGGATTACCATGAGTCTGCGGCTCGATGCTGCACTGCTCCAAACAGATGTGTATGTCGTTTACTACAATACGGCGCGCGGCCCGGCGAAGGGTGGCATTCGCTTCTGGCCGACAGTGACGATGGCCCACACCATCGAGCTTGCCGAAAACATGGTTTGGAAAACCGCCCTTGCCGGCGTTCCGTTTGGCGGTGGGAAATCTGGTATCGCGCTCGACCCGCGAAAATTCACCCGCATGCAAAAGACGGACATCCTGAAAGAGTTCGTCCACGTCCTCCGGTCTGACCTTGTGAGCGGGGCATACGTTCCGGCGCCGGACATGGGGACGAGCGCCGCCGACATGGCGGTGATCTTCGGTGAGACGCACATTCCCGAATGCGTCACGGGCAAGCCGCCACGCGTCGGTGGGCTGCCGGGGCGGCTCGAAGCGACGGGGCGCGGCCTCGCCACCTGCATCCGCGTAGCCGCAAAGGAATTGCTTGGGCGCGATCTGGACGGCCTCCGCGTCGCCATCCAGGGATTCGGCAACGTCGGCTCGTGGTGCGCCCACTTCATACAGAGTTTTGGGGCAAAAATCGTCGCCATCTCTGATATCTCCGGAGGCGTTACTGCTCCGAACGGCCTTGACGTGGCCAAGCTCACCCGCTGGTGCGCCGCAGGCCGAATGCTCAACGACTTGCCCGAATACGACAAGATTACCAACCAAGAACTGCTTGCAATGAAGGTCGATATCCTCGTCCCCGCCGCGACCGAGAACGTGCTGACAGCTGAAAACGCCGGAGCCGTGTCTGCCCGGATGATCGCTGAGGGGGCGAACGGCCCGACGACGAGGGAGGCCGACGCGATTCTCAACGATCGCGGCGTATTGATGCTGCCCGACATCCTCGCCAACAGCGGTGGCGTCATCGCCTCCTACATCGAGTGGCGCAAATCCAAGTCCGGCAGTCTCACAAGCCGCGACGAAACGTTCGCGCTGGTCGACGAACTTGTCCTTGCCGCATTCCGCCGCGTCGTCGATTTCGCTAGGGACAAGAAGATTACGCTACGTGTTGCCGCTCGCGCCCTGGCCGTCCAAGAGGTCGTTGAAACGATGCTCGACCGCGGCTGGATATAAGAGCCGGCCTGGGGAAAGCGGCGGCCAAAGCCAAGCAATTAGGGCCTTATCGCGTCATCTCTTGGTTTACGGCTTGTCCACACAAACGTGTTATACACAAAAAAGTGCAAAATTTATTTGACAACCATCCGTAAGTGTGGTATAAAACTGGCGCCAAGGCGATGAAACGCGGCCTCGGCTCTGTGTTGAAAGTCAATCGAGGCAACTTTTAGGAGAAAATCGCGATGAAAGAACTGACCGCCCGACAGAGGGAAGTATACGAGTTCATCCTGTCCCATATGGAAAACACGCTTCGGCCACCAACCATCCGCGAGATCGGCGATCATTTCGGGATGAGATCGACGGGGACCGTCCGCGACAACCTCCGCGCCCTTGTGAGAAAGGGCTACATCCGCCTCCGGCCCCACTGCGCCCGCGGCATCGAACTGGTCACGCGGGAGAGCACGCGGCTGGCTTCCGGCACCCGGCGGATTCCCATCCTCGGCAGCATTGCTGCCGGCCGGCCACTCCTTGCCGTCGAAAACATCGATGAGCAAATCGACATCGACGGGCGGTTCCTCGGCAAGGGCGGAACGCTCTTCGGCCTCCGCGTCAAGGGCGACAGCCTGCGCGACGCCGGCATCTTCGACGGCGACTACGTCTTC
>CAZBRH010000041.1:14706-21677 GCA_964494245.1 uncultured Planctomycetota bacterium | reverse complement strand
GCCTGTTCGGCGATGCGCTGCTTGGCGGCGGTTCCGGCAAGCGCCGTGGCCGTGCCGGGTAAGCTCATCCCCATCGCCTCGGTCAGGCAGGCCATCGTATTCGCGGTGTAGAGCCCCTGACACGAGCCGGGGCCGGGGCACACGCAAAGTTCCAGTTCGGCGACATCGGCCTCGGAGAGTTTGCCGGCTTTGCAGAGGCCGACGGCTTCGAACGTGTCGCGGACAAGCGAGAGGCGCCGCCCAGCATGGTAGCCGGCGGCCATCGGACCGGCGGTGACGACAATCGCGGGCACGTCGAGCCGGCACGCGGCCATCAGCATGCCCGGCGTGATCTTGTCGCAGTTCGTCAGGAGCACGACGCCGTCGAGCTGGTGTGCCTGGACGATGGACTCGATCATGTCGGCGATGAGTTCCCGCGACGGAAGCGAGTAGTGCATGCCGGAATGGCCCATCGCGATGCCGTCGCAGATGCCGGGGACGGAGAAGAGGAAGGGGACGCCGCCGGCGGCGCACACGCCCCACTCGATTTTGCGTTCGAGCGAGCGCATGTCGATGTGCCCCGGAACGAGGTCGGTGAAGCTCGAACAGACGCCGATAAAGGGCTTGCTCATTTGTTCGGGCGTAATGCCCGTCGCATAAAGGAGCGCGCGGTTCGGCATGCGCTCGAGTCCCGACCGCGCCAAGTCGCTCCTCAACTTGCGCTTCGCCATTTCTTTTCTCCCGGCTGCAGTGTGGCTGATTATTCTACGTGGGGACGGGTTGCTTGCAAGCAGATTCGGCGGCGAAGCAAATGGGGCGGCAGGGCGGGAGGCGCTCGTGTCGCGCCCGCCCGCCCCTATCTCACGGCACGCACCGATTCAGCGTTCGTTGCCTATTTTGCCTTTTCGACGCTGAGCCCGGCCTTGACCCAGCCCTCGATGCCTTGAGGGTATTCGAGGACGTTGGTGTAGCCGAGTTCCTTGAGCCGCGCGGCGAGGTGTCCGCTCGCGGGGCACTTCGGGTTCGCGCAGTATGTGACTACGAGCGAGTCCTTCGCCTTGATGAGAGCGGCGGCCTCTTCGGCGGTGGCCTTCGGGCCGAGCTGCTTCGCGCCGGGGAGGCGGCGGCCATCGTCATACTTGCCTGTCCGCGCATCAAGCAGGACGAGCGGGATGCCGGACTTGACGAGCGCCGCAAGGGCGGATGTCTCGATGGTCGCCGGCTGAACCTTCGCTAGCGAGACCGGCTCCTCGCCGTTTTCGCGGATCTTCGCGAGGTATTTGTCAGGGTCCTTCTCGACGGCTGCGGCGCAGCCCTTGCAGCACAGATAGACCCGATAGCCATTGACGTCCACGAACACGCCCTTATTGATGTTGCGGCCCATTACGGGGCACCTCGTTTGGGGCTTCGACTGTTCGGCCGGCCCGCAGTTTGCTGGGCAGTCCGCACAGGAGCAGTCAGCGCACGCGCACTTATCCTGGGCGCACGCCTGTTCAGCTGTCGAACACGCGGCTCTGCCGCAGGCAGCGAACGCGGGGTCCGCAAACACTGCGGCGCAGGCAAGCACAACAGCGCCCAATAAGAGGACATGATAAGCGTTCATCGGGATACTCCTTAATTTTCGCCTAAACCCTTACTTCACACCAACGCGCCAGGCAGCGCACGTGATTATAGAGCAATCGGTGTGCCCTTACTCGGCAAATATGAAATACCGTCGTAAGATGCTATCAAATGGCAAGTTATCGAGTCGGCGGCGAAGTTGAGCAGTTTCTTGATGTGTTTCAAGGCGTTTCACGTCGGAACGCAAATGACAATATGCCGCTTCACCGGGCTTTGCTGCCGCTCGATCATTGGTGTTCCTGTCATGCTCCGCTGCGATTCGGACAGTCTGCGTCCTTTTCGGCAGCCGCCCAAAGCCGTCCTATGGAATGCGGATGTGGACGGGGCTTGCGCTTCTTACGTGAACGGATAAAATGCAGTCCAATTGTGGGGAGCATTATAAGGAGTGAGGACATGTCGCAGGGTGTAGGCGGGGTCGCGCCGTCCGCGTCGAGCAAGGATGAGCAGGCCTGGGGGATGCTGTGCCATCTCAGCGCGCTTGCGGGATTTGTGATCCCATTCGGCAACGTGATCGGGCCGCTCGTTGTATGGATGATGAAGAAGGCAGAGTATCCATTGGTCGACCGGGAGGGCAAAAAGTCCCTGAACTTCCAGATAACCGTTACGATCGGCTTCCTTATCCTCATCCCATTCTGCTTCATTTTGATTGGGATTCCTCTGATGTTTCTTCTGGGCATCGCATCGCTTGTCCTGACAATTATTGCAGCCGTGAAGACTAGCAACGGCCAAGAATATGACTACCCGGTCTCGATCAAGTTCATAAAGTAGGCGCGGAATCTGCTTTCTTCGTTGGCCGCCAACTTGTGCGCCTCGAGTGTCGCGGCTGATTGAGGACAAGACGTGATTGGAACTGATTACCACATCCATACACACTACGTGGGATGTGCCGACAATACCATGACCATCCCGGCGATCCTTGACCGCTGTCGCCGTTCGGGGCGGAAGTCCATCGCCATCACAGACCACTGCGACAAGGACTGGCAATTCGAGAAGAACCGCCTTATCCGCGAGGAGCTTCGCCGGACAAATGCCGGGGACCTCGAGGTCTTCTTCGGCTGCGAGCAGAACATCATCAACCTAGATGGCGATGTCGCTCTCACCGAGGAGATGAGGGAGCGCGAGGGATTTGAGATCGTCGTCGGCGGCGTGCACAGCACGTGGTTCAATGACGGCGAAGCGACAATCGAGCAAATCATCGAGCGGCAGAACGACCTGATGTGCAAGGCCGCCGCGAATCCGGTTATCGATGTGCTTGTGCACCCGTGGTGGTTCGGCCAGTCGCAGTTCAAGGCGCAGCTTGCGGGGCGCTTCACGTCGCTCGCCCAAGTGCCCGACGAACTGACGTGCCGCCTCGCCGAGGTCTGCATCGCAAACAACACGGCCATTGAGCTGAATATGGCCGCCGTCTTCCTCTATCCGCTGACGTCGGATGCATACAAGGAGAGCTACAAGGCATACATCGCGCGGTTTGTCGAACTCGGCTGCTCGATATCGCTCTCAACAGATGCACATCGGATTACGGAGCTCGACAGTATCGGACTTGGCGAGCAGATTCTTGCGGAAATCGGCTTGCCCAAATCCCAGGTCTGGAGGCCGAAGACGCCCGCCCGAACGACCGGCCAGGCCTTTGATATGATCGAGGACGTTGAATGAGCGAAGTTTGGGATGTTGTTGTAATCGGTTCTGGTCCAGGTGGATATGTCGCGGCAATCCGTGTAGCGCAACTGGGGGCGAAGGTGGCGTGCATCGACAAGGGACCGCTTGGCGGAACCTGCCTGAACCGAGGGTGCATTCCGACGAAGGCGTTGCTCGAAGCGTCGCACATGGTCGCCGTCGCTCGCGAGGCCGCGCCCTTCGGCGTCGAGTTCGCCGCGCCGAAAATCGACTTTCCGAAGATGATCGAACGGAAGGACAAGGTCGTCAGCGCGCTCAACAAAGGCATCGCGGCGCTGTTCAAGAAAAACAAGATCGAGCACGTGTCGGGCACGGCGAAGCTCCGAGGCGCAAACGAAATCGAAATCACCGCCAGCGACGGCCAAGCGACTGTGCTCAAGGCGAAAACGATCATCATTGCGACCGGTTCCGAGCCGCTCAACATCCCGGCCTTTGCGTTCGATGGCGACGCCGTCCTATCGAGCACGGACATCTTGAACCTGGCGGAGTTGCCAGAGACGCTGCTCGTGCTGGGCGGTGGATACATCGGCTGCGAGTTCGCGTGCTTCTTTGCTGAACTCGGGACGCAAGTCACGGTTGTCGAGATGCTTGATCGCCTGCTGCCGCTGGGCGACCCGGATGTGTCGAAGGCCATCACGACGGCGCTGCGGAAGCTCAAGGTGAAGGTTCATACTGGAACGAAACTCGAAAAACTCGAGCGCACCGGCCGTGGCGTTGTTGGGGCACTCTCCAGCGGCAAGACAGTCGAGGCGTCGAAGGCGCTGATTTGCGTTGGCCGAAAGCTCAACTCCGAATCGCTCGGTCTCGAAACCGCGGGCGTCCGCTTGGGCGAGCGCCACGAGATTCCGGTCAACGAGCACTGCCAGACAAATATCCCCAACATCTATGCCATCGGCGACGTGACGGGGAAATCGCTCCTTGCGCATCTCGCCTCGCGCATGGGCATCGTGGCGGCGGAGCATGCGGCCGGCCGGAACACGCGGATCGACTATCATGTTGTGCCTGCTTGCGTCTTCACGCACCCCGAAGCAGCTAGCGTCGGGCTGACCGAAGCCGAGGCCGCAAAACACGGGGCCAAGGTCCGTTCGTTCACGTTTCCGGTTCAAGTCCTCGGCAAGGCACAGGCCGTCGGCGAAATCGGCGGCTTCGTCAAGCTGGTCGGCGACGCGGAGACGGGGCAACTCCTCGGAGCGCACATCGTCTGTTCCCGGGCGGGCGACCTGATTGCCGAGGCGGCGCTCGGCATGCAGCTGGAGGCCACCGTCGAAGAGATCGCCCGCACGATCCACACACACCCGACGCTGGCCGAGGGGCTGATGGAAGCCGCCGAGGGCTGGCTCGGGCACGGCATACACTACAACCAATGATCCCGCACGACTGGGAGCTGCCACAACACGCGGTTGAACAAAGCGGATATTCCGGTAGAATGGGAGTGTTGATCGAGTTCCGGCCACCAGACGCCTAGTCTTCTGCGGCAGAGCCCACCGGATGCAGTTTCACGATTCTTCTCGCGGACGAGTCCTCTCCGCAGCTCTTGTTGCGCTTGCGCTCGGTTCTGTATGCACGGACTCCGCGCTCGGCGCTGCGGAGCCGCCAGACGCGCGCGCCATCGCTTTGCGAATTGACTATCTGCCGAACCTTATCTATGACGGCGAACGGCTCACGCTCTGCGGGGCGGTCATCAACTCGACCCCTGCGACGGTTCAGGCCGTCGTCTCCTGCTTGCTTGTTGGCGACGGCAAGCCGTCGTCCAAGCCGGTTGACATCGAGGTTGTCGTGCCCGCGGGCAAGGAGGCTGGGTTTGAGGCCGGGTGGGTGGTGGCAGGGCTGGATCGGGCAGAGGTTTTATCAGTGTCGCTTGGGGTCAGCGACAGGCCCATTGTGCAGACGGATTTTGTCGTGATTCCGGCATCGCTGCAACTGCCGGAGCTGAAGCTGGGGGACGATTGCCTGCTGGATGGTGACGGGCGGCGCGCGGTGCTCGTCGTCCGCCGCCAGATTCGCGAGCGCGAAAGCAAATGGCTCGTTGTGAAGCTCATCGAACGCGCGATCACCGGTGGAAAGGTGCAGCCGGCGTCGGCGCTCTTCGTCGGCGACCTGCTGGCAAAGGATGTTGAGACGTCGTATCTTTCGTTCCTTCGGGCGAGCCCCGTTATGTCCCGTTTCTCGTTCCTTGGCGTCGCCCATCCGCTGGATTCCGAGCGCGCCGGGCGAGCGATCCTGCGGACGCTTTGCTCGTTCAGCAGGTCTGCGCTGACACGGGAATACGACATGGCCGTGCTGTTTCTCGGAAGTGAGGAGGCAAGGTTCGGGACGGATGCCGATGAGTTCCGCAAGGCGATGGACCTGATGTGCGGGCTGCTGCGGGCGCGGGGCTGTCGGCACATCGCCATCGCCGAGCCGGTCGCGCCAACGGAGCTGGGGCGGCGGGCCGAGCGCTACCGGGAAGCCGTACGGTCGGTCGCCTATGCGGCGGCCGCGCGGACGTTCGACCCACAGCCCGCGCTGGCCCGTGTCGGGTGGGGCAGTGCTCCATGGCCGGGGCCGGACGCGAGCAAGGCGATTGCGAATGAGATTGTGCGGTTTGTGGAGTCGGTAACAGCAGAGTGAGCGGTCGCTGGCGAAGCTGGCTGGTTTTTGTTTTCTTCGTGGTGTGCGGAGCCGCGCGCGCGGGCGGCATTGAGCCGCTGGCTACGCCTCCGAGCGGGTGGCCGGTTTCCCTGCCGGGCCGCGCGGTGCGCCAGATTGTTCTGAACGAGGACTGGTCTGGCATATCGGCGTTGTCGTTTGCGGTTCGTGCCGAGCCGGCGCCCGCGGAGCCGCTGCGGCTGCTGGTGTCGCTGATTGCTGGCGACGGATGGTGGTATCAGTCGTCCGGGCTTATCCTGCTTTCCGGAACGAAGCCCCGAACAGTGCGGCTGGACCTTGGGCACCTTTCGAACGACTGGTCCCCGTTTGGCCACCTGCGGCCGTGGGACGGCTACGCGCGGCAGCGGATCAGCGGTGTCTCCATAGCGGTCTTTTCAATTGCCCCTTACGAGGGAGTGCTTCATCTGACATCGCCTTCCTTGGAGCCGATGGGGGCGTCGGACACGGGTCCGCTGTTTCTTTATGATGCGGAGGTGCTGACGGAGCAACCTCGTGCCGGCGCGGTTGCCACGGTGCAGTTCCGGCTTTCGCGCTGCTACACCAACCCCTTCGAGCGAGGCCTTGTTTCCGTCGCGCTGGAACAAGGCGGCGCCGAGGTGGCGGAGGTCCCCGCATTCTTCTATCAGGGCTACCGTGCGACGGAGAGGCACACGCTCAAGCCGGTTGGGGCGTCGTCTTGGCGAGCACGCATCGTCCCGCCGACACAGGGCAAGTTCCGCTGGTTCGTTCGGGCAAGCGATGGCGACGCCACAGTCGCGGTCGCGGGTGGGGAGTTTGTTGTGGGGGCTCCCGGCGAACCGGCCCCGAGTTCGCCCAGCTCGCCCACTTCCGACGAGATAACGCCGTTCCGGCTCGCCCGGAAAGTTGGCCGCAAGGAAACGGTATTCCGTCTTTCCGCTGGCGGGTGGACGCCAGACTGCGAGGAATACTCCGAGTCGGTGGCCCACGCGTGGCGTGTGCCGCTGGAATGGACGGAGCGCTGGGGCAAATACGGCGGGCTGGGGCGATATAACTTGGAGGCGGCTTGGGAATTCGATCGGCTGCTCTCG
>CAZBRH010000041.1:8442-14695 GCA_964494245.1 uncultured Planctomycetota bacterium | reverse complement strand
CAGCGGGGCTTCGCCTGCCGCTCGCCCTGAACGCCGATGAGCCGTTTCAGGGGCAGGGTAAATTCAACTGGTTTACGAACCCTCTGGCGGCACACATGGGGGGGCCAATCGAGACGCCGAGCAGCTATTTCACCGACGAGGCGGCGCGGAAGTTTTTTGAACAGCAGGTGAGCTACGTCGCAGCACGCTGGGGCAACTCGCCGTCCGTATCGCGGTTCGAACTTTGGATGTCTGTGCCGGCGAACCACGCGGAGGCGTGGCACGAGCGAGTCGCCGCGTTCTTGGCGCGTCAGCCGTTTGCGGGCAAGCCCCTCGTGAGCCGCCATCCGCAGGGAGTCGAGGTGGGCAAGCGGCGGAACCTGACGGAGTTCGACCGGCTGTGGTCGAGCTGGCAAGCCGCGACAGCGGTCAGCCCGAGCACGCGGATCGAATATGTTGCCGACCGTGTGAGCGAGGGGAGCTCGGCGTTGCGGGCGCTCGCCGATTTCCCCGGCGAAGCGGCGATCTTCTCGCCGATCACCGAAAGCTGGCATGGCTACGGGCGACTCGCGTTCGACGTCTATATTCCGCCCGACGCCCCAAGCGACATGCGAGCGATGGTCTACGTCCGCGAGCGCGATTGGTGGTGGCACGAGACGCTGCTGGAGCCGCTGCTCCGACCGGGTGATTGGACGAAGCTCATCGTTGACATATCGCCGAACAGCCCGATCTGGAAGCCGGTGGGGCACAAACGGCCGTGGGACGGATATGTGGCCGGAGAGATACGCGAGATGGGCATCCGTATTTTCGGCCATCGGAAATACGAAGGGCCGGTCTATGTCGACAAGATCGAGCTTTGGCCCGATCCCGTTCGTCCGCAGCCCGTCCGGGTCACGGCCATCAGCGCCAACGCCGCGAGGGTCGGCCAATACGAGAAGCTGGAACTGTCGTTCCAACTTTCCCGGGTGTTCGAGAACCCGTTTGATCCGCGGGAGGCCGACGTTCGCGGCCATTTTGTTTCGCCCAGTGGGAAGCACGTCGAGGTGCCCGCCTTTTTCTATCAGGGGTACGAGCGGGAGCTTGTCGAGGGGGTCGAACGCCTGACGGCGGCGGGCGGGTCGCAGTGGAAGGTGCGGTTCGCCACGGCCGAGATGGGCGCCTGGCAGACCTCGATCAAGGTCAACGGCGCGGCCGTCGAAGGCGGCGGCCCGCTAAAGTTCGAGGTCATCCGGTCTAACCTGCCCGGATACGTGCGGCAGTCGCGGAAGGACCCCGCTTACTTCGAGTTTACTTCCGGCCAGTTCTTCTATCCAATCGGTCACGCGCTGCGGTCGCCGTCCGATGGGCGGCGGCCATACGATTACCCGTTTGCGCTGCCGGACGGCAAAGGCACCTACATCTACGACGACTATTTCCGCAAGATGGCGGCGGCGGGCGAAAACATGGCTCGCATATGGATGTGCTCGTGGTGGTGCGGGCTGGAATGGAACAAGCAGTGGCGCGGCTTCGGCGGCATCGGGCGATACAACATGGAGAACGCATGGCGGCTCGACCACCTCGTCGAGCAGGCGGAGAAGAACGGGATATACATCGCTCTCGATACGACGAATCACGGGCAATACAGCACCGGCATCGACCACGAATGGGAACATAACCCCTACAATGTCGCAAACGGCGGGTTTCTTCAGAGCGCCAGTGACTTTTTCACCGACGAAAAGGCCCAGCAGAAATACAAGGATCGGATGCGCTACACCATTGCCCGCTGGGGATACAGCCCGAGCATTATGATGTGGACGCTCTTCTCGGAAGTCGAGTTCGTCGAGGAATACTGGAAATACAACCACAACAATCCTGCCAACTTCAGCCCGCACGTTGCGCCGTGGCACGAGAACATGGCCCGATTCGTCAAGGCGACGGACCCCTTCGGTCATCTCGTGACGACGCACGTGAGCCACGCTTGGCGCGGCCTTGATATCTGGTCGCGGCCCGCGATGGAGGTCGTCCAGAGCAACGCCTACACGAAGTATCCCGAACTCGGCCAGGTCGATACGGTCGCAACTCTGGCGAAAATCTACCACGAACTGCACAAGCGGTTCGGTCGGCCTGTGATTATCGCTGAATACGGTGGGCATTGGATGACCAACACTCCGCAGGCGCTTGATGCGGAGTTGCACGCCGGTCTCTGGGCAATGGCGATGATGCCCTACGCCGGGAACACAGGGTTCTGGTGGTGGCTACACGTCCATTTTGCCGACCGCTATGCGCACTACCGCGCACTCGCCAACTACATGAAGGGGGAGGACCGCCGGGGCAAGAACCTTGTCCAGGCCAACCTGCTCGTCACGTCGCCCGATGACGTCCTCAAGGCCGTCGGTCTTCAGAATGCGACCTCCGCCAATGCTTGGGTTTACCATCAGCAGGTTCCCGTGTCGCTGGAGGGAATTCCCCCGGTTGGGGGAGCGACTCTCGGATTTGCCGGTCTCGCCGACGGCGTTTACCGCGTGGAGTATTGGGATACGTATCAGGGGGTGAAGACCGAGGAGATGCGCGGCCGCGTCGTCGAAGGCCGGATGATCCTCAAGCTCCCCGTCGTCAAGAACGACCTCGCACTCAAGGTCGCCCTCGAAACTCCCGACCGCAGAAGCCCGGACAGCCCGTAGGTCGCCTTGGGTTACCGCGTTTTCGTTTGCCTACGCTGCCGCAGACACCCGCTTCCCGAAGACAAGCCGGACCGCAGTCCTCACGCCACGCGCGAGCAGATACACCGTGATGGCGGAAAGGGCAAGGACTGCGACGAGCAGGACCACGTTCTCCGTGAGTGCCGCCCGCCGAGCTGTCTCATCGGAGGGGAGGTTCCGCAGGGCCGCGATGTATTTCAGGAGACAGAGGATCAAGCTGGCAACCGTTGTGGCCAGCATTGCAATGGCGGGGAGAAGAATGTTCCAGACGCGCTTGCCCCTGTGGAAGAGCCAAAGCGCCCCCAAGAGCAGCACCATAGCCGCCAGGAGCTGGTTCGCGGTGGCGAAGATATTCCAGAGCGCTCGAAGGCCGCCCGAGAACGCGAAGAGGAGAGTCAGGCCGATCGCGAGGCCGGAGTTTACCCAGTAGTGACCGAGGCACTTCGAAAGGACGCCGCGCCAGCCGCGGGCGCCTTGTTGCACCGGCTTGTCGCCAAGATCGACCTTCGTCGGCAGTCCGTCCGCACCCGCCGGTTCGGCCTGTGCCGTCGGTTCAGACGTGGTGTCGAGTCCGAAAACCACCTTCCAGATTTCTTCGAGCAGATAGCGGGTCAACCGGACCGCTGTGTCAAGCGTCGTGACGAGAAACCCCTCGAGCAGTATCATTCCCGCCACGGTGCCTGCGGCGACCGGTAGCCCGAATGCGCCGCTTACCGCGTTCCCCACCGCCATCGCGAAGCCGAGTATCGGGTTGCTCTTTCTCACCAGGTTCACAAGATTCGGGTGCACGTCGGCCAAATAATTCATCTTCGTCAGCCCGGCGATCATGACCGCGATGACGCACGCGGCGAGGAAACTTTCGAGCAGCATCGCACCGTATCCGACCTGGCGAACGGCCGACTCGCGTCGGAGTTGCTTGCAGGTTGTTCCGCCCGCGCACAGACTGTGGAAGCCGCTCACGGCGCCGCATGCGATGGTGATAAACAACGTCGGCCAGAACGGTCCGACGGCCTCCGTGCCAACTGCGATGTCCACTGGCGCAATCGTCCCTTCCGCAGCGCCGCTCCCCCGCAGCCCACCGATGACAAGCGTCGCTACGAGAGCCGCCAGCCCGACGTAGAGGATGTGGACGTTGATGAAGTCGCGGCTTTGGAGAAAGAGCCAGACTGGGAGGCCTGCCGCGACAAGCACGTATCCCGCAAGAAGCAGCTTCCATGTTCCTGGGTCGAGCGCCACCGGGCGCACCAGCCCGATGGTGACGCTGGCCGCGCAGATGAGGATGGCAAGCAGCGAACAGATCCAGACGGACACGTGCTTCTTGATGTACATCCATCCTAGCAGCGGCGCCAGCGCCGTGATGATGATGACGCTCATCGACGCAATCCCGCCGATGACCACCTGCTTGCCTCCGGGGGCGTCCGCTACGCGGAACAGCGTTTGCGTCTCCGAGAGGCCGAGCCGGTCGAACGGCACCATGCTCGTGAGCGCGGTAGCCGAAAGGTTTAGAAACGTCGCGCACACGAGCGCCAGCGAGACAACCAAGAAGATCATAAGTGCGACAAATGGGCCTTTGCCGAGAACCCGCCGTGTGACCGTCGCAATGGATTGGCCGCCCTCGCGCGTCGCCATGTAGGTCGCTAGGTAGTCGTGCACGCCGCCGATGAAAAGTCCGCCAAGAAGCACCCAGAGCAGCGCGGGCAGCCAACCGAATGCCAGCGCGATTACCGGCCCGATAATTGGCCCCGCCCCGGCAATCGAGGCGAAATGGTGTGCGAAGACGACCGGCGTCGGCGTCGGCACGTAGTCGCGGCCGTCGTTCAAAACAACCGCGGGCGTCGGGCGAAGCGGGTCCTCGCCCCACAGGCGCGCCAGCAACCGCGAGTAGAACCAGCCGGCGGAACAAAGCACCACCGCTGCTATCAGAACAAGGAAGAGCGCTGTCACCAGAAACCTCCCATCAGAACATCGACGTCACTGGCACGAACCCGGCGACGGCGTAGCGCGGCATGACCATGCCCCCATGCCCCCGTGCGCCTGTGCGCCCATGCGCCCGTGCGCCCGCCTATGTCCCCATGTGCCAACTGGCAAGATACTCGCGCTGTTCGGGGGTGAGCTTGTCGATGCGGACGCCCATCGACTTGAGCTTGAGTTCGGCGATTTTCCCGTCGATTTCGCGCGGCACGGGATACACCTTCTTTTCGAGCGTGCGGTGGTTCTTGCGAACGTATTCGGCGGCGAGCGCCTGATTGGCGAAGCTCATGTCCATGACGCTCGGCGGGTGGCCTTCGGCGAGAGCGAGGTTGACGAGCCGCCCCTCGGCGAGCAGTGTGACGCGACGGCCATTCTTCAGGGTGTGCTGGGTGACGAGCGGGCGGATTTCGCGTTTCGACTTCGTGAGCCGGGCGAGCGCCTGTTTGTCTACCTCGATGTCGAAGTGGCCGGAATTGCAGACGACGGCGCCATCCTTCATCACGCGGAAGTGCTCGGCGCGGATGACGTGGCAATCGCCGGTCAGCGTGCAGAAGATATCGCCGATTTTCGCGGCTTCGGCGATGGGCATCACGCGGTAGCCGTCCATCACCGCTTCCAGCGCGCGGAGCGGATCTACCTCGACGATGATGACGTGAGCGCCGGCGCCGGCGGCGCGCATCGCAAACCCGCGACCGCACCAGCCGTAGCCGCAGATGACCACGTTCTTCCCTGCGAAGAGCATGTTTGTGCCGCGAATGATCCCGTCGAGCGTGCTTTGGCCGGTGCCATAGCGGTTGTCGAAGAAGTGCTTCGTGTTGGCGTCATTGACGGCGATGACGGGGAAGGCGAGGACGCCGTGGGCGGCCATCGCGCGGAGGCGGATGACGCCGGTGGTTGTCTCCTCGGTGCCGGCGAGGATGTCGCTGATCTGGTCGCGGCGCTTCGAGTGGAGCGTCGAGACGAGGTCGGCGCCGTCGTCCATCGTGATCTGCGGGCGGGCGTCGAGGCAGGCGTTGATGTGCTGGTAATAGACTTTGTTGTTCTCGCCCTTGATGGCGAAGACGGGGATGCCGTGGTTCTTGACGAGTGCAGCGGCGACATCGTCTTGGGTGCTGAGCGGGTTCGAGGCGCAAAGAAGGACATTGGCGCCGCCGGCCTTGAGCGTGATGGCGAGGTTGGCGGTTTCGGTGGTGACGTGGAGGCAGGCGGCGAGCGTGATGCCCTGAAGCGGCTTTTGCCGCGCGAAGCGCTCGCGGATTTGTCGGAGGACGGGCATTTGCTGTTCGGCCCAGTCGATACGCAACTGGCCCGCCTTCGCGAGCTTCGGGTCTCTGATGTCATATTTCATTGTTCTTTTCCTTGGATTAGCGTTTCTTTTGCGCCTTCGCCCCGCTCGCCTTCTTTCCGCGTCCGAGCGACTTGACTTTGGGGCGTGCGACCGCGGCCAGCAGGTCATCGACGCGGTTTGTCCGCTCCCATGTGAAGCTGTCTTCCTCGCGGCCGAAGTGACCGTGACGGGCGGTTTCCTTGAAGATCGGCCGCCGCAGCTTCAGGTAATCGATCATCTGCTTTGGGCGGAAGTCAAACACGCTGGCGATGGCTGCGGCGAGGCGCTCATCGCTCAC
>CAZBRH010000041.1:3938-8415 GCA_964494245.1 uncultured Planctomycetota bacterium | reverse complement strand
GAGTGAAATGGGGTTGGCGATGCCGATGGCATACGAGACCTGCAACTCGCATTCGGTCGCCAGGCCCGCGGCAACCACGTTCTTGGCGACGTGCCGCGCCATGTAGCTGGCCGTGCGGTCTACCTTGGTCGGGTCTTTTCCCGAAAAGGCGCCGCCGCCGTGCGCCCCGCGGCCGCCGTAGGTATCCACGATAATCTTGCGGCCGGTGACGCCGGTGTCGCCCTGTGGACCGCCAATCACAAATCGCCCAGTCGGGTTGACGTGGTAGATCGTTTTGTCGTCCAAAAGTTCCGTAGGAACCGCCTGCGGTATGAGGTGCTTGATGATGGAATCGCGGATGGTGTCGTAGGCCACATCGGGCGAGTGCTGTGTCGAAACAACAATCGTATGGATTCGCTTCGGCCGGCCGTCGTGGTACTCGATGGTGACCTGGGACTTGCCGTCGGGCCGGAGCCAGTCGAAGATGCCGTCTTGGCGGAACCGGGCAAGTTGCTCGCAGATGCGGTGGGCAAGGTGGATGGGCATGGGCATCAGCTCTGGGGTTTCATCGCAAGCATAACCGAACATCATCCCCTGGTCGCCAGCGCCCTGTTCGGGATGAAGCCCTTCGCCTTCCGTGACGCCCTGCGAGATGTCAGGCGATTGCTCGTGAATCGAGGTAAGGACGGCGCACGTCTCGCAGTCGTAGCCCATCGCGGCGTCCGTGTACCCGATTTCCCTGATTGTCTGCCGCACAACGCTCGGCACATCCACGTAGCATTCGGTCGTGACTTCGCCTGCGACCATGGCCAGACCGGTCGTCACCAGCGTCTCCACAGCGACGCGGCCGTATGGGTCTAGCCGCATGATTTCATCCAGGATGGCGTCTGAAATCTGATCCGCGATCTTGTCCGGGTGGCCCATCGTTACCGATTCCGACGTGAACAAATGCTTAGCCATCGACCAGGTCTCCTTTCCTTCCCCTGTTCACTTGGTCAGACCATCTGTTCGACAAACGGTCTGATTGCCTCAATGTTGCGCTGCGTCGCGCCCTTCTCTTTCTCTATCAACCGCCGCGCCTTCGCGCCGACCTCCGCGCGGCGGGAAGGGTTCCCGAAAAGCTCGTCAAGCACGTGCCGGAGCAATTCCGGCTTGTCGATCTCCACGGCGGCGCCGCCGCCGATGAGCAGATCGACCGACTCGGCAAAGTTCCACGTGTGAGGCCCGAAGACCGTCGGCACGCCGAGCGCCGCCGGCTCGATCATGTTCTGGCCGCCGTGCGGCACAAGACTGCCTCCGACAAAGGCGACCGTCGCCACCGAATAGAGCCGCCCGAGCTCGCCCGTCGTGTCGACCAGGATGACGTGCGGTCGGGTCTCGAACCCTTCCGGCGTGGCGCCCGTGTCGAGAGCCGTCTTTCGCACGGGCACGAAGCCGGCCGCGCGGACAAAGTTCTCGACCGTGCCCACGTTTTCTCGGTGGCGTGGGGCCAGGATCAGGCGGAGCGGCCGCCCCGCCGCCTGCCGCGTCTTCGCGTAGTCAATGAGCAACTCATCCTCGCCCGGATGTGTGCACCCGCCGACAAGGACATCCTCGTCCGGCCTAAGCCGCAGCCGATCGCGGAATCCGGCAACCACGTCCGGCGGAACCTTGGTCACGGCGACGTCATACTTCGTCGTCCCTGCCACTGTGATGCGGTCGCGGGGGACGCCGAGGCGCTCGAACCGGCCCGCGTATTCCTCGTTCTGGACCGCGTAGTGCGCTACCCGCGCGAACATCGAACGAGCCAGAGTGCCAAGCCGCCGATACCGCCGATACGAGCGTTCCGTGATACGGCCGTTGACAACGACCACCGGCACGCCCGCGCGCCAAGCCGCCTCTAAAAAATTTGGCCAGAGTTCCAGCTCGACCAGCAGAACCACCGACGGCTTGATCCGCCGGAATACTCTACGCACAACTGGCGAGAAATCAAGCGGGAAATAGAAAAGCGGGTGTCCGGCCATGTGCGCCTCGGCCGCCTCGCGTCCCGTGCTCGTCTGTGTGGACACGACGATTTCGCTCTCCGGATACCGCGACGCCAGCTCATTGACAATCGACCGGGCGAGCAGCACCTCGCCGACGGAGGCGCAATGCACCCAGATACGGTGTCGCGACGGCAACTCCAGCACGCAGCCCAGCCGCTCGCGCCATCCCGCGCGAAAGCGGGGCCGAGTGAGAAGGTTATAGAGCAGGACAGGCGGGCCGAAAACAAGATATAAGGCGTCGAGGAGGGATGTGGTCAACCTGAACTCTCGTCATAGAGTCTTCTGCGCAGATACTGGCGGAACTCCGGCCCGAGCTCCGGGTCGGCCAGTGCGAAATCGGCGAACGTTCGGTAGTAGCTCGCGTAGTTGCCGATGTCGTAGCGCCGCTCGGCGGGCAGGAGCCGCACGCCGATCACACGGCAGCCCTCCTTCATTAGCAGGCGAATGGCGTCGGTCAACTGAATCTCGCCGTTGACGCCCGGCTCCGTCCGGTGGATGGCGTCAAAGATGGCCGGCGGCAGGACGTAGCGGGCGCAGATGGCGAGGTTGCTCGGCGCCGTGCCGCGAGAGGGCTTTTCGACCAGGCCGCGGACCTCGAATACGTCGCCCTCTCCGGCAGGTTCGGCGATGCCGTAGCGGCTTGTCGCTTCGTCGGGAACCTCGTGGAAGGCAATGACGCAGCCGCCGTCCGAAAGGTCGTAGGCGTCCATCATCCGGCGGACAAGCGGTGGGCCGCTCGGCCCGTTGGTGATGATCGAGTCGCCGAGGGCGACGACGAAGGGCTCGTGCCCAGCGAAGTCCCTCGCGCAGCCGATGGCGTGGCCGAGGCCGAGTTGTTCGCTCTGGCGGGTGAAGAAGAAGTTCGTTCGTGTGTCCTCAAAGCGAAGCCCGTCGAGCAGTTCCCGCCGCCCCGTCCGTTCAAGGAGCGCCCGCAGCTCGGGGTCTTTGTCGAAATGGTCCTCGATGGCCCGTTTGCGGCGGCCAGTGACGAACAGGATGCTCTCGATGCCCGCTGCCTCAAGCTCTTCGACCACATACTGAACGAGCGGCTTGCGTCCGACGGGGAGCATTTCCTTCGGCTGGGCCTTGGTCGAGGGCAAGAGCCGCGTGCCCGCGCCTGCTGCGGGAATGACGGCGTTGCTGATCTGCATGCGATTCTCCGCCTCGGAACGGAAGAGATGATACCCCCCAAAGCAAAGTGCGTCAACTGTCGAAAGACAAAGACGCGGGCGGGGAGTCGGCCTGACGCGACACGGCTTGGAATCAGAGAAACAAAGAGGAGGATGGGCGGCTGTCCGATCCCGTCCTCTCTTGTGGCTTTTTCGGGCGGTTCAGCGAGGCGGCTAGGGTGCGATGGGCCGCTCTTGGGGCTGTGCGTTCCGGTTGTCGGTCGGCCTGCGCGGCGGTTCTGCGTCGGGCCGTGCTGGCGGAATCCGCCGGCAAAACGGTCGCGGAAATCGCGCATGCGGTTGGCCCAGTCCTGTGTCCGTTGCTGTTCGGCGACCTTCTGGCGCTCGGCCTCGATCTCATTGAGCGTCTTGGTGATTTCCTTTGCGTCCTCGTAGCTGACGGCTTTTGTGAGCATTTCGAGGGCCGCGACGGCCTCTTCTGCGCGGCCGTTGCGGAAGAGCAGGTCGGCCAGCTCCTGTAGAGCGAGGACTTTCTGGAGCTTGTCCGCCGTGGTTCGGATGAGGGTTTCGAAGGTGGCGACGGCCTCGTCGATTTGGTCTAGCTCCTCGAATAGGCCGGCGAGGCGCTTTTGGGCGTCAGCGGCGTAGTCGCCCGTCACCTTCTTGTATTCGGCGATGGCCTGCGTCTTGTTTCCAAGTTCGGTTCGATAAAGCTCAGCCATGTTCAAGTGCGCAAGGGAGATGGCGAGTTTATCGGGCGAGTTGTTGAGCAACTGCTGGAGCGCCTCGACGGCCTTGTCGTATTTCTTTTCCTTGACGTGGACTTCGGCGATGAGGAAATAGGCCTCATCAATGACGTTGAGGCGTGGGTCGCGGGTGAGCCGGCTGAGCGAGGCGAGACCGGGCTTTCCGCGAGCGCCAGCGAAGGGGTTGATGGCCGGGCCACCGAAACCGCCTGCGCCGGGTTGGCCAGCGCCGCCAGCCACGCGATCCTCAAACGCCTGACGGAACCGGTCCATGCGTTCAAGGACGGCCTTCTCCTCTTCGGTCAGCGCCTCGCCCCTTTGGCGTTTCTCAAGGGCTTGGCGGATAAGGCCGAACTGGACGCCGAAGCCCCGGCGCTGCGCGTCCGGCCCAGCGCGCCGGTCGCCTTCTCTTCCAGCCGCGGCCGGCTGATCCGCCGCGTAGGCCGCCGGAACCACAGCCACGACGCAGGCGAGAATGACTGCCAGCACGCACAATGCTACGAATGGTCTCCGCATCTCCGTTCCTCCTGTTCCAGGCCGCCCGTCGGGCAGCGTTGCACGATGAACCGAACCGTCCTGCTGTTCCTGATATTCAAGT
>CAZBRH010000041.1:0-3928 GCA_964494245.1 uncultured Planctomycetota bacterium | reverse complement strand
GGAGCGGGCCGCCCCGTTGGTAACAGCGAAAAAGGCCGGTGCCTTTCTTATTGTGGGTCTTTCGGCTCCTCCTCGTTCTCGCCCGCTCTGGCGGGCATCGTGGTGGCGGACGGCGACGGGGCTTTGTCGTGACGGAACTGCTCTACCTCTTCCAGGGTGAGCGCGCCGTCGGCATCTGCGTCGGCTTCGGCGTAGCGCTGCCAGACGTATTCGGGCACCTCGTCCTTCGTGAGTTTGCCGTCCCTGTTCGCGTCGTATCGCCGGAACATGCCGGATACGCTTCGCCGCCCGTCCGTGGCGTATGAGCCGCGCCAGGGGCCGTGTCCGCGGCGGCCGAGCTGTTCCCAGTGCTCGTCGAAGGCCCGTAGCTGTTCGGGCTTTATCAAGGCCTTCATGTCGCTGCGGAACTTCTCGAATTCCGCGCCCATGCGGGCTGCGAACTCGCTTCGGACGGTCTCTATTGCGGCTGCGTGCCGTGCGGCGATGGCCTCGACTTGCTTGGTCTGCTCTTCGGTCAGCCCGCAGGTTTCCGCAATCTTGGCGACGATTTCCTTGTGCGGAACCGGCCGGAACCGAGGCGGGTCGGCTTTGTCCTCACCGACGAGCAAGAGCGTGACGCCGACGCCGGCCGCAGCACCACAGAGGAGCATGATGGCCCCAAAGAGGGCGGTCGGCCAAACGCGCCGCCGGACGTGCACGGTTGTTGCTGCATTCTCTACCACAGCGAGGAAACCTCTGGAAGTTCATAGAGCGCGGCCAACGGGTCGATCGGGCGGCTCCAATACCAGACGCCGACCGTGAGCAAGATGGACGCGGCCAGAGCCGAGATGGCTCCGAGCTTGCGGCGCAGTCGCCGCAGACGCCGTTCGTATTCGATGCGCCCGAGGACCCAATCGCGCACTTCGATGTCAGGCGGCGTTTGCCGTCGCGCCAGTTCTGCGAGATGTTCCATCGCCTCTAGCGTGTCCATCCTAGTGCCTCCAGGACATGCTCTCGCTCGGCAATGGCCTTCAGCCGCTTGCGGGCACGCATGGCCCGCACCTTGACGGCATCTGGCGACCAGCCGGTTTGTTCGCTGATTTGCTTCATACTATACTGCTCAAAGTAGTGGAGCGTCAACACGAGCCGGTCATCCGGCGGCAGCCGCTCCAGCAGAGCGTGCAGGATGTCGGCCGCCTGTTCTGAAGTCACCTCGTGCGCCTTCGGTTCGGTGCCATCCGCTTCTATCACCGGTAGTTGCGAGCGGCTTCGCGCCCGCCTGCGCCAATAGGCATATCCGACGCGGATGGCGATCTTCTGCAACCACGACCAAAACGACCCGTCGCCGCGAAAATTGCGGAGCGAAAAAAACGTCTCGACGAAGACGTCTTGGACCAAGGCAAGCCGCTCGTCGTGGTTGCGGGTGAAACGCCACATGAGGCGTCCGACCCGGTTCTCGTATCGTGCAACGAGCGCGCCAAACGCCGTCTCGTCGCCCGCCAGCGAAGCGGCGATATCCCGTGCGTCCGTTTCGTCCACGCTCGTATTCTATCATCTGCCCTGCGCTGCGGGCAAATGCCGCTCGTTTCGGGCAGTTGCCCTTCTATCTTCGTAGTGGACGCTCCCCGCCGAAAAGTAACGCGGAAAATCGGGGGCGGGCGGAGGTCCGGGGGCCGCGGCAAGGTTTCGCGGCCACTCCTATCGAAACTCCGCGACGAGCGGCGTGTGGTCGGATGGCTTGGGCTGCTTGCGTGGGGTGAGGTCGATCCACGCATCGACCGATCTTGCTGCGAGCGGCTTTGTTGCGAGGATGTGGTCAACCCGCCAGCCCTTGTTCTGCGTGAGGGCGCTCGGCGCGCGGTAGTCGTAGAACGTGTATTGCCCCGGCTCCGGGTGGTGCTTGCGGAAGACGTCGATGAAACCCCAATCGACGACGCGCCGGAACGCGGCCTGCACTTCGGGGTTGAAGCAGACGTGGCCGAGCAGCCGCTTCGGGTCATGCACGTCGATGTCCTCCGGCGCGACGTTCAGGTCGCCGCACCAGACCACCTTCTGTTGCGGCGTGTAGTGCCGAGCGAAGAAGCCGACGAGCCGCGAGAACCATTCGAGCTTATACTTGTATTGGGCGAGGTGGACGTCTTGCCCCTGTGGGACGTAGGTGTTGACGATGTGGACGCCGCCAACGGTTGCGCGGATGAGGCGCGTTTCGTCGCGCGGACCGCCATCGTCGATGCCGAACGCGACGTCTTTCAGCGGATCGCGGCTCGCGATGGCGACGCCGTTGTATGATTTCTCGCCACGGAAGGCCACGTGGTATCCGGCCTTCCTAAAGTCCTCGGAGGGGAAGAGGTCGTCCGCGACCTTTGTCTCTTGCACGCAGAGGACATCGGGCTTCGCTTCGCGAAGCCAGCCGAGCACGATATCGAGCCGTGCGCGGAGCGAGTTGGCGTTGAACGTCGCGATCCTCATTCGGTATCTCCCGAAAATCGCGGCCCCTCAGAAGATCAAGAAGAGCGCTACGTAAAGGACGGGCATGCCGATGATAACGATGCGCTCGGAGATGCGATTCAGCTTCTTGGCTCGCTCGACGGCCTTCTTGCCTTGCAAAATGAAAACAGCGATGCTCAGAAAGAAGCTGGCCAGGAGGATGAAATACGTCAGAATCATGAACTTATCCGCGAAGGTGAGGTAACCCATCGGCGGGACCTGGTTTGATATGGAGATATGGAACATCGCGGACGCGACGAGGGAGGAGCTGATGGCTCCCATGCGCGTTGTCACCTGTTCCGGGTTCAGGATGAAGCTCGACATTACGATGAGCATCAGAAAAATGACAGGCAGGAACGTCTTCAGGAACGAACTGAACGCCATCCGTTTGATTGTCACCGTGTAAACGAACTGCGAGTATTTGGACTCGTAAACCGGATATTCGTGTTCCCTGACGGACACGTCCCAACCGGTGACGCGCCAACCGGGGAAGGTGATGGCCGCGTCCATTCCGCTCTCGTTCTTGGCGGGGACGTACCGGAGCTTTTCGACGTCCTCCGTCTTGTCCTCGATGATGATCTGCATCTGCTGGCTGTCGAACGGGAAGTCCTTCAAATGCATTGGTGTGGTCAGGTTGGCGAGGATGCGGTAGAACTTTTCGTAAAAGCCCGCCTCGTTCTGCTGGTCTTCGAGTTTTTCGATGGAAGCGGCGCGGCCGTTGACAAATTCGAAGCTGCCGTCTGGAATCGGCTCCTTCGACTTGAACGAAAGGTAGAAGTCCGCGGTGAAGGACCCCGTGCTGACGTCCAATTTCCCCAAGTTCACGAGATACAAGCCAACCTCGACCTCGCGCCCGGTTGCGGGGTCGGCGCCTGGGTGCAAGAAACATGCAGCCGCAAGCGCGACAACGCCTAATTTCATCCCTCTTGCTCCTCCATCACATGGGATGCTGCGTGGTGAAGAATCTATACATTATCGAGTAAATGCCCGAGCTTGGTCTTCTTTGCCCGCAGATACCGGATGTTTGTTTCCTTCGGTGGAATCTCGATGGGCACACGTTCGACAATCTCGATGCCGTAGCCGGCAAGGGCCGTGTATTTCTTTGGGTTGTTCGTCAAGAGTCGTATCTTGGAGAGACCGAGGTCGCGGAGTATCTGCGCTCCGACGCCGTAGTCGCGCTCGTCCGGAGCATATCCAAGTTCCCTGTTCGCCTCGACGGTGTCGAGGCCGGCGTCCTGAAGCTTGTAGGCGTGGAGCTTTTGTTCGAGTCCGATGCCGCGGCCTTCCTGGCGCATGTAGAGCAGGACGCCGCGACCCTCGCGGGCAATCAGTTCGACGGCCCTTTCAAGTTGCTCGCCGCAGTCGCACCGCGTCGAATGGAAAATGTCCCCCGTCAGGCATTCGGAGTGGACGCGGACGAGCACGGGCTGCTCCTGCGAAACGCCGGGTTGGATGCCGCCCA
>CAZBRH010000040.1:17866-23075 GCA_964494245.1 uncultured Planctomycetota bacterium | reverse complement strand
CCGGAGGAATCGGGATGAGCGCCCCAGACCACTCGTGCTTGACCCAATAGGGCTGCCGCACCATCTCGAAGGCGTCCGAGCTTTCCGGCGCGTGGTACGGCACGTCAAACAACTCCGCGGCTGTCCGGCGGACCGACTCAATCAACTCCTCCGCCCGCTGCTGATGGGGCCGGAGCGTCTGCGACATGCGCTGGCTCATCAGCTCGGTCGTCTGTCCGACCTGGTGCTCGAAATACCCCGGCACTGCTTCCGCGAGCGCGTGCTGCACCGCTTCCTCGCTGGCTGCGCCGCTGCGGGCGATGGTCTCGCGGACGACCCCCGTGAGGTATTCCCGCGCGTGCCGCCGTAGATGCTCGGCGTGTTCCTCCAAGAACTCGTGCGTCCTTCGCTGGTCGCCGGCCAGCAGGTCGCCGGCGGCGATGCGTTGCTGCTGGGTCTCGCTGATCTTGGCTCCGAAAAGCCCGAGGCGCTGCTCCAGTTCGCCCAGCGGCATCTCGAGCGAACGCAAGGCGAGCCGCAGCCGCATCAAGGCCTCATCCAAGATGTCTCCCGCCTTCCTGCTTAGCGCCTCGCGCAGGGCAGCCGCCTTCTCGTGGGCAAGAAACTCGACTAGGTGCCGCTCCACTTGGTCGATGCCGCTTGCCGCCTGCAGGGCATCGTCGCCCCGGAGACGTGCATCAAGCCCCTGTCGAGCCGAGACGCAGAAGATCGGGGCGTCTGCCGAGATGCCGGCCTGCTCCGTCAGCACCTTGCGCAAGAAATCCAGCGCGGCCCGACGGTCGGCCTCGCTCAGGTAGTCCACCTTGTTGAGGATGAAGAAGAGCCGCGCGACTTTCGACCGGACCTCCCGCAAGAATTCCACCTCGACTTCGGTAATCGGCGGGTCGGCCGAGACAAGGAACAGAGCGGCGTCGCACTGGGGCAGGAAGTTCAGTGTCGCTTCCGTGTTGTGGCGGAACGTCGAGCCGATTCCGGGGGTATCGATCAACACGACGCCCTTGCGGAGCAGTCCCGCCGGATGGAAGACTTCGACATGAGCGACGCCCAGCTTGTTCTTTGGGTTGCCGGTTTCCGTGACGTAGCCGGCCAGCAGTTCGCTAAGCTGCTGCACCGTCGCGGCCGCGGTCTCCTCCGGCGGGCGATTGCCGAGGAAATGCACACGAACGGCAAGTGCGTCGCCGGGCCGGATGAAGGTTGGGATAGCCGTCAGGGGCACGACAGCGACTGGGAGCACGGCATCCCCCAGCAGAGCGTTCAGCAGTGTGCTCTTGCCTCGCTTGAACTGGCCGAGGACGGCTAGGTGAAACCGTCCCTGCGCCAGACGTTCCCGAAGCTCGCCAAGCTGGCGGACAAGATGCTCACAGCCGTCGAGACCGGTCATGCCCCGGATGGCTGCGGACAAAAGAGCAGGAAGATCGGCTGGCGGCAGGTGCGCGGGGGCGGCACCGTCCACTTCGGCCTTGTGCACCACGGCCTCGCCGAGCCGGCCCATGAAAAAACTCCTTCAGGTCGCCGCCTGGAAGGAGCCGTCTGGTTCCTGCTAGGACGACCCCTACCAGGTCTTTCCGGTAGGAGTCATCAGCCCGCAGGGGCGGTTCAGCCGTGAACTCCATCACGGGTCGGGACGATTCCGACTATCCCAATCGCAATTATACGCCGCACGCTGTCTGTTTCAAGTGTGCACTGCTGCTTTTGCCCACGGCGCCGAGTTGACCGGGGCAAAGAAAACTGGTAAATAGTGGCAAGATGGGACCGGCCCCCAAAGATACGCTTGAGGAGGCAATGGAAGGCAGTTTTCGATTGACGAACGTTACGGCCTGCACGCCGCATGGGCTGATCGAGCAGGCCACCATTGTTGTCGAGGGCGGCCGCATCGCGTTCGTCGGGCACGGTGCCCCTCGGTGCGCCTCCGGAGATCGCCTGCGGGAGATTGACGGCGGGGGCAAATACGCTCTGCCCGGTTTCATCGATATTCACTGTCACGGAGCGGGCTTGTTCGAACTCGTTTCCGGAATGTTCAACGCCGAAACCGGAGCGTTCGACGCGAGCGACGAAAGCTTCGAGCAGGGCCTCGACCAGTACGTGCGCTTGAAGGCCCGCGAAGGCGTCTCGAACTTCTACATCGCAACCTGCGCCGCACATCCCGACCAATTGCGAAACGCCTTTGCACGCCTCGCCCACTTCATGGGGAACGGGCGCAACGGAACCCACGGGCCCTTCGTGCAGGGGGCGCTACTCGAAGGCACGTTCTTCAATCCCCGAATGGCCGGAGCACAAGACCCCCGCTACGCGTTCGAGCCGGCACGCCACCTCTTCGACGAACTCAACGAGTCGGGCGTCATCAAGCTGGTCAATGTTGCCCCCGAGTACGGCAAGCCCGCGTATGAGCTCATCGAGCATGTAATCACAAAGGGCGTTGTTCCCGGAACCGGCCATACGGACGCAACGGGCAATCAGATCGCCGAGGGCGTCCGGCACGGACTTCGCTATATCATCCACTTCACCAACGGCCCCACGGGCGGGTCTTACAAGCCCTTCGAGGGAGGCGGAACTATCGAAGCCACGCTGCGCACCGACGCCCTCTATGCCGAGCTGATCTGCGACGGATACCACGTCAGCCCAGAATACATGCGGGACATTATCGCACGAAAAGGCCCGGACAAGATTATTTCGGTTACCGACCAAATGTTTGTGGCGGGAACAAACGTTCGAATGTTCCGACTCGGCCAGGTCGAGGGCGAGGTTGCGCCCGACGGCAGCCACATTCGTGTCGTCGGCAAGAAGAACACCCTTTTCGGAAGTTGTCTCACGATGGATGTCGGTTTCAGCAACCTGCTTTCGCTTCTGACGCGCGATATGGCCGGCGTATGGCACCGCCATCACGCGGCCATGCCCCCCCAGGAAGCCCTTCTCGCCACCTCGGCGATGTGCTCGACCAACCCTGCCCGCTTGACGGGCCTTCTGAACGACCCGATCTGCCCCACGGGGTCGCTCGAACCTGGAAAAATAGCAGACATTGTTCTTGGACGGCTCGAAGGAGAACCCGGCCGATATCGGTTCAGCGTCGAGCGGCTTTTTGTCCGTGGCAGAAGCATCTCTGTCGAAAGCCCCGCGTAGGACTCTTGCGGTTCGCAACTGATAAAGAAGCGAACACCGGGCGCGAAGAGACTTGCCGCTGCAAATGGGACTTCCCCGGATGTTTTGAAGGTCAGACCCTAACGGTGATTGAAGAGGCACGGCCTACAAGGCATCAGCGGAGGCAGAAATCAGACACTACGCAAGGAAGGAGACTTCCTGGCGGCAGCGGGGGCAGAGGATGCGGAGCTTGTCGCCGCGCCGGAGACCCTTTTCGATGTCGGCTCCTGGCTCCTTCGCAGGGGCTGGACCCTGCTGGAGACTGACCAGCATCAGTGTCGGGTTGGCGAATGCGAGGGGGCCAAGACGCCGGGCGACCCAGGCGATGTGGTCCCGCGTGCCAACAATTTCGTCGCACGCCTCGCAGATGACGAGGTCTTTTTCAACGACGCGTTCGCGGAGGTCCATCCGGTTGATCGTAGTCAAGTCGTATTCATGACCGAGCTTGATGCCTTCTTTGGTGATGCAGTTGGTTTGGCACTGGCCACAGGTAATACAGCGGTCGAGGCAGAGGGTGAGACGGCGGATACCTGCGTCGCGGTCGTCCTCCATGTCGATCGCCCTAGCAGGACAGACGTTGAAGCAAGTCCCGCAGCCGACGCATTTTTCGTCGTAATATTTCGGGAAGCCGCGAAAAGCCGGCGGGAGCACCGGCTCCACGGCGGGGAACTTGCTCGTGTACGGCCCGCGGATGAGGGCGACGACGGCTTCCTTGAGCTCACGAAGCTTCGGCAGACGCATGGCCATTACGAGGTCTCACCTTGTTTATGGTGGTCGATTTCTTCCTCATACTTGTCCACGACAGCGCCCTTATCGACTCGGATACCGAACTTGTGGGAGGCGCGGGCGATGGCGTGGGCGGCGGTCGGCGACGTCACGGCAATGAAAACCGCACAGAGCAGAGCGTGCAGGCCGGTCGGTCCCAAACTAGTCAGGCAGAGCACCCCGAGAAGGATGGAGCAGGTGCCGAGCGTGACGCATTTTGTGGCGGCCTGGAGGCGCGTATAGACGTTGGGCATCCGGATGAGGCCGACGCACCCGAAGAAATCGAACGCGAGGCCGACCACAATCAGGAAATACCCGAGGATATCAAGAAGGTCATTCATCAAAGCCCTTCCCCTCGAGGAATTTGGCAAGCGCGATCGAGCCGATGAAGCTCAAGAGCGCCCACGCGATTGCGACCGTGAGATAGAAGCTCCGGCCCGTCTCGACGGCCAGCAAGGCGCAGAACCCGACGAGCAACGTGCCGAGTGTGTCGATGGCGACGGCCCGGTCGGGCGCGGTCGGCCCCTTGCCAATCCGATACAGGCACAGGAGAGCGCTAATGGTCAGGACGGCGTAGGCGACATAGACAAACGTGATCATCCCGTGCCCCTACTCGATGATCTTCTCGATAAAGTTTTCGAACCGCTCCACAATCTCGTGGGTGGCAGCCCTCATCTCCGTGCTTTCCACAACGAGCCAGTGGACGTATAGATACCCGTCGTCCGTCACATCGACGGTCAATGTTCCAGGGGTCAGCGTAATCGAGTTCGCGAGCGCCGTCCGCGCGGCGGTGCTTCGCAGCCGCGTCTTCACCTTCACCACGCCTGGTTTTATTGGCAGGTCCGGATGAAGCACAAGGTACATCACGTGAAGGTTCGCAACCACGCACCAGTAGGCGAACACCGGGACGTACACAAGGAACCAAAACCAACGGACAGGGCTCAGGAGTTTGATCGGGTGGAGCGCAAGGCCGTCGCTCAACAGGGCGGCAACGAGCAGCGAAGCGACGACGCCGAGGATCAAGCTTTCGCTGTCCCAGCGCTCCGCGTGGTGCCAAGGCGTGGCCAGCAGGCACCAGACGAGGAACGAGGCAACAAACGTGGCTATCCTACGTCCCATCTCTGCCTCCATCCTCCGGCGGCATCGAGACAGCGGCCGGTTGGCCCTCGGGCATGACCCGCCGGATGTATCCCGCTCGGTCCAGCAAGCTCTTCTGCGCGTCGCCCAGGATGCCCGTCGGCACAACCTTCAGCCCCGCATGGCCTTCTCCCGGCTTGCCGCCTTCGCGGAGAGAGAACTCAAGAACAAG
>CAZBRH010000040.1:0-17827 GCA_964494245.1 uncultured Planctomycetota bacterium | reverse complement strand
CAGCGCGAGCAACGCCATTGACAGGGCCATCGTTGCGGGCACCTCGCGGACGTGCTGCCATTTCTCGCGGACGGCACCGAAGAAGCCGTATTTCTGCACCTTCATGAACGACGCCAGCGTGAGGACGCTGACAACGACGGCGGCGGCGGCGTAGCCCCACCGGCCTGCCTCGACACACGCGGCAATAATCAGGAGCTTACTGAAGAAGCCGTTGAACGGCGGCACGCCGGAGATCGCCATCGACGCGGCGAAGGAACCCGCTCCCGTCACCGGCATCCTGCGGTTCAGCCCGCCCATCTCGTCGAGCCGCCGCGTGCCGAGCCGGTATTCGACGGCGCCGGCTCCGAGGAAGAGCAGCGCCTTGAACACGGCGTGGTTCAGCAAGTGGAAAAGCCCCGCGGCCACGCCGAGCGGCGTCGCTAGCCCGATCCCAAGCATCACGTAGCCAATCTGCGAGACGCTGTGGTAGGCAAGAAGGCGCTTGAAGTCCCACTGGCCGACTGCAAGGAAGACGCCGATAACCATCGAGAGCGCTCCGAGCGCAAGCAGCACCTCCTGCACCACGGGGGGAACGCCGACGACGCTGAACAGCACACGGGTCAGCGCATAGACGCCGATGGCCTTGATGAGCAGCCCGGAGAGCATCGCCGAGATCGGCGTCGGCGCCGACGGGTGCGCGTCGGGCAACCAAGCGTGGAACGGGACAAGGGCGGCCTTGACGCCCAGCCCACAGATGAAAAGCACGGCGGCGAATATCTGCAGCGCACACGAACTCCCGTAGGGCGTGACCGGCCCGCCTCCGGCAAGCCCGTCGCCCCCGATCTTCAAGGCCAGGTGCGCCATGTTGACGGTGCCGTGCTTCGCGTAGAGCAGCGCGATTCCGAGAAGGAGCATGTAGGAGG
Organism: uncultured Planctomycetota bacterium; assembly: GCA_964494245.1. GTDB lineage: Bacteria > Planctomycetota > PUPC01 > PUPC01 > PUPC01 > CAZBRH01. Next base: position 16,925 of record CAZBRH010000040.1, on the reverse strand, counting down.
CAATCGAGCCGAGAACGAGGTAGCGGAACGATGCTTCGAGCTCCTCGCGCTGGCAGCCGAACGCAACGAGGGCGTAGGAGGCAATCGAGGCGATTTCGAGGAACACAAAGAGGTTGAAGAGATCGCCGGTCAGGACGACGCCGTTCATACCAGCGACCATAAGGAAGAAGAGCGAGTAGAAGCGGTTCTTGCTCGTGAAGCGACGCATGTACGCCGGACAATAGAGCAGGATGGCGAATGTGACGGATGCAAGGATGATCACCATCAGCCGGCTTGCGCCGTCGAGGACGAGGTTGATGCCGACGGGCGGCTTCCAGCCGCCGACAAAGTAGGCCGTATCGGGCAGCCGGAGAGCAAGGACGGCGAGCGCGAGCAGCATCGCGCCGAACATCAGGGCCAGGAGGTCCGTCAGGCGCTCGCGGCGCCGCCCCACCAGCGGGAAGACGAACCCGGCCAGGAGCGGCAGGGCAACGAGTGCCGGAACCACGTTGTCCATCAACTATCCTCGCAGTTCGTTGATTTTTGTGATGTCGTATGTGCCGTGCCGGTGGTACAGCCGCATTGCGATGACGACCGACAGAGCGAGCACCGCCACACCGATGACAATGGCCGTCAGGACCATCGCCTGCGGCAGCGGGTCCACCGCCGTCCGGACCAACTCGGCGCCGCTCGTCCCGGCCTGCTGGATCGGCGCAACGCCCGATGCAACTTCGTCACCCAGCCGGCCGGTGCGGTAGCCAAGCAGGACAAGAAAGATGTTGATCGCCGACTCTGCGACGGCGAGACTGATGATGATCTTGATGAGGTTGCGCTGGGTCAACACTCCGTGAATGCCAATCGAGAACAAAATCAGGCAGAAGAGGTATACCAAACTTCAACCCTCCGGGCGCGCCGAGCGACGCCCCTTTATTCCTCGATGTCCGTCACAAATTCCTCATCGGGCCCGTGGGCCTTGACGCGGAGCACAGCCAGCGACACGAGAACCAGGGTCAGAGCCGCTGTGACTGTCAGAGCGATCCCGACCTCGCAGATGGGGATAATGCCCCCCGTCCGTCCGCCCGCAGCGCTGTCCTCCAACAGGAAATTCTTGAAGAACTGCTTTGACGGGCTCAGGAACATTCCGCTTACCGCGACGGCCCAGAAGATCAGGACCCCGATGCTGGCCAGCGCCGGAACGGCACGGAACAAAAGCCGCGACGTGACGGCGGGCTTGCCCAACGCTAGCATCAGCAGGACGGCACCGCACGCGAGGATGACCCCACTTTCGAAGGCGCCACCGGGATTCCGGTGCCCCGCGGCGAGGCCAAACAACCCATACAGGATTACAAACGGCGCAACCCAGTGAGTCACCGTCTGCACGATGGAACTCATCCCGTCGCGCTCGCCTGCCGCGAGGTTCTTCATGAGGACACGGCCTCCTGCGATCGTTCGTCCGGAGCGCGGCGGCTCTTGCGCCGCAACAGGGCGATGGCGCCGATGGTCGCCGTAAAAAGAACGGTGACCTCGCCGAGCGTATCGTAGCCGCGGTAATCGAGCAGCACGGCGGTGACGACGTTGGCGCTGCCGGTCTCTCTGCTGCTGTGTTCGAGGTAATGAAGCGACGGCGCATCCGCCACGCGCGGCGGCCCGTTGACGGGGCCGAGCGCGGGATCGCCAAAGGGCGCCAACTCGCGGATTGCAATGACACCCAGGACCAGCATCACAGCAACGAGCGCCCCGGCCAGCGCCGTCCCCGGAACGCTCCGGGCGCCTTCCGTCGTATGTTCTTCGCGCCGGACAGCGCTGCGGATCAGTATAATCAGGAGCAGCACCTCGACGACGACCTGCGTGATTGCCACATCGGGAGCACGCAAGAGCACGAAGACCACGGTCCGCGTGAACCCGACCACGCCCATCGCAATCACGGCCGAGAGGAGGTCCCGCGTCCAAATGGCGATCACGGCGCCGATCACCACAAACATCAGCAGGACAACGATGAGATTCATCAGCATTGGAGCAGACCTCTCCTCGTCAGAACGCCCGGCCCAGAATTTTGTACGAGTAGAGCAGTGTCCAAAGAATCACCACCAGTCCGAGGATGCACCACGTCACGTAGCTATGGAGCATTCCCGAGTGCAGTTTGCGGAGCCAGCCGGTCACATAGAACGTCAGCCGCCGGCACTGCTCGTAAAGGTCGTACCACCTCGCCTCGGCTTGCCGGTAGAGCCGCCGAAGCACGGGCATCTCATCGATAGTCTTGTAGAACTCGGTGCCCTCGTAGATGTACGGCGCGGCGCGGTCGCCGATCTCACCACCAACGTACGCCTCGTCTTCGCGGGCACGTGCAAACGTGCTCACAAGATAGACGACAAGGCCCACAACGAGAGCGAGGAGGATCATCACGGTCGCGGTTTCGGGCTGCCAGACGCTAGCCCCGGTGCCCGCGAATTGCTCCTGCATTTTGCTCGAGAGGGCGGGCAATATCAACTTTTCAGCGCCAAGCTGGATGGCCCACACCCCAAGAACGACGCAGAGCAGCGCCAGCAAGGCCATCGGAAGCTTCATCAGCAGCCCTGGCCCAGGACCCTCGCCTGCCCGCTTCTTCGGCTGACCCAGAAAGACGGAATGGAGCACCTTGACAAAGCTGGCGAGCGTTAGCGCACTGCCGAACATCGCCGAAATCAGGACCACGACCCAGATGGGCCCCAGGCCCCTCGACGCAATGATGCCCTTGTAGACCATCCACTTCGAGGCAAAGCCATTGAAGGGTGGAACGCCGGAGATGGCGAACGCAGCGACCGCCGCGGAAAGAAACGTCAATGGCATCGCCCGCGCGAGCCCGCCCATCCGGTCGAGCTCGGTCTCCCCAGTCTTCTTCTCAGCCGCGCCGGCGGTCAGGAAGAGGCAGCTCTTGTAGATCGCGTGGTTCAGCATGTGGAACAGCCCGCCGACGATGCCAATCGCCGACCCCGTCGCAATGCCAATGACCATATAGCCGACCTGGCTGACGGCGTGGCAGCCGAGCAACCGACGCAGGTTGTGCTGGACCATCGCGGCCATCACGGCAAAGACAACGGTCCCCGCGCCGATGAGCAGGCAGATAATTCGGAGGGTATACGATATGTCGAAAAGCGTATAGAAGACGCGCATGAGCAGGTAAATTCCGAGGAGCTTGTCTAGTGAGGCAGGGAGGAGCGCTACGGCGGGAACCGGAGCGGCTTCGGAAGCGTCGGGAACCCATGTGTGGAAGGGCATCGCCCCGGCTTTCGCCAGCGCGGCGACAAGGAAGCATACCGCCGCGAGGGTGGCGGGGGCGCTCGTTACCTCGACTGGGTCGCCGAACATGTCGAGCGTGCCGCCCGCGGAAATCGCAAACGCCGCAATGCCCAGCAGGAGGAGCGAGTCCGTCGCGCCGAGAATCAGCATCGTTTTCTTTGCCGCCGCGCCGGCCTTTTCGGTTCGCGCCGCATTGATGAGGAGGTAAAGCGGGATGCCGAGCAGACCCCAGAACACGGCAAGCAGCACGAGATTGCCCGATGCGACGATGCCGCAAGCCGAGCCGATGGAAAGCAGGACGTTACCATAGTAGGAGCTCTCGGACAGATCGCCGGGACGAAAGAACCCGACCGAATAGAGTGTCATCAACAGGTCGAAGAAGCCGATGCCAAGCAGGACAAGTGAGCCGAAGCTGTCGAGCCGTAGGAGCGTCGTCGCGCCCACCGTGTACGGATCAGGTGGAGAGTTGTGGACGGAAATACATAGGGCGAACGTAAGGGCCGCAACGAGCACTGCGAACCAGCGAACAACCCCTGCGAGGCCGCGCGGCGCGCACAGCGCCACAAGACCTGCAAGCAGCGGAAGAATGATCGGCCAGATCATCGGGTTCATGCTAGAGGCCCAGCTCCCTTCGCACGCGCGCGGTCTTTTCCTGCGACAGCCGCACAAGGTCCTTGCCGCTCATTATCGCCCTTCCCGTCGAAGCGTCAACCACCGCCATCCGTTCGGTGCAGCAGTAGCACGGGTCGATAGCGGCGAGGATGATGGTCGCGTCGGTGATGGACTCGCCGACGACGGTCGCCTTGCACGTCGGCAGGTTCATGAACGTCGGGGCACGGACCTTGTGGCGGATGGGGCTGTTCGTGCCGTCGGATCGGACGTAGTGGAACGTTTCGCCGCGGGGCGCTTCGGCGTGGCCGATCCCCTCGCCCGGCGGAACTTCTTTGATCTTCGCGTCGATTTCGCCCTTTGGCATGTTGTCGAGAACCTGCCTCAGGATTTTGATGGATTCGAAGCTTTCAAGGACACGGAGCACCGCCTTGTCGTAGACGTCCCCGTTTTTCATCGTGATAACGTTCCAGTCGATCCGGTCGTAGGCAGCGTAGGGGTCGGTTCGGCGGATGTCGGCGGGGATGCCGGAGGCGCGGGACGTTGGTCCCAGGGCGCCGTAGCGGATGGCGTCTTCCTTCGTCAGAACCCCGATGCCCTTGAGCCGCGCATGCAGCACCGGGTCGTCCACGATGGCACCGCGCACGAGTTCCAGTTTTTTCCAAACCTCGTCGAGCCGCTTGTGGATCGAGGGAAACATCGCCTCGTCCATGTCGCGCCGGACGCCGCCGGGCTTCATCATCGCGTAGTGATTACGGTTGCCCGTCACCTCCTCGAAGATGTCGAGCACCGGTTCGCGCCATTTCCAGCCCCACATGAACACCGTGTTGTAGCCGAGAAAGTGGCCGGCCAAGCCGACCCAAAGGAGGTGACTGTGGAGCCGTTCCAGCTCGGCAACAAACGTGCGGATGTAGAGTGCCCGCTCAGGAACTTGCACGCCCGCACAGTCCTCGACCGCTTGGACATAGGCGAGCGGGTGCGAGTTCGAGCAGATGCCGCAGATGCGCTCGACAAGGAAGGTCACCTGGTCCCACGTCCGGTCCTCGGCGAGTTTCTCGATGCCGCGGTGGTTCCATCCGATATCCACGTCAACATCGACAACTGTCTCGCCATCGACGTGGAGCCGGAAGAGCTCCGGCTCTTCTTGGAGCGGGTGGAATGGGCCGATGGGCACAATGCTCTTGGTCTTTCCAGGGTTTGTGTTGCTCATATCTTCAGGTCTACTTTCCCCTCCCATGGGCGACCGCGCCGCAGCGGGTGGACGTCTTTCGGCCAGTCTTCCGGAAGGAGCAAGGGCCGCATGTCGGGATGGTTCCGAAACTCAATGCCAAGCAACTCGTGCATCTCGCGCTCAATCCACGCCGCTGCGGGAACACCGGACGTGATGGAGTCCACCGCCGGCCTCTGCTTGTCGAGCAAAACGCGAACGCTCGCGAGAACTCCATAGAGCGGCGAGGCCTCATTCTCAAACATGAAGTGGTAAAGAATCTCGAAATTCGCCTCCATCTCCATGCCTGAAGCGATGCAAAAGCGCGCCCCAAGGTCCTCGTGCAACTTCCGCGTGACCTCAACGATGTCTGCTGGGCTGGTGGTGATATAGATGCGGCGGGGGTTCTTCGCGAACAGGTCTCTTGCCAGACCGCCGAGAGCCGCCTTCAGATGTCCGATGATGATTTCGCTATTCATTTGCGGCTTCCCTGTCGCTGCTCGCCTGCTTCTTGGGCGCCACGAGCTGGTTGAGGGCCTTGACGACGCCAGCAATCATCGCTTCCGGCTTGGGCGGACAACCGGGGACATAGACCGTCACCGCGCCCGGCGGCAGCACCTCGTCGAGCGGCTGCACCATCGAGTAGCTGCCGCGGAAGATGCCCTGCCCGAGGGCACAAGCGCCGATGGCAATGACAAGGCACGGTTTCGCCGCCTGGTCGTAAAGCTGGCGGACGCGCCGAGCGGACTTCCGGTTCATCGCACCCGTCACGAGCAAGGCATCGGCGTGACGAACGCTACCCACGAGCACAGCACCAAACCGCTCGATATCGAACCGCGGGCAAAGGCAATCGAGAATCTCGATGTCGCAGTTATTGCACGAACCCGCGCTCACGTGAAAGACCCACGGAGACTTCATCAGTGCCTTGACGGTGACGCCCATTCGACGTGTCCTCTACTGCCCAACCGGCGGCAGCGACTCGACAATCGCAATCAGGACGGCAGCCAGCGCCAGAACTGTCGCCGTCCCCCAGAAAAACTTTACCGCGTGTTCTATTCGCACTCGCGGGTTCGTATTCCTAATCAGCGTAATGAGGACGACCAGCACGAGATACTTTAGGATGCCGAGCACAATGCCGCGCGTATCCAGCGCCCCGAACCCGCCCCAGAACAAGGCAACCACGAACATCGGCGCCGCGTAGAACATCAGCATCTTTGTCAACTTGTAGAGCCCAAGCGCCGGGCCGGAGTACTCAATGAGCGCCCCGCCCATCACCTCCGTCTCCGCCTCGGCCTGGTCGAACGGCACGAGCGCCATTTTTGCCTGAAGACAAAGGATCATCACGATGAGAGCGATGACGCCCGACGCGCTCGCCGCAAACGCCCCTTTCTCCGCCTGATATGCGAGCAGCTCCGTAAGTTGCAGTTTGCCGCCGGATTTGATGACCGCCACAGCCACCGCCAGGAGGAACGGCAGCTCGTAGCCGATGACGAGCTTCATCTCGCGGCTCGCCCCGACGGATGCCAGCGGGTTGCGCGACGCAATCCCGCCCATGATGACGGCAAGCGAGGGCAGCGCGAGCATGTACACCGCGACAATCAGGTCCCCGTGAAATCCCCGGCCCAGGAACATCGCCACGCCGACCATCACACCAACAAAGAGCACACCCGCCAGCCCGATGAGCGGCGAGCCGAAAAACGCCAGCCGCGACGTCCCGCGCGGAACAATCGTTTCCTTGCCCATCAGCTTTAGGAAGTCCCACAGGGGCTGGAGCAGCGGCGGCCCGACGCGGTATTGCACCCGCGCCGTCACCTTCCGATCCACCCAGCTTACGAGCATGCCAACGACGACCATGAACGCGAAGCCGGGGAAGATCAGGAACGCCACGATGTCTTTCAGCACACCCATATCCTACTTCCCGGTGCGTCCGCGCGGAGCGGGTTCCACCTTTGTAAACGATTTCGCCCGAACGGCAAACCGGTCGCCAACCACGTGAAGCGCGGCGTCCTCGGGCGCGTCAGGCACGTCTTCCCACGTGAAGACGCCGCAATCACACGTCTGAACACAGAGCGGCGCCGGATTGTCCCGCCCGACGCAGAAGTCGCACATCGTACCGCGATAGGCGAGAGCTGCCGGGACGATAGTGCCGAACGGGCAGGCGACCATGCAGGAGTTGCACTGGGTGCAGCGGAAGTTGTATCGTTTGATGAGGCCGCCGTCGATCTGCTCCAGCGCCTCGTTCGGACAGGCAGTTACGCAAGGGTGGTCGTCGCACCGCCGACAGAACACCTCGAAGCCCGCCCGCTGCATCAGGTAAGCCGGCCCGGCGAGTTGCCCCGGCTTGCGGTATGGATAACTGCACTGTGCCGAGCATTTAGGATGCCGGCGAAGTGCGTCGAGGTTGATAACGAGCATCTTGTGGGTGCTCACGGTCGCGTCATCCTTCGGAGCACGGAATAGGCCTCACGCAACGAGCCACCGCACGCGGATAGCCACGGCGGCACATTGCCGGGGTCCACGCGAAGCCAGGCCGTGTCTGTCCCGGCCTTCCCGCCGTGCTGTGGCGTGTGGCCAATCACGTGCTCCTCCAATATCGCCTTCGAGATGACCCAGCAGTGCGCATCAAACGGTGAAACCCCGAGGCACAGAGCCATCTCGTAATCCTGGTTCCGGAACTGCTGGAACACGTACCAGCCGGCTTTCCACAGGGTCGAAAACTTGATTTCCGTTCGGACGCCTCCGATGATCCGGTCGCATTCGGAATCCGGGGCCTTCGTGACGTCGAATCCTTTCGCGGCGCACCAGCCGGACACAAGTAGCTCGCCAATCTTTCCGGCCTGCCGGGAAGGCCGCGTCTTGATCCACGCAAACGGGCTTCCTTCCCATGCAAGGTCCTCGTCAGCATAGTCCGCTCGCAACGTCGTGGCAAGGCCGCCAAGCAGCTCGACCTCCGGATTGGTGACGCTTCGCGTCATCCATGCACCGTCCCGAACAACTCGGTCTGTGGCACCGGTTCGCACAACGGCTCAAACCCGATGCACTCGGGCCGGCTGGCGGCGAGCCGTTTAGCCATTACTCGCACGGCCTCGGGATTGTTGTCAATCAGAATGAAGTCGCGGCCGTTGCGCTCCGCGGCCGCCCCAAGCGTCCCGCTTCCTGCAAAGAAATCAAGCAGAAGATCGCCGGGGCGCGAATGAACCCTAACAATGCGTTCCACAATGCCAAGTGGTTTCTGTGTCGGATAGCCGGTCTTTTCCGAACTGTTTGTCGGAACAATCGTGTGCCACCAGACATCCGTCGGAGTCTTTCCTCGCGCGGCCTTTTCCTCGCCAACAAGGCCCGGAGCCATGTACGGGATGCGGTCGACCTCGCCGTAGTTGAACGTGTAGTTCGCCGGGTCCTTCGCGTACCACAAGATGTTGTCGTGCTTCGTAGACCAGCGCGTCGTGGACCGAGCCCCGTAATCATAAGCCCAAATAATCTCGTTTACAAAGGACTGGCGCCCAAAGATCCTATCGAGCAGTACCTTGCAATAGTGCACCTCGCGGTAGTCGATATGAAAGAACAGCGACCCGTCAGCCGCGAGGATTCGGTGCGCCTCCACCAGCCGCGGCTCGATGAAGGCAACGAAGTCGTCGAAAATGTCGGGATAGCCGGACGAACTGATGCGTTCCGTCCGGTATCGCTTTCCCTGAAACCCCGAGCGGTCGCCCTGCTCGTCCCGCACAACCCGAATTCGCGTGCGCTGTTGGACTTTGCCCGTGTTGAACGGCGGGTCGATGTAGATCAGGTTGACCGAGCCATCGGCCAACCCCGGCAGCACATCCATGTTGTCCGCGAGGTAGATGCGCGCCACGTGCGTCAGTCCCAAATCTTCTCAATGCCCTTGATTTGCGCGTAGGTGAAGACCGGGCCGTCCTTGCAGACGTAATACGGCCCGAGGCGGCAGTGGCCGCACTTCCCGACGCCGCAACTCATGTTCTTTTCCATTGAAAGGTATATCTGCTCGTCGGTGAAGCCGACGTCGAGCAGCTTCAGCGTGGCGAACTTCATCATGACTGGCGGGCCACAAACGACGGCGATCGACTTCGCCGGGTCGATCTTCACCTTGTCCACAAGCACAGTCACGACGCCCTCGGTATATTTCCACCCGTCGCTCGCGCGGTCCACCGACTGGTGCAGTTCGACCTGCTTCATCCCGCGCCACTCGTCAAGCTGCTTCTTGTAGATGACGTCCGCAGGCGTTCGAGCGCCATAACACAGGACAATCCGCTGAAAGCGGTCCGGCTCAGCGAAGAGCGCGTAGAGGAGCGATCGCAGCGGCGCAAGGCCGACGCCACCGCCAAGAATCAAGATGTCCTTCCCGGCGTACTCATCAATCGGGTACCCCACGCCATAAGGGCCGCGCAGCCCAACGATCGCGCCGGGCCGAAGTTCGTGGACCACCGAGGTCACCCGCCCGGCCCTCATGATTGTCACGTCCATCCGGTCCGCCACCTGCGGCGACGACGAAGGCGTGAAGGGCGCCTCGCCGACGCCCGGCACGGTCATCTCAATAAACTGCCCTGTGCGGAACGGGATGGGCCGATCGGGCCGAAGCACAAGGGTCTTGATTGTGGGCGATTCGGGGATGACGTCTTCCACCATCGTCCGAATGGGGCGGTAAGGATCCGTCATGAGCCGCTCCCTTCGGTCGAAGGCGACAGAATATCGCGAAGCACTTCGCGGACATCGATGTCGCCGGCACAGGCCTCGGTGCACCTTCCGCAGCCGGTGCAGCCCCAAAGTTTGATGGTCTCCTGGAGGAAGTCGAATTTCTTCTCAAAGCGGTTCCGGAGGCGTTCGATTCGGCGTGGCCGCGGGTTTGCGCCGCCTGCAACCCGTGCGAAAGCCGGGTAAAGGCACGAGTCCCAGTTCTTGAACCGCTTGAATCGGCCTCGTGCTTCGACGTCCACGAGCAGGAAGCAGTGGCACGCGGGACAGATGAAGTTGCACGCGCCGCATTCGACGCACTTGTCGGCGTGCTTTTTCCAAAACGCCGCATCGCGGCTCGCGCGGAATCGTTCGGTAATCGTCTCAACGGCCGAGAGTCCCGCCGCTGCGGCCTGTCGCTTCACTTGTTCGGCGGCTTCCTTGCGCTGCGCCGTCCTTCGTTCGAGCAAGGCCGCTGAGGCGTCGGTCAGTCCTGCTTCCGCCAGCAGTTTTTCGCCTTGTTCGGAGCCCGACTCCACGAGATAGCCGTCCTTGCCGCCTGCGAGCGGCGTAAGATTGAGGTCATACCCTTCGGAGGGGTTGGGGGCGTCCCCGAAAAACATACAGAAGCAGACATCGAAGGGGAGAGTGCAGTCCATGGAAACGACGAGGAGGTTTTTCCGTTTCTTCTCATAGTAGGGGTCCTTGAACTCGCCGCCAAGAAATACCTGATCGAGCACCTTGAGCGCGCGCAGGTCGCAGGCCGTCGCGCCCACGATCGCAGTCAGGGGTGCATCCGGCTTACCTGCATCAAAGCATTCGCCTAGATCATCGCGTGGAGGAAACAGAAGCGCCTTGAGCGGCTCGACCGCGCGGGCTGTGCCCAGCACAAGGTCGTCCGCACCCGTGCGGACCATGTGGGGCCGCCCCGTCTGGCCGGGTTGACCCGCCTCTATCTGGTGGCCGAAGATCTCACGGCCTTTAGCAATCCCGGCGATGACCTCACTGAACCTGTCTCGCGGGATGAATTTGACGGCCATGCAGTCTCCTACACTTCGAGATCAGCATGCCGCGCATCAAACGCGGACTGATGTCAAACCAGTCGCGTGAAAGAATACCAGAAACTACGATAGTGTCAAGGCCATTGGGCAAATTATTGCGCCCGCTAAATGGACAAGGCCGGCCCGGCGCGCCGCTTGACGTGCCGCCAAGCTAGGCATACAATCGCGTCCGCTGCGCGCGCCGCCGAGGCCAACGAGGCGGGCTTTGCCGCATACCGGGATCAGGGAGGAACCGCTTCAATGAACAGGTCATTTGCCGCCGCTGTCTCTCTGTCCGTTCTGCTGGTCGCTCCGGCGCGGGCCGCCGCTCCCGCCGCAGAGGAGCCGCCGCGCAAGACCGTCACCATCTGCGGCGAAAGCATTCAACTCATGACCGGCGATGAGGTCCGCTCGCTCGGCTTCCCCTGGGTCGATGTGCTCGACGCCGAGAACGCCGCGACATATTACATCCAGGGCGCGAACGCGCTTCACGCGCTTACGCAACCCGACGGCTGGTTCGAACAGTTCACGCTCGCCGCCGACGGCGGCTGGGACGACGCGAAAGTGAAGGAACTGGCCGCGCATCTCGATGCCGCGCAGCCCGCGCTCGACCACTACCGCAAGGGCTCCACGATGAAGCTCTGCCAACTGCCATACTCCAAGACGGAAATGGTCGCCGGCATGATGCTTCCCGGCCTGAGACAGACGCGTGACGCCGCTGAGGCGCGACGCTTCGAGGCCGCCAAGGAGTTCTCCAAGGCCGTCGACAACTACCTCGCCATCGTCAGGATCGGGAACCACCACGGCCGCAGCCGCACGCTGATCGACCATCTCGTCGGCATCGCCTGCATCAGCGTCGGAACGCAAACCGCTTTCAAGGGCATCTGCCTTCACAAGTACCCCGAGCAGGAGCTGAAGCGGCTCATCGAGGAACTCGTCTCGCTGCGGGACGGCCTGCCCGACTTCGCTCACGCGATGCAGTCCGAGAGGGCGTTCGGCCTCGGCACGGTGGACGACATTATGCGGCTGGGACCGGCAAGCGCCGAAGCGGCCGTCTCGATGAGATTTGAAGGAGCATTCCAGCCATCCCCTCTCGTAAAGCGCATTTTCCGCATCCTCTTCCCCGACCGCACGATCAAGGCGGATATGGCCCGGTTCTACGACTGGAGCATCGCTGACGCGAAAAAGCCGTTTTACGTCGCGCCGCCGCTGAATGTGGAGGAGTACTTGCGGACCGAGATGAAGCCGTGGAACTTCTTCGCCGCCATGTTCCTTCCCTCGCTCGGCCGCGCGCATCGAGGCCGAAAAGTGCCGCGTCCTTGTCGACCTGCTCCGTATCGCCGCCGCGCTCAAGCTCTACGAACGCCAGAACGGCGTTTACCCCGACGAACCCGGCTGGCTCAAGGCCGACGGACTCCTGAAAGACCTGCCCGCCGACCCGTTCAGCGGCAAGCCCTACCTCTACACACTGAAGGACGGCGAATTCGTCCTCTACAGCGTCGGCCCGGACAGGAAGGACGACGGAGGCAACCTCAAGAAGCCGGCCGACTTCGAGTCCGATGACATCGGCTTCACCAGTGGGAAAGCCCCGCAACCGGAACCGGAGGAGCGTTGAATGGGATGCCTCGCCCGTCGAACACAGGGAGACAAGCAATGCGAAAAAACCTGATTGCGGCAATGCTGCTGCTTGCGTTCTGCGCGGCCGCCTTCGGCGCCGAGCCGGACCTGGCTCCGCGGGAGCAAGACCCCGCGCAACACGCGCCGGCCGGCACCGCTGTCTTCATCACTGTCCGCGACGTCCGCCTCCTCGTCCCGCTGGCCGAACTCCTCGTGGGCTTCGTGGACAAGGAAACCCCTCAAGGAGCGCGGCTCTTCCTCCCGAAGCTCGCTGCGATGACCGCCGGGCGCGCGTCTTATGCGCTCTTCCCGCCGGCACCCGAGCGCCCCGCGTCCTTCCTGTTCCGCGTGCCCATCGACGACACGAAAGGGAACGTAGACGAACTCCTGACGCAGACCGTCGCGCAGGTCACCGGTGTCGGAAACGCAAAGCCCGCCGCCGACGGCGCAATCCGCGAGCTGCGCGACGACGGCGGCAGGGCGTATCTTTCCTGGGCTGTGCACAATGGTGTCTTTTGCGTCTCGTCGGACAAAATGCGCATCGCACGTGTCCTCGACCCGTTCCCGGCTGACCGTGCGGTCGCCGACGATGCGGCATACAAGGCGCTCGCGGTGCACGTTGACTGCGCGGCGGACCTGACGGCGTTCGTCGACCTCCGACGGATCGTCCATGCGATAGATGGAGACGTGCAGCCGGGATTCGGAGGCAATATGGCGTGGCTCCGCCGCTGGCTCGCGCTCGACGCATTTGCCGCCATCGGCCTCTCGTGGAAGAGCAACGGCAAAACAGTGTCCGGCCGGATTGCCGGGCTCACGCCGGGCGAGCGGCGCGGCCTCGCGTCGCTCTTCGATGTCCCGAACACGCCGCCCGCACACCTCGACCGCATCCCTGAAGACGCCGTCATCTATTCGAGCACTCCATCGACGACGGGCGTCGTCGGCCGCGTTGCGAAGTTTTTCGCAGAGCTTGACCGCGACGTCGGCGGGGAGTTCGAGGCCGAGCTTGCCGAGTTCAACAAGGAACTCGCCGTCGACATCGGCAAGGACCTGTTCGACAACCTCGGCCCGGTCGCGGGCGGGCTGCACTGGAGCGACCGCGGCCCCGAAATGCTCTACCTCGCCGCCGTCCGCGAGCCCGGCCGCCTTGTCCGCTGCGCCAACGCCCTCGCGGACCACAACCAGACGCCGCTGCGCAAGCTCGACCGGAACGGCCGCACATATCACATCCTGCCGACGAAGCCGCCGATGGGCTGGACGTTCGAGGGCGGCCTGCTCGTCTTCTCCAACACGTTCGAGGCCGCCGAGGCGGCCATCGCGCTCGGTAAAGCGAAAGAAGGCGGCAAGTCGCTCGCGTCGCAGGCATCGTTCCAGAAGCTTCGCCTCCGCCTGCCCGGGACAGCGGCGATGTTCTGGGCGCTCGACGCACACCGCGCGGCGAAGGCGGCCCAGGGCGTGATCGGCCTGATTTCCCTTGCCGACGGAGTGCCGGACAACGCAAAGCAAGTGATCGGGAACTTGGTCGACAAGTTCGCCGAAGCCGAGCCGGGCCTTAGCATCGGCTTCGCGCTCCGCAACGAGCCCGACGCCTTCGTCCTGCACATCGAAAGCTTGGCGGGCGATCCGCTGAACCTTGTGGCGCAACTTCTGCGGATAAGCATGGGGACGGATCGGTTACAAGAACCGACTGAACAATAGACGACGGAGCCGGCCCGACGAAACGAGTTGGGCGGGTTGACACCCGGCAGACTGGCTGCTATAATTTCGACGGCAGTAGTGAAAGGCGGGCGTAGCTCAGCCTGGTAGGGCGCCACCTTGCCAAGGTGGGTGTCGACGGTGCAAATCCGTTCGCCCGCTCCATTCTTTCTCGTCTGTATTTCCCCCGCTTTGGAGGCCGGATTGAATGCAGGATTCATCAGGCGAGGCAGGTCGCCCCGCAACGCAGATTCAGGTCGAAGACATCGGCCCGTGCAAGAAGCTGCTTCGAATCGAAATTCCCCCCGAAGTTGTTGATGCCGAGCTCGACAAGACATACAAGCAGCTCAACGAGAGCATCATTGTTCCTGGATTCCGCAGGGGGCATGTTCCGCGCTGGCTCATGCAGGGTAAGTTCGGCAAGCAGGTCAACGAGGATGCGAAGCAGAGTCTAATCGCCCAATCTTTCGAGCAGGCAATCGCGGAAAAAGAGCTGGCCCCCCTCGGCGACCCGAAGTTCGATGAGAACATCGAGTTTGCCCCGGGCAAGCCGCTTTCCTTCGGGGTAACCATCGAGGTTCGGAGATCGATAACTACACGAACTTGGAGCTCGAGAAGCCGTCACCGGAGCCAACAGAGGACGAGGTGAAGGAGCGGATCGAGGCGGTTCGACGCCGCTACGCCAAGCTTCAGGACATCAGCGAGGGGGCGCCCTCGCCAGACGACGTCGTAGTCTGCCGGATCACGCTAAGGGATGGCGATGCCACCTACCGCGACTTTCCAGACCACCGGCTGCTTGTGGGGCAGCACATGCTGGTCGGAATGTCGGTCGATGAGACGACTGAGTTTGTGACGTCAGCAACGGTCGGCAAGACCGTGGAGAAGGAGATCACGCTTCCCAACGACTACGCCGACGAGGCAAAGCGCGGTGCGAAGATGACGCTCGGGCTGACCATCGAGAAAATTCAAAAGCCCGTGCTCCCCACAATCGACGAAGCATGGGCCAAGGAGGTTGGCTTCGATTCCGTGGAGGAGTTCAACGAAGAAGTCCGCACCTCCGTCCGGCGCGAGAAAGAGCGCCAGGCCGAGGAGGATCTTCAGCGGCAAATCAGCGAGCAGCTCTTGGCGAAGGTGGATTTCGAGATGCCCGAGGATGTCGTGAGCCGTGTCGCCGAGCAGGCGCTCCTGCGCCAGAGCTTGGCGCTTCGGTATCGCGGCATCCCCCCGGAAGAGATTGAGAAGCACTCCGAGCAGCTTCAGGCCGCGTCGCGCACCGCGGCCGAAAAGGAAGCGAAACTGTATTTCATTCTGGCGAAGATCGCCGACAACGAACGAATCTTCGTTACAGAAGAAGAAGTTGACGCTCGGATCGACGCAATGGCTGCCAACTATGGCCGATCCCCGGAACAGGTCCGGCGCGAGTTCGAGAGCAACAACCGGATGGGCGAACTTCGGGCCTCGATGCGAGAAGAAAAGGTTCGGGCCTTCCTACTCGAAAAAGCGACCATCAAGGAGCAGAAACCGTCAGGCAAGAAGAAGGCCTCGAAGTCGAAGCATTAGCGCATCAGCATCATTCGTCCGCAGCGTCATGCCCGGGCGTGGCGAGATTCCTCGAAGGCCGGATTCTAATCGCCGCTGCGAAAAGGCCGACACTGCGAACAGGTGATATCTAGAGAGCACGGAGACTCATATATGCTGTCCCACCCCCTTTTCGACAAGCGTTATGCTACGGAACCCCTCATCAGCCCAAGCGTGGTCGAGAAGGCGCAGGAGCACCTGACGCACTGGGACGTCTTCTCGCGGCTGCTCAAGGATCGCATCGTCTTCCTCGGCAACACCATTGACCGGATCGTTTCCAACGTCATTATCGGGCAGCTCCTTTTCCTTCAAACCGACAAGGCAAGGGCGCAAGTGGACATGTATATCAACACGCCCGGCGGATCAGTCGATGCGGGGCTTGCCATCTACGACACGATGCGGTTTATTCGGTGTGATGTTGCCACATACTGCGTCGGGATGGCCGCGAGCATGGGAGCCGTCCTGCTTGCCGCGGGCGAGAAAGGAAAACGCTTCGCCTTGCCGAATGCCAAGATTCTTCTGCACCAGCCATGGGCCAGCGGCATCGGCGGGGCCGCGTCTGACATCCAAATTCACGCCGAAGACATCGTCAAGACGAAGAAGCGCATCAACGAAATCCTCGCGTTCCACACCGGCCAATCCATCGAAAAAATCGAGAAGGATACCGATCGCGACTTTATCATGACCGCGGAGGAAGCGAAGGCGTATGGCATCATCGACGAGGTCCTTCAATACTCAAAAGGATGATCGCGCATGAACAGAAAACCCGGCGGACGCCGGCTTCGGCCGCCTGATTCCCCGCACTGCTCTTTTTGCGGCAAGGCCGCCGAAGACGTCGACATGCTCATCCCCTCTCCGAAGGGCGCTTGCATCTGCAACGAATGCGTCGAGGTATGCAGCACCATCCTCGGTTATGACAGTGCGCCGCCCAAAGCCGCCGAACCTCAGCGGCCCGCAATGCGACGGCTCCCCACGCCCATCGAAATCAAAAAGCAGCTCGACCAATACGTAATCGGCCAAGAGATCCCCAAGAAAATCCTCTCGGTTGCCGTTTACAACCACTACAAGCGCCTCCTTGCTGACGTCAACACAAGCGACGTCGAAATCGAGAAGAGCAACATCCTGCTGATTGGCCCGACGGGCAGCGGCAAAACGCTTCTCGCCCGGTGCCTCGCCAAGATTCTCGACGTCCCGTTCGCCATCGGCGACGCCACCACGCTCACCGAGGCCGGCTA
>CAZBRH010000039.1:21758-23760 GCA_964494245.1 uncultured Planctomycetota bacterium | reverse complement strand
TTGTCCTGCTCCAGCCCGCCCTCGTGGTGCACAAATCCCAGATGAAGGAATCTTACGTCATTCTCCTCGCAGACAAGTCGGACAGCATGAGTCTCGAAGACCAATACCGCGACGAACAACGGCTGGCCCGAATCGCATACGCGGCGGGCCTCACGCAGACGCTTGACCTCGCACGGCCGGTGGACCCCGCCCTTGCGCAGGAGCTTCGCACGATGTCCCGCGCAGCCATTGCCAACCGCGTGTTGGCTAACCCGCGAACCGGCCTTGTGGAACGAATCGCCCGCAGCTGCCGCGTCCGCCAGTTCGTCTTCGCCGAAACCGTCTCGGAAGCGCCGACGTCCCCCCTCGGCGGCGCTTCCGCGGCCGACGCAGACGCCTCGCGGCTGCCCGTCCAGCCCCTCTTCATTGTGCCGGACGGGCCCGTCACGCAGATCGGCGAATGCATCCGCGACGCGGTCGCAGAGCTGCGCGGCCAGCGTATCGCCGCGATGGTCGTCATCTCGGACTGGTGTTCCAACAGCGGCATCTCGCCCGTCGAGGCCACCCGCTACGCCGTCGATGCGACGGGGGCGCCCTTCCCCATCTTCGCCGTCGGCGTCGGCGACCCGGCCTTGCAGCGCGACATCGCCATCGCCGCCGTCTCCGCCAACTCCGTCGCATTTCTCAACGACCCGCTCGTCTTCAACGTCGCCCTTGAGCAGTCGGGCTGCGACGGAGCAACCGTCCCCCTCGAACTCCGTATCGGCGACACCGTCGTCGCCCACAAGGACATCACGCTCGAGCCCGGCCGCCAATATCACACAATCTCGCACAAGCCAACAGAGAAGGGCGTCTTCAAATATGTCGTAAGTGTCCCGACACGCGATGACGAGCTTTCGGGACAGAACAACACCGCCGAGCACACGGTGACGGTGAAGGACGACAAGGTGCGCGTGCTCCTTGTGGCGGGCCCGGCAAGCTGGGAGTGGCGCTACCTGAAGACCGCTCTCGTGCGCGACACTTCCGTCGATGTCAGCGTCTGGCTCCAATCCGCCGAGCCGGAGTGGGTGATGGCCGGCGGCAAACAACTCGAACAACTCCCGCTCAGCAAGAAGGAACTCGTGGACGATTACGACGCCATCGTTCTTCTGGGCGCATCCGCCGACGCCATATCGAACGACCAATTCGAGAACATCCTTGCGTTCGTGGGGGAGTTCGGCGGCGGCCTCATCTTCGCTGCAAGCCCGCTTGTCGTCACCGAGGCCTTTGAGAAAACCCCCCTCGCCAAGTGCCTCCCCCTATCGCTCGAGCTCCCCGCTGGCTTCACGCCAGCATCCGACATCGAAAACTCGTTCAAACCCCGCATCACGCCCGAGGGCTGGGCACACCCCGCAATGCGGCTTGTCGAGGACCCGCACCAGAACCGGGAACTTTGGGATGCGCTTCCCGGTTTCTTCTGGCTCCAACCGACGGGCAAGCTCAAGCCCGGCGCCCGTGCGCTCGCCGTCCACCCCGAAGAAAAAACCGAGCACGGTGCGCTCCCCATCTTTGTTGAACATCGCTACGGAGCTGGCCGCGTTTTCTTGGTGGCTACCGACGAGACGTGGCGCTGGCGTTTTCTCGTCGGCGACAAGTATTTCTACCGATTCTGGCGGCAGGTCATCGGCCTGACCGCGTCGGGCAAGCTGCTCGGCTCGGCCAAGCGCCTGACGCTCGCCGTGGCACGGGATAAATACACCATCGGCCAGAAGGTTGAAATCGAAGCAAAGCTGCTCGACGAGACGCTGCGTCCTTCCGGCGAACGCTTCCTGACGGCGACACTCGACCTGCCGGGGGGCGCGACGCAGGCCGTCCGCCTTACGCTGGCCGATCCCAGCCAGGGAATCTACCGCGGATCGTTGGTGGCACGCAAGATCGGGAACCACGCCATCTGGATGAGCGCCGCTCCCGGCGAACCGCCCGAGACCGTTCCCTTCAGCGTCACCATGTCCACGCTCGAAAGCGAGAGCCGACGGCTCGACGT
>CAZBRH010000039.1:20630-21730 GCA_964494245.1 uncultured Planctomycetota bacterium | reverse complement strand
AGACCTCCGGCGCCGCGTTCACCATCGACCAGGTCGATCAGCTGCCCGACCGTATCAAGGCCGAATCGGTCAACATCACGACGGAGCATCCGACGGAGATATGGGACTCGTGGGGCTGTCTGATCCTCTTCGTCGTTCCGCTCACGTGCGAATGGTGGCTCCGCAAGCGGCGGCTGCTCCCCTGAGCGCCTTGCTAGTCGGCGGCTGTAGCAGCCGGCGCCGGGCCGCCATGTGCCACCCCGCCGTCTTCGGAAAATCGGCGAAGCTCTTGAGCGGCGCGAGCATCCGTCCCTCGGCGTCCACGTTCAGCATCTGCAAGAGAGCGTAGTCCTGAAGCGACTCGGCGAAAACCTCCCAACGGATCGAATCGATTGGCCCGCTCGGCCCCGGATAGACGACGAAGGTGTCGCCATACGGCCAGCCCGGCCAAGCGAGTCCGTCGCTGACCGTGAACGGGTCGATGAGCTGCCGCGTCTGCGACTTGTACCAATAGTTATAGCCCCAATGCAGGAAGCCGAGGACGCGGAACCGGTAGAAGAGCCAGCCGCTCATCCGAATCTTGGCCAGCGGCGTGTCGAGCAGGCGATTCAGGTATGCCCCGCGCGGCACGCAGCAGAAATACGTCCAGCACGGAATCCCCTCGCCGATGAAGTCGAGTGCGGTGTGGATGCTCGGAATCGGCATATCCATCAGCCCGTGTCGCGCGAACCGAATGTCGGAAAGGGCATCCATCACCTTTATCCACGGAGCAAGCGCACGGAGAAGCGCTCGCGCCTTGCGGTAGTTCTCGAGGTGCTCGTCGCCGTGCGGCTCGTCGGAAACGTGAAAATGCGAGCGGTCAAGCAGGTTTTCGCGGCGCAAGAACCGTTCCAAAGCCGGCAGGAACTGCGCGAGGAACCGGCGATACGTGGGCGATGTCGCACCTGTATCCGGCGGCCAGAGCAGCCGGTCTTCACCGTTGTGCTTCTCGTAGATGCGGATGGCGGACTTGCATCCCCACTGCGAGAAGAAGTGCGTCCATTCAAAGTGTTGGATGCCGCATTTGCGCGCCAGCTCGATCCAACGCTTCACGTCGCGCCAGTCGAACGAATACGCCCCCG
>CAZBRH010000039.1:20358-20599 GCA_964494245.1 uncultured Planctomycetota bacterium | reverse complement strand
ACAACTGCGTCGGGCGCTTCACCCCGTCGAGCGGCGGAGTGAAAACGGGAACATAGATGGTGTCGCTCCCGTGCTCAACGTAGTTCCGCATATACGCCTCGCAGATTGGCCAGAAGGCCGGCTCGAACGGCCCCACCTTATACCAATCGCAGAGAGCGTCCGCGTAGAACCAGTGCGTAACGCGGAAGTTCCGCCGCGGCTCCAGGACAACATCCGACACAATCACGTTGGCCGCCAGTTC
>CAZBRH010000039.1:11079-20305 GCA_964494245.1 uncultured Planctomycetota bacterium | reverse complement strand
AATACTCTTCGGCCCGGGCGCGGCGTCCGGCAGAACACGGACGGTCAGCCAGAACGCATTGGTTTCGCCGGGCGCGGCCAACATCCGCGTTTCCTGGAACAGCGGATCGGGGACGTAGCCGGGGATGAACCCGCGTCCGTCCAATTCTTCTGCAGGCGTTTCCGTGTTGTGGTGCGGAACAGGAACATATCCGACGCGGCGCACCTGCACCACAAGCCCTGCGGGCGCGCTGGCCTCGGCGGCAACGTCAACAGGCGCCGAATGCGCCACACGGAAGCACACCTGAAACGAGACCTGCTCGTTCCGCGCGGCGAGGATATTCAGCCGCCTCAGGCGCCGCGGCGGGCTGCCGGGAAACTGCCGCTCCAGCGAACTCGCGACCCAAGCAATAATGTGCATTCCACCTCCTCTTGCACGAAATCGGACAGAACCGCTGACAGGATAGTGACTTCAACCGCCATTGCCCGCTCCCGTATGCCGAGCATAGACAAGTGCCTGGGTGCGTTCACGGCTGTTATGGCGGCGCCAGAGGTCGCGGCGTTCGTCCTGCACGGGCTTTGCGCAGACCTCCGCATACCGCCGAGCCAGTTCACGCAGGATGAGCACATCGGGCTTCATCGGCGTCGGCCCGTCTTCTATGGGCGGAAAAGGCCAGCCGCTACAGCGGATTCGGGAAATCCACGCGGACGATGCCAGTAAGCTGCTTGTCCACGTAGAATGCGAGCTTGAAGATGTGGAACCATATCTGTTCCGACCGCTTGAACGGGTCAACAAAGAGTGCGGGGGGCGCTCCGACAATTCGACCGATGTTCTGGATGTGCGCCTGGCGGAAAATGAGGTAGCCGCCGGTGTAGAGAAGCACGAGAACAATTGCAACCACAAGGAGCTTCGACTTCACGCCCGCCTCCCTTGCCGACCCACTGGCCGCTCAAACCGACTCCTACATTCTACCCCGACGCCCAGCCGCGCACATCCCCCATTTCGCGGCGCGGCGCGACAGCGCGAACGCGTCCGCACGCGCCCGCTATCGCGGCGGACGGGACTTCTGCGCCAACGCGGCACGCGCGGACTCGAAGAGCTGGCGAAGCTCGGCGGGCAACCAAGCCCTTGATTCCAAGTCGGCCAGTCCTTCGGCGACCCGCTCGTCCGAATGTTCGGTGATCTTCGTTCCAGCGTGGACGAAAGCGGCGGCAATAGCGGCGTAGTAAAGGGCAGTGGCCACTGCGACCTCGGACTCCGAACCGGCGCGCCGCACAAGGTCCTTGGCGTATTCCTTGACCGCAGCAAGAACATCGGCCCCCGTCCCGGCATCCAGAAGCACCTCACCGCACGGCCTTCCAGCCGTTCCAGACGGCACACCGGCGGACTGGGGAACAGGGCGGCCGAGCAGCCCTCGAAGAAGCTCCTCTGTCGCTGCGTCCGAGGCCGGCTCGGCATCGCCGCTCAGTTCCAGCAGGCGGGCCAGTTGAACCGATTTGAGTTCGAATGCCGATTCCATCTGAAGGCACCTCCGCATGCCGGCGACGGCGTTCCATTACCGCGTTGCCGGGCTGGACAGGGCGGCAATAAGGTCGCGGATTTCCTCGTCCACCTCATCGTCCGAGTTGACAAAACGGCGGATACGGCTCCGAAGAATCGCCTGAAACCGTCGCTTGACGGTCACGATCATGTTCGACGCCGTCATCTCGCTGTCGATCCCATGCCGCTCGCACAGCACAGTAAGCGGAACAGGTTCGACGTTCTCCATTATTGGCGTGAGCACTCGGGCGCGAAAAACCTCCCAGTGCTTCCGCTTGCCGGTGGCGGCGCATTCACGCTCGAGTTCGGAGAGGACATCGTCCAGGAGCGCCGCCGCCCAGGCGTGGTGGAACACCTCGTCCGGCCGTGCAGAATGCGCGGGCTCTGGCAGCCGGGCGCCCTCGGCTCCTTCCAGCGGCACGATTCCCTCGGCGGGGCGGCGCTTCTGGGCGGCATCCGCGCGGCGCCAACTGGTAATGTAGCGGTCCAGCGCCGTCAAAAGAAGCGTCCGAAACCGGCCGCGGTTGCTTTCTGCCCGCTGAATCAGTCCCCGTCCGAGCACGACCTCGTGGAAGAAGCCCTGCGTGAGGTCCTTCGCCGCCTCGTTGTTGAAGCCCTTGCTGCGAAGGTAGCAATACACGGGCTTCCAGTATCGGGCGAGCAGTTCGCCGACAGCGGGGCGACGGCGGCTTTCGTCGAGCGTTCGCGCCCGCCGAATCTCGTCCCACTGCGTGGTATGAAAGACTCCGTCGCGGCCGCCGATCTCGGTTCGGTCGTTTCGCGGCACGGCTCTCACTCCAATTCACCGGGGCCGCCAATCCGTGCGTCCTCAAGCCGCAGTTTGAGTCCGCGTAGCGTTTCTTCCTTCGCCTTGAGCAAAGCGGCGGCTTCGCCCTCTTTCCCAGCGGCCTTCAGGACCGAGGCCAAATTCTCCATCGTGCGAAGCGTGAACGGATGCTCGCCGCCGAGCACCCGGAGCATCGCGGCGTAGGCGTCGCGCAGGAGTCTTTCTGCGTCGGCGTATTTCCCCTGCTCTTCGAGGATTCGGGCGAGCGCTCCCATCGACTGAAGCGTGCGGGGGTTGTCCTTGCCGAGCGATTCGCTTCGGAGTTCCAGTATCTGGCGGTAGAGTTCTTCGGCCTCGGCGTATTTGAGTTGCGCCCAGAGCACAAACGCGAGGTTCCGCATCGACGTGACGGTATCGCGGTGTTCGGGGCCGAGGACGCGGCGGCGACCGGCAACCGCCTCGCGGAAGAGCTTTTCGGCTTCGGCATAGCGGCGCTGAAGGCGCAGAACAAAGCCGGTGTCGTTCAAGGAACTCAACGTGTCGGAGTGGTCGGAGCCGAGCATGCGGCGACGGACGGCAAGAGCGCCGCGATGGAGCTTTTCCGCCTCCTCATACTTCTCCAACTCACGCAGCGCCCCCGCAAGGTCGCACATCGACGCCGCGGTGTCGAGGTGCTCCGGGCCGAATATCCGCCGTCGGACATCCAGTGCCTCGCGGTAGAGCCGCTCCGCTTCTTCGGGCTTGCCTTTGTGAAGGAGCACTTCGGCGATCTGGCCGGTCGTGGCGAGCGCCGCCGGGTGCCATTCGCCGAGGAGGCGACGCTTGGCTTCGAGCACCTTCCGGTAGAGCGCTTCTGCCGCTTCATACTTGCCTTGTTCTTGAAGGACTTTGGCTTCGAGCTCCATGCGGGCGAGGCGCTCGCTTTGGGCAGCAGCGCGAGCAAGATTCCGCTCCTCGGCAACGCGGACATAGGCCCAGGCAGCCAACGCAATCAGGGCCGTCAGAACGGCCACGCCCACGGCCACGGGGACGCGGTATTTCCGCACGCGGCGTGCCAGGAAGTAAAGCGTTGTCGGCCTTCGCGCAGCAAGCGGCTCGCCGTTCAGATAGTTCCCGATGTCACGGGCCAAGTCGCCCGCAGAAGCGTATCGTCTCTCCGGGTCCTTCGCCAGGGCCTTGAGCAGGATCGCTTCAAGCTCTCTGTCGATGTCACGGCAGACCTCGCGCGGGCGGCGAGCGTCCTCCTCGCTGATGCGACGGAGGATTTCGTAACGTGTCCCCGTGAGCTCGTGGGGGAACTCGCCCGTAAGCAGATGAAAAAGGATGACGCCGAGACTATAAACGTCGCTCCTTGTATCTACCTCGGCGGAGCGGCCGGCGGCTTGTTCGGGCGACATATAGGCCGGCGTCCCGCTGACCTCGCCGTCGACCGAGAGTGCGGGGCCAGGGTTGTCCTCCTGAAACGCCTTCGCCAGACCAAAGTCGAGCACGTGCGGCTGGTCATCGTCGGTGACGAGGATGTTGGATGGCTTGAGGTCGCGATGAATGACGCCGCGCTGATGGGCGAACTGGACGGCGCCGCAGACCGCCCGCATCAGTTCGAGAATCTCGCGTTGACTACATCGACGCTTCTTGGCGTAGTCGTCAAGCCGTGCCCCGTTGACCAATTCCATCGCATAGTAATAGATGCCCTGACCGAGGCCGCTATCGTAAACGCGGGCGATATTCGGGTGTTCGAGCCGGGCGGTCAGCTCGACTTCCCGCTCGAAACGCGCCTGGGCGCGCGGCGAACCGAAGGCGCCGGCGGACAAGACCTTGAGGGCAACCTCGCGGCGGGCGCTCAACTGCACAGCCCGCCAGACGGAACCCATCCCGCCCTCGCCAAGCGGGCCAAGAATCTCGTATCCGTCGATCGCAGGCGGCGCCCAAGCATCTCCCTCAGCCGCCCCAAAAGCCGCCTCGCCCGCCGCGGAAGACCCGCTGATTGACGGGAGCCGACCTTTGTTTGCGCGCTCAGGCATGGGACGCGATGCCGGAACCGACACCAGCGGAAGCAACACCACACTGAAACTCTAGCCCGGCGCCGGCGGCACGTCAAGGAGAAAACAACAACAGCGGCACATCGGATATTGCGGAATTCTTTAGTTGACATCACCAACGCAAGGGCTATGATGATGCTGCGCTGAACAAAGAGGAGGTGCTCTATGCCCGCCGGAATGAAAGCAAGCCCTGTCCCCCTCATCGTCTTCATCGCGCTGTTTGTGTTCTCGACCGTCGGCCTCGTTCTCGTGGCGATGGAGCTCGCTGCGGCTCGACACCAGATGAATGAGGGCTTCGAGCCGAGCGCCCACGGCGCCGCCCGATTCGACACGATGCCGGGGCTCAAGCGGGAACTCGTCAAACTGAACGCCGACAAGACCGAGCTCGGCATCAAAATCGAGAAATACAAGAAGGTCATCGGCTCGACCGACGAAATCGATAAACTCGAAGGCGAGCTGCGCGACCGTCTCCGCGCCGAAGTCGAAGAAATCGCCGAAGGCAAAGGCCCGTCCCTCCTCGCCTACATCGTCCGCCTCAAGTCCGACTACGCAAAACTTCAAGCCCAATACCAGAAGGACATGGCCGAAACCGCCGCCCGCATCAAGAACCTTCAGGCCGAAACAGAGAAGGTCCGAGCACAGGTGAGAGAGAAGCAAGCCCTCGTGGACGAACGCGACCGGACCATCGAAAACCTGAACCTCAAGAAGAGCCAGGAAGTGAAAGCCCTCCGTGACGAGGCCGAGGCGCTCCGCGCGCAACTCACAAGAATCGGAGAGGAACTGAACAACGTCAAGGCAGACCGCGACGAGGGATTCCGCCGCCGCGACCTCATCATCGCAAAGCAAAACGAAGAGCTGCGCGAAATGCGCCGCGAGAAGGTCGCCGGCGTCAGCGGCGGGCAAGGAACCCCCTATGACCCCGACCGTGAAGCCCCCGACGGCAAGGTCATCCTCGTCGACCGCCACACCGGCATTATCGTCGACATCGGCCGCAAGGCCGGAGTCCGCCCAGGACTCCGCTTCCAGGTCTACGGCGTCCAAGCCGACGGCTCGCGCGTCAAGCGAGGCGACATCGAAATCAAAACCGTCCAGCCCGAAATCAGCCGAGCCGTCCTTCTCGGCGGCGAAAACCCTGTCGGCCTAATCCAGACCGGCGACATCCTCGTCAACCCAGCGTTCCACCCCGGCCGCGCCAAAATCTTCGTCGCTGATGACGTGTTCACCGAGATTCAGCTTCAGAACTTCCGCGACCTCCTCGCCAACTACGGCAGCGTGCTCGAAAAGGACGTCACCGTCCGCACCGACTACCTGATCATCAAGCCCGGGCAAGCGGGAAGCGTCATCGAAAAGGCCCGCGACTGGCAAATCCCCATGATTCCAGCGGACGACCTGAGCGCCCTGCTGGGACGGTAATGCGTCTCCGCACAAGAAACATACTACCCATCACCGCGCTTGTGCTCGTCGTCGGCGCCCTCGGCTCCCTCGGCATCGGCTTGTGGGCAAGCGCGGCTGTCCGCGCGCGGTCTCGGGGAGCCATCTGGGACACCGCCGAGCAAGTCCCGCCGCGGCCCGTCGCCATCGTCTTCGGCTCGCGGGTGTGGGGAGATGCCCCTTCCGATATCCTGGCCGACCGGCTCGACGCCGCCGTCCGCCTCTACCGGCTCGGCACGGTGAAGAAGCTGCTGCTCTCGGGCGACCACGGCCGCCACGAATACGACGAGGTCAACGCCATGCGGGAACACGTCGTCGGCCGCGGGGTGCCGCCGGAAGACGTGTTCCTCGACCACGCCGGATTCCGGACGTACGAGACGCTCTACCGAGCCCGCGACGTCTTCGGCGTCCGCTCGGCCGTCCTCGTGACCAACGCCTTCCATCTGCCCCGAGCGATTTACACGGCGAGGGCGCTCGGCCTTGATGTGGGTGGGCTCGCGTCCGACACGCGGACGTATCGAAGCTGGCTCCGGAACGACTGCCGCGAGTTCCTCGCCCGCACGCTCGCCTGGCTCCAGGTCAACATCACTCGCCCGGCGCCCAGGTTCCTCGGCCCGAAAATCGACGTCACCGGCGACGGGCGAGTCACGCACGACAGGCAATGAGCGGCGAACCACCGCAGAGGCCCGCAGAGAACGCGGAGGGGACTGATGAATGGAAACCCGCCAGACGATGGGCTTTCGTCAGCAGCTTGCTCTGTTGAGAAGTAGAGATTCTTCGCTTCGCTCAGAATGACATGCACACGCAACGGCCGCTTCTTGTCATTCTGAGGGAGCCAAAGGCGACCGAAAAATCTCTGCGCCCAACGACAGGCGCGGTCTTCGACAGAGCATCAACCGCTTGGTCTCTCCGCGTGCTCGGCGTCCTCTGCGGTGAACGAATCACTCCCGCGGGGCGGAGCACTTGGCGGCGAAGGCCTTGACCTTGTCGAGATAAGCGCTTCGCTTGACCTCGCCCGCAGTCAGCGCCAGTTCGGCAACGGGGGCCTTGCCGCAAATCTCCTGCATGTGCCGGAACGTCCGGTCGGCGCCCGTGCCGCCCGTCGTAAGGAAAAACCCCACGCGGCGAAATCGATCCTTGAATTGCGTAAGATACGCCCGGACGGCCGGGCACATCGTCCACGCCCAGACGGGCGTGCCGATAAGCACAAGGTCATAGCTGGCCGGGGCGCGTTTCGGCTCGTTAATCTCCGTGGGCTTCTTGAGCATGGCGTCCTTGCCGGCGGCGAGCCCGCCAAGCACCCCGGCGCGGTCCTTCCGGTCAACAATCTCCTCTGTGTCCGCGCCGAGCTCCGCGGCAACCGCCTCCGCGACCGCCCTTGTCGTCCCCGTGCGCGAGTAGTAAACCACAAGCACCTTCCCTGCTTCCATCGTTCGCCCTCCTATTGCCCTTCGGCGGGTGCGCCGGCGACGACGTAGGGCAGGACGCCCGGAACCTGGCTCCAGTTGCCGTTGTTGTCGCAGGCATATGCCTTCACGAACCAGACGCCTGGTTCTAGCGGGCGCTCGAATTCGTCGGCCTTGTGGTTGACCTCCCGCGCTGGCGCGGCAGCGTCCTTGCCGTTCCGCGGCTCCGGCACGTTCGTCTGGCCGACGGTGACCATGTATCCCGACAGCCCGGTCAGGTCGCGCGACCGAAGCTTCAGCTTCATCGGGCTGGCGCCGTAGCCATAGACCATCAGGTTGTCGAGGTATACCGGCCGCGCGCTGTAGGGCTCGCATGCCCGGCCAATCTGGATATTCGTGACCTTCCACGATGTGAGTTTCGGAAACGCCTTCCGGGCTGCCGCGTAAAGGTCGATCCATTGCGTGTGCCAGCCGCCGGAGGCGGCCGCGCCGTTCATCACGCCGGCCGGCGTGTAGCCGTCGGCTCCCTGTTCGGTTCCCTCCGGCGGCGGGTCGCCCATCCTCACCTTGAAGCGGAACCCGACGCCGGTGACAAGCAGGTCCACGTAGGTGTCTCGTTCGGAAGGCAGCCGCACGTCCACGCTGAGGATGCCGGTCTCTGCGAGGTCGATGGGCGGGTGCGAGAACGCCGCCCCATAGGGCGAACGAGCGGCGGGCGTCAGCAGAAGCACGTGCGATGCCGCGTCATTAGAAAGGACACGCTCCACGCGGCAGCTTCCGTATGCTGCCGCGCCGTCGAGGTCACGGTCGAACCGACGCACAAGGGCAACCTTCGCGCTGGCAATGTCGAATTCCACCCGCTGCGGCGGCGTCCTGTCCCGCGAATAGTCCATCGTCCAGAATCCCTGAATCGGCTCCACCGCGTTGCCGGCGAAGTCGCGGACTCCGCTGAGCACGAAAGGCACCTTCGTTCCGTTCGGGATGGTCTTGATGGTTTCGGGAACGCGGGTCAGGTCCCACGAGATTGCCGAGCGGGTCGCGCTGGTGAGCGAGGCGTGATTCATCGTGAGCACTTGACCGTTGACAACCAGGCGCAGTGCGGCGGGGTCGGGGCCGTAGGCGTCGGGGGCGGCGACCGAGAACCGATACGGGACGGTGCTCGAGCCCGGTTGCGGCGTGATGCGCGGAGCCGCTGGAGGGGTGTTGTCGATGATGAACGCATAGCACCGGCTGGGCCCCCAATTGCCCGCGCGATCGACAGCGCGGATGTGCAGGTAGGCACGGCCCTCGGCCAGCCCCTCGAACCTCCTGCCCCCGTCCGTTGCGAGGACTTCGAGCGGAGCTTCGCCCTCTGGCGTATCAGACCAGCGAAACGCATACCCGGCCACACCGAGGGGGTCGTTCGCCTTCCACTTCAACTCCAACCCGTTCCGGCAGCTCACAACGGGAACCATGCGGAAGTTATCGATGTGATATTCGTCTCCCTCGCGGCTGCTCGGCCAGCCGAAGTCGCCAAAGCCAATCCACTGAAGCCCACCTGACAGGTCGAATGGCTTCGATCGCCAAAAAGCATCGAACACGTCCAGTGTCGCCCGGCGCCACGTGCTGTCCGCAACGACATCCGAAATCGCCCCAATCGCATGCGCCCCGGTCCGGTCCAGAAATCGAAACCCCGAGTGCCCGCTGCGGCCATAGAAGACAAGGTCCACGCGAACGGAGGGATTGGCTCGGTAGTCAAACTCGACGATGGGCCAGCCGCCGATGCGTTGGCCGCGGAACACGCGCTGCGCAAGAAACGCCCCATCGTCGGAAGCACTCGCTATTCGCAGCGACCGCCTGCCGGACGCCGCGGTGCTGTCGTCCAAACCAAGAACCACGCGCTCCGAGGCAGTCCAGCCGTCGCAGTGCTCCTCAAAATCGTCCCCTGCGTCGTAGCCCTCGACCAGCGCCGGCCCCGGCGGCGTCTTGTCGCGGG
The DNA here is from genome assembly GCA_964494245.1 of uncultured Planctomycetota bacterium. Taxonomy (GTDB): domain Bacteria; phylum Planctomycetota; class PUPC01; order PUPC01; family PUPC01; genus CAZBRH01. The sequence continues at coordinate 11,149 of CAZBRH010000039.1, read as the reverse complement.
ACAGAGATGCGATGTGGCGCCACGAGAACTTCGTCGGCCCGGCCGGCCCGCACGCGGATGCGCCCCAGGC
>CAZBRH010000039.1:10441-11063 GCA_964494245.1 uncultured Planctomycetota bacterium | reverse complement strand
CGTTGAACTCGATGGCAAGTCGTGTCGGGTCGAGCGTCAGCACGGCGCGGTCCCAATCCATCCAGAGCGCCTTGCCGTCAAGCCGGACCTCCACACCGCCGAGCGTCGCCACCACCGATGCGGCGTCGAGAGCCGCCACTTGCTCTGGCCGGAATCGGATGCGGATCGGCTCGCCGCCCCACGCCGCACCCGCGGCTGGCTGGACGCCGACCACATCGATCGCCCGTCCGATGTTGTAGAAGGGCACGACCGCTGGCGGCCCCGGACTGTCCCCGGGCGGCAGCACAGTGCCGACGCGAAGGAACCGAAGCCCCGGCGCCTCCGGCTCGACGCTGACAAACGGGACCCCGATGCTTCCCGGCACCACGGCGTCCGCGGCGTTCACCACGCCGAGGGCGTAGCCGAGGTGCCTCCCCGTATGCGGCTTCCAACGAAAGGCGACCTTTCCGGCAGACGCAGGGGCGAGCAAAAAATTGTCGAGGTGGTATGTCGCCCCCTGCGGGTTGCCGTCGATTCCCGATACGGCGTAGGTGCTGCGATGGTCGATGCCCAGACGGAAGCGGCTCGCCCGGAGTTCGCGCGCCGTCGGATAGAAGCGCCGCAGCATTGCGGCAATGTTGAC
>CAZBRH010000039.1:9806-10391 GCA_964494245.1 uncultured Planctomycetota bacterium | reverse complement strand
AGAGACCCGGCCTGCGAGCTTTATCGTCTCCGTCGAATCTGTCGGGCCGGAGAGCACAACGAACCAGGTTCGTCCCGCCCCGCTCCCAAGCGGCGGAACGTCGAAATACAGGTTTATCTTGACGCCGGGCGGGATGCGGTAATCGAACGAAAGCTCCGGGCAGGCGAGCAGATTGACCTCTGCGATGGGGACGTGTGCGAGGAAGCGGCCGGGACAATCGGCGTTGGTAAGCCGCAAGCTCGCCTTGCCGCCGCGCGGCGAGACCACGATCGTGTCGCGCTCCGCCCTCGCGCTGCCGGCATCGCGTCCGGCGTCCCAACCCTGAGCATCGGCCTCGAAATCAAAGAAGTATCCGCGGGCGCTGCTCAGCACGTCCGCCGGAAGCGCGACCATCTCTGGCCGCGGCTCCTCCCGCACCAACACGAGCTGGTCCGGAATGACACTGCGGGAATAATACACCTGGACGCGGGCAACCATGATGTGCTGCTCCTGCGTCCAGATGCCCACCTTCCCGCCCGCAAGCGGCTGGGGGTCGGTGTATTCGAGGTATTTCTTGTTGTCGAGGTAAAGCTCCACCTTCGGCCC
>CAZBRH010000039.1:9400-9769 GCA_964494245.1 uncultured Planctomycetota bacterium | reverse complement strand
CGTAGAACCGCCGCCGGTGAAGCATCGCCGAGTCGGGGTAGCTGTCGCGGGTGTCGGGCAGGTATAGCTCGGTCGTTTCGGCGACGACAATGCCCTTGCGGAGAATGGCGGTGCGTGAGTTTTTCCATCCGCCAACAAGGAACGTGTAGCCGCTTGCAGGGTCTTCGCGGTCTGCGGCGAGGGTTACGTTGAGGTCGCTTGGGCAATAATAGGGCTGGGTTGGCCGCATCTTGAACGAAGCGTAAAACTCGACGGTCACGTCGCCGGGGAACTCGTGCCGATGCCAGAGGGCCGCCGTCCCGCTCGGGCTGCTCACGCCCATCCAAGACCATCGCGGGTCGCAGGTGTATCGGTTCGCCACATACCAGT
>CAZBRH010000039.1:0-9382 GCA_964494245.1 uncultured Planctomycetota bacterium | reverse complement strand
AACGACGCGCCACCGTGTCGGGGCGCATTCGAACGGCGAGTCATCGAGGTTCTCCGCGTAAACCGCGAGCCGGTCGAAGTCGATTGCCCCGCTGCGCACCGCTGCGATCCGGGTTCCCGAAGGCGGATTGATCTTGCGGTGCGAGAAGAGTTCGCGGTCTCCCGCCCTCGCCCAGACATACGCGCCGCTGTTGTAGATGCGAACCTCGGTGCTCCCCTGTTCCGCACGAACGCCCTCTGCCTTCGCAAGAACGTCCGCACGGCGTCTGAGCACCACATCATAAACCCCCGGCGCGGTCGGTGTCGCCGCCACGATATACCCGCTCTCCAAGTCGCCCGAGTCAAGGCAAAAATGCAGCGAAAGCGACCCGCGGATGGGCGTATGCACGGGCGGTTGCCCGGCGGCCTGCTGCGACGCAATCGTCAGCGGCAGAACCATCACGTAATCGCCATAGTAGTCGCCCTTCCGCCAAAAAACATTTTTCCCATCAAAAGTGTAGCCGGGCATCGACCGCGCCCTGTCGAGCCCGTCGTCGGGAATCCATTGCCCCTGCTCCGTCGCCCAACTGCTCATATACGCATCGGCAAGAAACACCGCGTTCCCAATCTGGTGCTCGGCGAGAAGCCGCTCCGACCTGTTTGCCACTAGTTCGCGGAACGCGACACCCGCCGCGCGAACGGCAAACACGCCGACGCAGCCGCGTGCTGCCTTCTCAACGCGCTCGCGCGCGACCAGCCCCCCGCCCACATAGGCCGACACAACCCCCGCTTCCGAAAGGTTCAGCCCGACACGACACCACGAGTCGCGCTTCGCCTCATGCTCGAACCGCAACAACACCACGTCCGTAGCCCCCTCGCGCCGCACAAGTTCCCCGATGCCTTCGGGACTCAAAGACAGAAGATAGGCGGTCGCGCCGTCCACGCCGGCGATAATGCCAAACCGTCCGCTCCGGCTGGGCCGAACCTCTGCCGTTACCGCACCGCCCGTCCATGCCTCATCCCCGAACACAAGCCGCGCATCCTCACCCCGCGGCACCAACGCGGTCGTCGCATCACCCATGCGCTGCACGTGCCACGCGCCAGCCCGCTGCTCGCCGAACGCTCTCAACTCCTCATCCGTGTCAATGCGAATACGGTCCAACTCGCGGACTTCCACATCATCGAAGGCCGCTCCGCCGGGCGCTTCTGCGTATAGCCCGATGGGGCCGCCCGTGATTCGCCGGTCTGCAACATCGAGCACAGGCGAACCGAGAAAGTTCACCCGCACGCGGCCATCCGAAACCTCAAGCCCCACCGAATACCAGTCCCCCAGACACGCGTTCACCCATGCCTCGGCAATGCGCTCGCGGTGCAGGCCGTCTATGCGGACCAACTCGAGGCGCGACGGCGCCGCGAAGCGGCTCGTGCATTCGAGTCGCACAAGCCAGAACTTCTCCCGTCCCTCGCAACCGAAGGCGAGGCCAGCCCCACCGCTTTCCGCCCGCCGAAACGCCGCCCGCACCGAGTAATGGCTCCACCACGGCTCCCCTGTCGCGCTCAACGCGAACGCCCCAGCTTCCGACGGAACGCCTGCGTAGACGAACGCATTCGCGCTACGCACCCGATACGCCTCGCTTTCGGCCACGCCTTCGGGGCGGATCGCCTTGGCGTGCCACGTTCCCGCAAGCCGTCGCCAGCCACGGTCCAACGTTTCCTCAGCCTCTGTCACCATGAAGCCATCCGTAAATGCGATTGGCTGGCGCACTTGGACGACCATCTCTTCGACGAGGGGAGCGCTGGCGCCGCTCGCCACGAGCACCCACCCGCCGCGCAAAGCTCCGTCGATCGCGCGGCACACAACTCGGTCTCCCGCAATCACCACCACGAGATCGCGCAACCGTCGGAGGACTAATCGGCTCGGCAGGCCGCTGGACGCGACGATTCGCTCACGGCTGAGAAGCCGCTTGTTTCCACGAAGGACACGTGCAAGCTGGATTTCTTCCCCCGGGATGGTGACGTCGTAATAGCCGTGGGCCTGGTATGCGAAAAGGATGGAGAAGGGCGCGGACAAAGGGGCCCGGAGGCGCAGCGTCACGTCGTATTGGTCGGCTTCCACTCGCCGGAGCGGAAGGAACTCCTTGCCGCCGACCTCAATGCTTGCGCCGTGAGACGCGAGCGAGCAGAGAATCCACGTCAACAGGGCGAACCCAGCACCCCGCGTCGCGGACATCCTTCTCCCTTATCCGAGCCGGGTGAGACGGGCGTATTCCAGCATCAAATCCCGCGTTCTGCCGCGGAAATCTACTTGGACGCGGCCCTGTGCGCCCGAACCGGAAAGCGACACGACGCGCCCGACACCGAAGGTCGGATGCTGCACCCGGTCGCCGGGCCTCAGGACGCTTCCCTCGTATTCTACCACATCATCGTCGTATTCAATCACCGGTTCGTCATCGCGGATGCGGCGGACGCGCCTCCCGCGCGAACCATCGGAGAACGAGCGGCGACCCCGTGCCTCTGAACGAGCTTCCGGCGGGATCTCGTCGATGAATCGCGACGGCGTGCCCCAGTCAAGCTGGCCGGCGTGGTATCGCTGAGCCGCCCAGTGCAGATACACCTTTTTCTTCGCGCGCGTAATCCCGACGTAGCACAAGCGACGCTCCTCTTCGACGGCCGCCTGCGAACCCAGCGAGTTCATGTGCGGCAGCAGCCCCTCTTGGACGCCCGCGATAAACACGACGGGGAATTCGAGCCCCTTTGCCGAGTGCAGCGTCATCAGCATCACCTGCCCGCCCTCAGCGGATGCGACATCGGTATCGGACACAAGTGCGATGCGCTGAAGGAATGCTTCCAGCCCCGCGCCCGGATATTCCTCGTCGAACTCGGCTGCGGCGGTAATGAGTTCCTCCACGTTCTCCGCACGGGCGGCATCTTCCTCTGCATCCGACTTCCTCAAGCCGTCGAGATACCGCGTCTTCTTGAGCACGGCACGGACCACTTCGACGACCGGCGTCCGCGGCACCGCGCGCAATTGCCCCATGAGCGCTCCGAACCTCTGGACGCTCTCCACTGCCCGCTTCGGAAGGCCCTCTATTTGCGACGCCTCCTCGATGGCTCGGCTGATGGAAACGCCGTGCGCGCTCGCATACTGTGCCAGAAGCTGAACCGTTCGCTCGCCGATCCCCCGTCGCGGCTCATTGATAACCCGCAGGATGCTCACGGCGTCCGCCGGATTGACGATGCCCTTCAGATACGCAACAACATCCTTGATTTCCTTACGGTTGTAGAACTCCACCGCGTCAAGAATGGTATAGGGAACGCCTCCACCGCGTAATACCTCTTCGATGACGCGCGACTGGGCGTGCGTTCGGTAAAATACGGCCATGTCGCCGTAGGTGAACTGCTCGGCGAGATTTTCCCGAATCCTTGCGAGGATCGCCTGCGCCTCGTCGAGATCGGTGGGCGACTCGATCACCGAGATGGGCGCGCCCGGCTCGTTGTGGGTCCAAAGTCCGCGCTGGATCCGCGCCTTGTTCTTCTCGATGATGCCCGAGGCCGCAAGCAAGATCATCTGGGTCGAGCGGAAGTTCTCTTCGAGCTTCACGGTGCGCGCGTCGGGGTAGTCCTTCTGGAAGTCAAGGATGTTGCGAATGTCCGCGCCGCGCCAAGCGTAGATGGATTGGTCGGGGTCGCCCGTCGCGCAAATGTTGCGGTGGCCGGCGGCGAGGAGCTTGGCGATGAGGTATTGTGGACGGTTCGTGTCCTGGTATTCGTCGATGAGGAGGTGGCTCCAGCGGGCTTGCCAATACGCTCGAAAATTTCTTCGAGGAGGCGCGCCGTGTGGAGCAACAGGTCGTCGAAATCAAGGGCATTGTTGGCGCGGCAGATGCGCTCGTAAGCGGCATAGACGCGAGCAGCGCGCCGCTCGCGATCGCCGCGCGCCTGCGCTTCCATCTCCGGCGGCAGCAGCCCGTCGTTCTTCGCCCGGCTGATTGCAGTAAGAAACGAAGACGGATTCGCACTCCTGTCGCTCAAGCCCAATTCTTGCATCGCCCTCTTGATGCACGCGAGCGAGTCCGCGCGGTCGTAGATGGTGAACGGGTGGCTGAAGCCCAGGAGGTCTTCGAACTGGCGGAGCATCCGGGCGCACAGCGAGTGAAACGTCGAGATGCGGGCGCCGCTCGTTCCCGTGAGCTGCTCGACGCGCCGCTTCATCTCGTCTGCCGCCTTGTTCGTGAACGTGATCGCAGCGATTCGGTAGGGCGGAACGCCACAGGCCGCGAGGTAGGCGACACGGCGGGTAATCACGCGCGTCTTGCCGCTGCCAGCGCCGGCAACAACGAGCAGCGGACCGTCCATGTGCGTCACCGCCTCACGCTGGTTCTCGGTCAAATCCCGAAGGATATTTTCTATTTCAGCCAAGCGTCATCCTCGTTCTTGAGCCCGGGTTGAGGCACAAATCAGTCCCCATTCTACCGGCAATCGCGCGCCGCGACAACCGGCACGAAGCGGCTAACGCCTCCCCAGCGCCCGGATCAGGTCAAAGTAGTAGAGTGCGTTATCAATGGGAACGTTAGGCGGAATGTGGTTGCCGACAGCGATGAAGTAGCCGGGGCAATCCCGGCCGAGCGCAGCGCACCGCTCGACTTCGCGCCGGACGTCCTCCTTGCCGCCAAAGGTCAGGACACGCGTGTCCACGTTGCCGATGATGACTTTCGTTCGTCCGTATTTCTCGATGATTCGCGCCATGTCCGTCAGCGGCTCGACGAAGAACCCGTCGGCTCCAGCTTCGGCGATGTCGTCCACGAACACGTCGAAGTTGCCGTCCGAGCACCAGAGCACAATCTTGCCGGCTTCCTTCAGTCGCCGCCAGAGCAGTTTGTATCGCGGAAAAATATGCCGCCGATACCAAGCCGGATGAAAGACCGGGCCATGTTTCCACACAATGTCATCGTGCGCGATGAAGACCGGCGAGCACGTCCTCGCCCACGCCTCATAGTTCGCAAGCGAAATCTGGAAGAAGCCCTCGAGCACGCGGTCGAAGCGCTGCTCGTCCAGACCGGCCGCCGTCAAGAACATCTCCCAGCCGAATGCATGGATGCACGCGGAGAAGAGCGTCTTGTAGTAGCCGCCGGTAAAGACGAGCGTCGAATGCGCCCGCTGCCCGGCTCGCCAGAGTTCTTCGTAGTGTGCCGACCGCTCGGCGATGTCCGGCAGGCCATACTCGGCGACAGGGTCGAACGTGAACACGTCCTCCGGCGTCTTGAAGGGACAACGCACGTCGTCGTCGAAATCGACGCCGCCTTCCTGAAACTCCGCGTGGCCCATGCTCGTCGTGCGGCCGGGCCAGGGCGGGCCGTCGTCCGTATGCCAAAGGAGGTCGTAGTCGGTCATCTCGTAGAACTTCTGCCACGCGGAACGGTCTTCGCGGGGATCCATACCGGTCACGGCCTTCACGAGCCGCGGATGCGAGCAATACTCTGTGTGCGGGATGGTGTCGGGCATGTTGAGGTGCAGCGCCTGCCAGCCGCGTTCGTAGCTCATCGCGTGAGGGCCTTCCGCGATTCGTCGAGCATCGTGGCGAGCTTTGCCGCCGCGCCGAAGGCAGCTCCGAGGAATGCCGCCTCGTCCTCATACGGCTCGTGCCCCATGCCGACCTCGATGTTGATCCATTTCGCGTAGGACGACGCGGCGATGACGGGCATCAGGCGTGCCCAATCGACCGTCCCCGTGAAAGGAATTCGATGCTGGTCGCCGGAGCCATCGTTGTCGTGCAGGTGGATCGCGACAAGGCGGTCTTTGAGCGAATCGAGCCAGCCGATGCCGTCCGTGCGGTGGTTGCCGTGTCCCGCGTCGTAGCAGAGACCGACAAACTCCGGCTCGTAGTGTGCGAGCACCTTCACAATCGGATCGCAGTCGCCAAGTTCGATGGCGAGACGGACCCCGTGCTCCTTCGCGGCCGGGCGGAGTTCATCGAGTGAGCGGAACAGCTGCGACCAGTAGACGTCCCCGTAGTTGTCATCGCCGTTGTGCGGTTCGATGTGCATTACGACAGCATCGGCGCCGAGCCGCGCTGTCATCGCGATGCGGTTCTTGACCAACGCGACGCCGGCGCGGCGCTCGTAGTCGTTCGACGAAGTCCAGCGCTTCTCGACGCCGCTCGTCCCATGAAGGTCCGTCAGCCCGAGGCCGAACTCACGCAGCCACCGCGCGATTTGCTCGACCTCGGCGTCGTCGTAAAGGAAATCGTCGTTCCAGTGGTGGCACCAATGCACGTGCGTGAAGCCCGCGTCGGCGATCCGCCGCAGATACGGTTCCGGGCAGCCCTTGTCGGCTGCGTAGTCGGTCGCAATGGAAAGCACTCTTCTCCCTCCGCTTACCCAGCTGAGCACGGGAACGAACAGTCTGCGTTGTTTGTCATTGAACCACGTAGGAACTCTGGTCCTACGGCCGCCCAGTCGGCGAGGCCGGGCTCTTGTCTTCCTTGTGCTTGCCCCTCTTCGTAAAGCTCGCCGACGGTCCGCCCGCTGTGAAGAGCACCGAGAGCCGCGTAATCAGTGCGCCGAGCAGCACGTAGCCGAGCAGCACATGCGCGATCAGCACCACATGCCCCGGCCAGAAATCCGGGTTCGCATGCACGTCGCCGAAACCCAATGTCGTCATCACCACCACAGAAAAATAGATAGCGTGAACGGCTCTCGTGAAGCCGCCGGCTTCGCTGAGGTTACGGACAAGGCCCGGCACGCAGAAATAGAGCGCCGCGAACGCCACCGCCAAAATGGCGAACGCCGCCAAAATCCGCACCGTCGACTGCCCGTAGTCCGAAGCCCACCAGAAGGACCCGACGAATACCCGCTTGCACACTTGCAGCCACCGCGGCCCGACGCCATACCACTCGCGCCAACGCTTTCTGCGGATGTTGTATTTGAGGAGTTGACTCAGCCCCGGCTCCACGCGGCTTCCGTCGAGGCCGACACCGGTAAAATCGGTATCCCGGTCCACCTCGCAGTCCGCGATCCTTGTCGCGCCGTCAACGAGCGCGAACTGGAAATCCGCTCCTTGCAGGCGCGCGTTGTTGAGCTTTGCCCCCTGGAGTCGAGCGTGCGCCAACTCGGCCCCTTGCAAGTTGGCGTTCGAGAGGTCTGCCCGCTGCAAGTCCGCCTCGCGGAGCGACGCCCCCTCCATGTCGGCGTGGAGCAGCGCCGCCTTCTGCATGTGGGCGCGCCAGAGCTTCGCACCCCGCATGCGCGCCTGCCAGAAGTTCGCGCCTTCGAGGTGCGCCTGCCAAAGCACCGCACCATCGAGATGCGCATCATAGAAGATGGCGTCTTCGAGGCCGGCCCCGGCAAGCACGCTGCCTTCGAGGTGAGCGTTCCCGAAATTCACTTTGTTCAGGCGCATCTTGGCAAAGTCGACGCCGCAGAGCCAGACCTCCTCGTCCGGCCGTCCCCGCCGCCGTTCGTTCCACTCTGTGACATCCCCCGAATTCGCACAATGGACGAGCATCCGGTATTGCCGGATATTGCACTGCGCGCCCGGCTCGAACTCATATTCCGAGCCGTAGTCTCTCGTCGGCATGCGATTCATCCCTCTTCAGAACACCGGAATCAGGATATCAGCGCGCGGCGAAGGCCGCAAGACATGGGACGCGGCCAAAATCGCGGCCAAGCGGGTAATGTGTCAGTTGTCCCGACACCTTCCGTCGCCCCTCCCTCGCCGACAGGGGACGGCCTTTTGTACTCGGCGAGGACAGCCACTGTTTCCTCACTTTGTTTGGTTGAGGTGCTACTGGGCATATGGTCCCGTTGGGACGCGCAGGTTCTCTTGCCGGGGAGCCGACCAAGCCCGAGTGCAGGTCCGCGCGCCGCTCAATGTCCCAGCATCTGCTTTTCGAAGAGTGCGCGGGCTTTGGCTTCGCGCTCCTCGCCGGTGACGGCGGTGTTCTTGTCGTATTCGAGCTTGTAGCTGTAGTCGACGGTGCGGGCCTTCGAGCCGGCGGCCTGCTTGTCAACATCGACGTCCCACCGCAGGATGCCCTGCGGCCTGAAGACGCGGACGTATTCGGGGTCGTCGCTCAACTTATCGAAGCCCTCGATTTCGCTGACGCGGATTTCCTGGTCGGCGTAAGGAACACGGTCGAAGAGCCGGACGCGGGCGGGCTTGTCGCTGTAGTTGTCGATGCGCAAACTATAGCGAAAGATGACCTCGCGGTTGGCGCCCTGGATTTTTTCCTGCTTCGAGAGGAGTTCACGGGTGACGCGGAGTTCGGGCGCGACGCCGAAGCCAGCAAGGAAGCGCTGGCCGCTGGCAACCATCGGAACGCTGCCGTTCCCGACGAAGTCGCCGCCGAGGTAGACGCTGCCGCGGCCCTCGAGGAGCGCGATCTTGCTCGTGTTCGTGACGGTCGCTTGGCGGTGGACGCGGTCGGTGAGGAGCGGGATGGCGACGTTGGTGAACTCGGCGTCGAGGGTGAGATTGGCGATACGGGCGACCTGCTGGTCTTGGCGGCTATCGACGTTCGACCGCCCCGGCAGCGGGTAGTTGACGCTGAGGCCAGAGGCCTCGCGCTGGACGATGTCGCGGGCGACGCGGGCAAGCGTTTCGGGCACGTAGAGTTCCCATATCTGGAAGCCGTGGGCGGCCTTGTTGAGCCACCATTGGGCTTCGATCTGCGAACCACGATCGAGAGCGCGCTGGCGGTTGTCCTCCTGCACGCGCACCTGCGTCGAGGCCTCCTCGAACTGCGCCTTGATGCGCGCGAGCTTTTCGGCATCTTCCATGCGGGGGCGGAGAGCCACGAGGAGCGGGGCGAGCATCGGGGCGTCGGCGGTCATCGAGGGCGACGACGTCGAGAGCGTGAGCGCGACGTCGCGCCAGTGTTCGCCGCTCATCTGGGTGATAACCGCGTTGTATTCGATGTCGATGGTGTCCTTGCCGGCCGTGGCACGGAGGTTGTAGGCGGGCGACCATGTCGCGCCGTCAACGAGGTAGCTGAGGCGGACGCTTGTCCGTCCGGGACGGACCTTGTCGATGAAGATGACGGCCTCGCGGAGCGCGTGCGACCGAGTCTGGGTCAACTGGGCGCGCTTGCGCTGGAGCGTTTCGAGTTCCTTTTTGAGGATGCGCTCTTCTTCCCGCAGCGCAAGCGAGGCCGTCGCAAGCTCCGCCCGTTGCTCGAAGACAAAGAGCGTAAGGGTCTTGAGCGTGTCGGCGTTGAGGACGCCCTGGGCGAGTTCGGCCTTCGCGGTGGTTGCGACGAACGATTCGAGCTTGTCGAGGTAAGCCGTCTTCGAGGCGAGGGTCGCCTGGTCCTGCTGGTTCTTGCGGATGTTCTTTTCGGCGGCCTCGATGGCCTGATCGAGTTCGCGGACGTCGCCCTGCGGCGCCTCGGTGACGACGCGGCTGCG
>CAZBRH010000038.1:23332-23934 GCA_964494245.1 uncultured Planctomycetota bacterium | reverse complement strand
GGCGTGTAGTGGCACTGCTGGTAGGAAGCAAATCGTGCCTCGTCGAGCTGCATGAGCATCATGCTGACGTCTTCGACGTCGATGACTGGGTTGAGTCCCTTCTGCGAGAGCGGCGGCCAGTGGTCTTCGCTCCAGCTCGCGTCGCCCCGCTCATCCGGGGCGTGGCGGTCGGCGATCTGGCCGTAGAGGGTGAGGCCGCCCATCGCGTTCACTCGGCGGGTGTAGGCGCCGCAGAACCAATGCAGCATGTCGATGTCGTGGGCGCCCTTTTGGAGCAGCAAGCTGGTCGAGAAGCGCCGCTCCGCGTGCCAATCTTTGAAGTAGGCGTCGCCGCCGTAGCAGACGAAGTGGCGGCACCAGGCGACCTTTGGCTCGCCGATCGCGCCTGCCTCGATAAGTTCCTTCATCTTCCGCATCACCGGGAAATGCCGCATGTTGTGGCCGAGGTAGAGTGCGGCCTTGCGCTCGCATGCCGTGCGGAGAATACGGTCGGCGCCGACGATTGTGGTAGCGATGGGCTTTTCGAGGTAGACGGCTTTGCCGGCTTCGAGCGCGGCGACGGCGTGCTCTTCGTGCAGATAATCCGGCGTCGTGACGAACAC
>CAZBRH010000038.1:5585-23295 GCA_964494245.1 uncultured Planctomycetota bacterium | reverse complement strand
CCAAGAGGGCGCGGTAATCCCGGACGATGGGGAGTTCCTCGCCGAAACGTTCGTGGAACCGTCGCTGGACGCGCTCGGCCGTTTCTTCGTTGACTTCGCAGCCGACGACCAACCGCGATCCCTTGCCGGGCCGATGCGCCAACCATGCCAGCGAACCGCGCCCGCCGGCTCCGATGACGCCGATTCGGAGGTCGTCGGTCTTGTTCACCAGGCACCTCGCTGGAGTCGGGCAGGATTCCACGCGGGCTGGGTTATGCAATTTGCCGATGGGCGGCTTTCGCACTTGGCTACGCCCGTGGCTTGCTGGCTTCCTCGCGCTCCAGCAGCTCAGCCCATTTCTTGTCAACCTGCTGTTGGTGCCAGGCCACAAGTTCCTCGCCGCCTGGCTTGAGCAGATGCCGGAACCGCCCCTGGAGCTTGAACCATTCGACGATGGGGACGACTTCCTTCGGCTTGTAGTTCACCGTCCAGCGGCCGTTCTCGACCTCGAACAGCGGCCACCAGCGGGTCTCGACGGCGACACGGGCGATCTCGATGGATACCTCGGGTTCGTGCCGCCAGCCGCGATGGCAGGGCTGGAGGATGTTGATGAACGACGGGCCGTCGACCGCAAGGGCCTTCTCGACCTTTCTCATAAAGTCCATATGATTCGAGACGGCGGCTTGGGCGACGTAGGGAATGTTGTGGGCGATCATGCACGCCGTCAGGTCCTTGCGGTCCTGCTGCTTGCCGGGGATGACCTTGCCCACAGGGCTCGTGCTCGTTTCGGCGCCGCGCGGGGTCGCGCTCGATCGCTGGATGCCGGTGTTCATGTAGGCGTTGTTGTCGTAGCAGATGTAAAGCATGCGGTGGCCGCGTTCCATCGCGCCAGAGAGCGACTGGAAGCCGATATCGTAGGTGCCGCCGTCGCCGCCGAACGCAATGAAGTTCATCTTCTTGTCGGCGGGGATGCGGCCGCGGCGCTGGAGCACGCGATACGCCGCCTCGACGCCGCTGATGGTGGCCGCCGAGTTTTCGAACGCGCAATGAACGTAGGGAACGCGCCACGCCGTGTAGGGATAGATGGTCGTCGAGACTTCCATGCAGCCAGTGGCAAAGCCGACGACGGTGTTTGGTCCGGCGACGTGCAGCACTTGGCGCAGGATGGCGGGCGCGGCGCAGCCCGCGCACGCGCGGTGCCCGCCGGCAAGCAGTTCGCGGTCAGCCGACATCTTTTTCAGATTGATTGCCATGTATTTCTCCTCAATAGGGCATATAGGTCTTATAGGACTTATTCCCTCAGTCCGATGTAGCGATAGACCTCGCCGGTCTTGCCGCTTTCGATCATTCGGGCGAGATCGTCGAAGATACTTTCGATCTCGGTGGCATTGATGTCCCGTCCGCCGAGTCCGTAGATGTAGCTGACAAGCATCGGGCAGTCGCGCCCGGCAAAGGAGCGGACCTCGTTGAAGAGCGGCCCGCCACGCAGTCCGAAGGAAATCGACCGGTCCATCACGGCGACGGCCCGCATACGCTTGAGCACAGCCGCGATTTCCTCGCCGGGGAACGGCCGGAACATGCGGAGCTTGAGGACGCCCGCCTTGATGCCCCGCTCGCGCGCGGCGTCAGCCGCGACCTTCGCCGTGCCGCACGTCGAGCCAAGAGCGACAATCGCCACGTCGGCGTCGTCGAGCCGGTACTCCTCGAAATACCCGTACTCGCGGCCGGTGAGCTTTCCGTACTCGCGGCCGGCGTCGAGCACTACCTTCCGGGCGTTCTCCATCGCCTCCACCTCCTGCCGCTTGCACTCGAAGTAATAGTCGGTCAGGTGCAGCGGGCCGACGGAAATCGGCTTTTCGGTGTTGAGCAAGCTGAAGGGCGGATCGTATTCGCCGACGAACTTCTGCGCGGCCTCCGGTCCGATGGGCGCGACGGACTCCATCGTGTGGCTGAGGATGAACCCGTCGAGACAGACCATGACGGGGAGAAGCACATCGCGGTGCTCACCGATGCGGAAGGCCTGGATGGTCGTGTCGTAGACCTCCTGCGCGTTTTCGCAGAAAAGCTGTATCCAGCCGGCATCGCGGCAGAACATCGTGTCGCTGTGGTCGCAGTGGATGTTGATGGGGCCGCTGATCGCGCGGTTGACGACGGGCATGACGACGGGGAGGCGCGTGGCCGAGGTGATCGCGCAAATTTCGGCCATGAGCATCAGCCCCTGCGACGAGGTCGCCGTCACCGTCCGCGCACCTGCGGCCGCGGAACCGAAGCACGCGCTCTGCGCGCTATGCTCCGACTCCACGGGGATAAGCTCCGTATCCACGACGCCGTTGTTGACGTATTCGGCGAACTTGTGCATCAGTTCCGTCTGCGGCGTGATGGGAAACACCGCGGCGACGTCCGGATTCACGTCCTTCAGCGCCTCGGCGCCCGCGTCGTTACCTGTCAGTCCAACAAGCTTGGCCATTCTTGGTCTCCTGATCGTTTCGATTCCTGTCATGTCTCGTCGGGGCGACGGCGCGTGGGTCGGGTTTCGCATTACCGCCAGCCCCGCACACGGTTCAGTCTGCGGCTTCGCCTTCGAGCTTCATCTCGATGGCGTGGCATTTCGGCGGGCATTCGCGGGCGCAGATGCCGCAGCCTTTGCAGTGGTCGTAATCGAACCCGACCATCTTGCCGTCCTTCACGAGGATCGCCGAATCGGGGCAGAGAATCCAGCATCGGAGGCAATGGATGCAGCGTTCGTCGACGTGGTGCGGCTTGTACGTCCGCCAGCTTCCCGTCTCGTACTCCTGACTATTCCCCGCCTCAACAATCATGCCGCCGATCGGCATCTCCTTCCACGTCAGCAGCTTCTTGCTCATTCGGTTCTGACCTCCTCGTAGGCGCGCTCAATCGCTCGGATGTTCCCTTGCACGACGCGCTCGCCGAATTTCTTGAGGAACTTGTGCTCGATGTCCTTCTTGATTGCCTCCATCGAGATGCAGCCGGTCGCTCGGATGAGCGCCCCGATCATCGGCGTGTTCGGAATCGGCCGGCCGATTTCGTCAATGGATATCTTTGTCGCCGAGACGCACATCACCTTGCCGTGCTGGATGCCGAGCTTTTTCCGCACGGCCGCAGGCGACGCCTCGGAGTTCACCAGAAACACGGTGTGGTCCTGGGCGCCCTCCGTGATTGCTGGCGACCCGAGGAGGGTGTCGTCGAGCACGACGACCACGTCCGGGTGCTCGATGGGACAATGCAGACGGATTTCCTTCGAGCTGATGCGGGTGAACCCGCGGATCGGCGCGCCCATCCGCTCCGGGCCATACTCCGGGAACCCTTGGCTCTTCTTCCCTTCTTCCAGGGCGACCTGGGCGACAAGCTGGGCTGCCGTCTTCGCGCCCTGCCCGCCACGGCCGTGCCAACGAATCTCCGTCACGTCCTTCGCCATACGTCTCTCGCTCCTCTGATGTGGTTGCCTGTCCTGCGATACTGTCAAACTGCAATTCCTTTGAGCCGCGCGAGCGCTGCGACGACTTGCCGCATGCTCGAATAGCGGCGTTGTGGTTCCTTTTCCAGCGCCGTCAGAACCACCCGATCCACCGCAGGCGGGATCGAGGAGTCGATGTGCGACGGCGGCAGCGGCTCGGCCCGCAGATGCAGGTTCATCAGGTCCTCTCTCGAATCCGCCGTAAACGGCCGCCGCCCAGTGAACACCTCATAAAGCGCCACCCCGAAGGCGTAAATATCCGTCTGAACGTTGAAGCGGTTGTGGCGGATGAGTTCCGGTGCAAGGTAGCTCGGCCGTCCCGTGCGGACATCAGTCTGCTTCAGGCGGTCGGAGGTCAGTATCGAAACGCCGAAGTCGATGAGCTTCACCGTGCCTTCACTGTCGAACATCAGGTTCTTTGGGCACACATCGCGGTGAATTATCCCTTTTTCGTGGACATATGCAAGCCCATTTGCCGCCGCCGTCATGATTTCCAGCCGCCGCGCAATGATCGCCGGCGTCCGCACGCGCAAGTGCTCGGCCATGTTTCCGCCCGAAAGATACTCCATCACGATGTAGTATCCGCCCTTCTCCTTGCCGCACTCGATGGTCCGGACGACGTTCGGGTGGTCGAGCGCGCGGGCCTTTTCGCCCTCCCAGGGCTTGCCGAGTTTGACCGAGAGCTTTTCGGCAATGCGATTTCCGTGCGGAGAGAGCACCTTGACGGCGACTTGCTTCCCGTCGGGTCCTGTGCCCAAATAGACGGTGGACATGGCGCTGTGAGCGATCGGCTTGGTGAGCGTGTAGGCCCCGATTCTCGAGGGGCCATCGGTCGAGCCGCCCGCCGAGGTGAAAAATCTATCGAGAAACGCCAACCCTTGTTCCCGGAGAAAAGTGGCCAGGAATCGCTAACCCTGTGAGATTATAATACCGCGATTGCCCCCCGACAAGTCAGTCCTGAAACGTAAGTGTTCCAAAGGTTGTAAGGCTTCTTTCAGCACGCAAGGTGTTGGGCTGCCGCCATCGCAATGGCGCGATATATTGTAGCCCGAATTCGATCCGACAGATTTTGGAACGATTACTATGCGCCCGTCGTCTTGTCGGCGTTTTCCACGTCGCCGTTCCAGTAGTAGACCGTGCCCTCCACCGTGATGTCCGCCCGAGCGGTCAGATGGGCGAAAAGGCAACAGGCCAGAACGCACGAGGCAACATAGCGCGGCATGTTCTTTCTCCCTGCGGACGTGTCAGATCACAACGTTCGTGGCGGCGCCGCACTTGGCGCACTTCACGCCGTCGAGGCCGACGATTCGCGTGGCATAGCCGTGGCGGCGGATGAGGATCGCACCGCACGACGAACAGAACGTGTCAGACCCCTTGTCGAGCATCATGTTGCCGAGATAGACGTAATCGAGCCGTTCCGCGAAAATCCCGTAGGCGCGTTCGAGCGTTTCTGGCGGCGTGGGCGGTGCGTCGAGCCGATAGCGCGGGAAATACGCCGAAAGGTGCGTCGGCGTGTCGGCGCCCAAGTGGTCGCGGACCCAGTCGGCCAGAGCGGTGAGGTCGGCTTCGGAGTCGTTGTGCGTCGGAATGATGAGGTTGGTGATCTCGACGTGCGCAGCTTTGCGTGCGGCGATGCACGTTTCGAGGACGGGTGCGAGCCGGCCCCCGCAGATTTCCCTGTAAAACTCTTCGCGGATGGACTTGATGTCGATGTTCAGCGCGTCAAGGAACGGCAGCAACTCCGCAAGCGGCTCGGGGTTGACGAAGCCGTTGGTGACGAGGACGTTTTTCAGGCCGTGCTCGCGGGCGAGCTTCGACGTGTCGAGCACGTATTCATACCAGATGAACGGCTCGTTGTATGTGTAGGAGATTCCGAACGAGCCGTTGTCCCGCGCGACGCGAACGGCCTCCGCAGGCGGCAGCGATTGCGTCGGAGCGTCCCTTTGGCTGATCGACCAGTTCTGGCAGTGCTTGCACGAAAAGTTGCAGCCGTTCGTCCCGATGGAGAGAATCTCCTCGCCGGGGTGGAAGTGGTAGAGCGGCTTCTTTTCGATGGGGTCCATCGCGATGGACGTGACGCGGCCGTAAATGCGGCTCGTCAGCGTTCCGCCTTCGTTCCATCGCTGGCGGCAAATGCCCGAACGACCGGGCGCAATGACGCAGCGGTGCGGGCATAAGACGCAGCGGACGCGCCCGCCCTCCAACGGCTCGAAATACATCGCCTTGTGCCCAGCAGGATTCATCCGCCAGCCCTCGCGCAGCGGGGTCTCGTCAGATGCTATTTTATCATCGGCGCGGACAACGGGACAACCGGCACAGATAGCTTTTTCGCCCGGCGCAAGAAAATCATCTATGCCTGTTACTCACATCCGTAAGAGCATCAAGGACCAGCCCGGCGAAGCGAAGTGGGGAGAAGTTCTCTGCGCGCCGGAGTCCTTTCTGCCGAAGGTCGTGGCGGAGTTCGGCGTCGGTCAGCAATCGCGCCAACGCATCGCGGCACGCCTCGCGGTTGTCGGGATCGACAAGGAGCGCGGCGTCGCCCGCCACCTCGGGCAACGACGCTCGGTCGGAGCAGAGGACAGGAGTTCCACAGGCCATCGCCTCCACAGCCGGAAGCCCGAAGCCCTCCCAGAGCGAGAGCGTCGCAAACGCTGCGGCCCCGGCGTAGAGCGCTGGCAGGTGCTCCTCGGCGACGTGGCCGACAAAGCGAGCGTCAACGCCGAGCTTGCTCGCCGCCCGCCGCAGCCGCGGCGTCCACTTGCCCGGCGCACCCGCGAGCACAAGCCGGAATCGGCCCCGCAGTTCTGCATCGAGCGCAGCGTGCACCCGAAGCAACCCCTCAACGTTCTTGTGAGGCGCGAAGCCGCCTATGTAGAGCACGTAGTCGCCCTCGATCCCATACGCCCGCTTCGCCTCCGCAATCTGCGCGGTATCGTTGATGACGCGGAACTGCGGGCCGACGCAGTTGCCGACGATGCGCACCTTCTCGAGCGGAACCTCGAGCAATTCGATGATGTCCTGCCGCGAGTGCTCGGAGACGGTGAACACCGCGGCGGCCCGCCGCGCGAACCCGGCGACAAATGACCGGAAGGCGCGGCAATACATCGCACTCCGGCCCGAAAGCTCTGGCGGCATCCGCAGAAGCAAAAGGTCGTGCACCGTGATGACGACGGGACACGAGCGAACGCCGGGCGCCTTGAAGGAAGGCGAAAGGAACACGTCGAGCCGGTCACGCCGCGCCATTCGGGGCAGGGAGACGCGCTCCCACCACCACGCGGCGGCTTCGGCGGCCCGCCGGGTTCGCGCCCGCACGGGCTTCCCCCACCGGTTGGGCAGGTCAAAGACCGTGTCCCGGTTCCCGTAGAGGAAAATCTCCGGCGGCTTGTCACCGAGCGTCAACGCCCGGAGGAAATTCCCGACAAACCGCCCGATCCCGTTCAGCGAACCCGCGAGCAGTTCCCTGCAATCAATTCCTAGTCTCACGGTGCAGGAATTATAGCAGGAACCAAGAGCATCATGCCAGCGCGAGCCGCAGCGCAGGCGGAACAGCGCGGGCAACCGCATAGTTGGCTTCCGCGCAATCAGAATTCGGGCGGGATTTCCACGCGGCGGCCGGTGGCCTTCGCCGTCCGGGCAAGCGCATACGCTTCGTAGTATTGCCCGGCGACCACTTCCCACGAAACGACGTTGTCGAGGTATTGTTTGAGCCGCCAGCCGAGTTCGAGCCGCAAGTTCTCGTCGCAGCAGAGCCGGACGACGGCGTCGCGGAGCATTTGCTTGTTCGTGAAGAGCAGCCCGCCGCCGGATTCGAGCGTCTGCGCCGTCAGCCCCTCGAGCGGCGCCGTCGTCACGTAGGGCTTGTTCAGAGCGATGATGCGCGCGAGCGTTCCGGACTGTGTCTCGTCGGTCGAGGGCAGCACGATAAAGTCGCAAATGGCCATCATCTTGTAGTATTGCTCGCCGCGCGGTATGAACTCGTAGTAGTGGGCAAGGCCCTTCTTTTCGAGCATTTCTATGCCGTTGCGGTACCGTTCGTAGTCCCGACGGTGCGCCGGATCGCGCATGGCGCCAGCAGCCAGAAGGTCCCAGTCCACGCCGGTGCGGTTCTTCACCTCGATGGCGATGTCCTCCCACATCGATGTAAGAATATCCCACCGCTTGTTCGATTGTATCCAGCCGATGAGGCCGACGAGGTGGAGGGACAGGTAGGGAAAGCGGTCGAGGCCGAGTTCGGCGCGGAGCCGCGGGATTTCGTCGAGCCCGTAGCGACGGTCGGGACGCGCACCGTGGGGAACAATCATGATGTTCGTCGGCATGCCGCGTTCGACCGATTGCAGGTTCCATTCCAGACGCCATTTCTGGTAATGACACTTGAAGAGAACGACGTCGGCCAGTTGGCACATCTGGCCGACAAACCACGCCTCGTGTTCTCGCATCCGCCCGTGAACGGTGTGGGGTTCGATAATAACGGGATGGTCTTTGAGCGCCTTCAGCATTTCGAGGAAGCCAGCATTCCGGTCGCCCTCGCCGTTTTCGACGTATTCGTAAAGGCCGTATTCGTGCTCGATATGGACGGCGTAGGGGCGGAGCTCATCAATCTTCTCGACGACGGGGCTCCACCAGTCCCGCCGCTTCATATCAATCAGCGGAAAGACCCCGTCGCCTTCGCCGTCCGTGTGGCTGATGACGAGGACGTCGCGGTCGGGTTCGCGCTTCTGGATGAACTCGCGGGCTTCTTCGCAGAAGATGGCGATGCCGCAAAGGCGCGGCGGATAACTGGAAACCATGACGATCGGGGCCTTGCTCACGAGCGGTTGTCCTCGCAAGAACTTTCGGTCTCGCCTTGTTCCGCAGCGCTATTATCGGCAAGATTGCGGGCGGCGATTAGTTTGAGGAGGGAAAGCAGGGAGACGAGCCAGGAGAGCGTGGACTCGGCGCCCTGGTTGCGGTTGGGACCGTCGGGCTGAAGCCCGTCGCAGCAGCCACCCGTCTTGAAGTCATACAGCGGGATATTCAGGTCGTTGCGGCCGAGGAACCAATCGAGGCAGCGGCGCGCTTGTTCGAGCCAATAGCGGCTTCGCGTCCACATACAGGCCTCGGCACAGGCCTCCACCAAGCCCATCACTTCGAGCGGCTGTTGGTCGAAGGGGGCCTTCGTCCCCCCTCGCTTGAACCAGCCGTCGTTGCCGATGAGGGAGAGGCGGCCATCTTCGGACGTCTGGACGCGGAGCAGCCAGTCGAGCGCCTTCAGCCCCGCCTCGCCCATTTCCTGATTCGGTATCCATTGTGCGGACAAGATGAGCGCGTGCGGCAGCCGCGCGTTCGCATAAGTCACCGTGTCCTCGAACCACGGCCAATCATCGGTCGCGCAACGCAGGTAATGGTCATAGAGCTTTTCGGCGAGCACGACGCGCATGCGGCGCGCGGTCGCATCGCCCGTGAACCATTCGAGGTAGGCGTGGATGCCGATGATGGTGAAGGCGATGGCTCGGAGCGACGTGAAATGCTCCGTGGGCGGCAGCGCCTCGCCGAAGAGCCGCACCGCAAGACTGAGGATGGAGGCGTTCGGTGCGTTCGCCGTCGCCAGCCCGAGCGCCCAGAGCGCCCGCCCGTGAGCGTCCTCGCTGTCGTTGTGATCCAGCCACCGTCGGTCGTAGGTGAGGTGGTTCCGGAAACGTCGGGTCTCGGAGTCGAAGGCGTCGACGAGAAAGCCGAGGTAGGTGTTCATGAGCGGCAGGACGCTGTCGTCCTGATACAGCCGCCAATACAGGGAGGTCGCGTTGAGCGCCCGGGCGTTGTCGTCGGTCGTGTAGCCGTGCTTGCGGTGCGGGATCGAGTAGATGGCGTGCTGGAGCACTCCGGTGTCGTCCGTCATCGCGCGGAGGTGCCGCAGGTCTGGCTCCGGTAGCGTTTCGATGGCCTCGGTTGGAACGATGGGCAGGGAAGGTCTCGGGCGGCGCGAGCGTTCCGCCGTCACCTCGCGCGCGACGCGGATATAGGATGCGGCGACGTTTTGCCACGTCATCTCCCGCGTAAACTCGTAGGCGCGGATTCGCATCGCGTGGCGTTCCTGCTCGTGGTCGAGCAAGTAAATCACCTCTTTGGCCAGCGCTTCCGGGTCCTTGAAGGGCACCAGTCGGCCGCGCCCATCGGCCAACATCTCCTCCGCATACCAATACGGCGTCGAAATGACCGCCTTCCCGGCGCCCAAGGCGTAGGCCAGCGTTCCAGACGTAATCTGCTCCGGACTGAGATACGGCGTCACGTAGATGTCCGCCGAGCCGATGTATTGGCAGAGTTCCTCCACCGTAACGAAGCGGTTATGAAATGCTACGTGCTCATTCAGACCGAGGTCGCGGACAAGCCCCTGAAGCGTCTGGCGGTATTCTTCGCCGACGGAGCGCTTGATGTGCGGATGTGTCGCACCGAGAATCAGGTAAACCGCCTCCGGATGCTTCTCGATGACGGCGGGCATCGCCTGAATCACGTATTCGATCCCTTTGTTCGGCGACAGAAGGCCGAACGTGAGGATCACCTTCCGCCCCTCGACCGCGAACTTATCCTTGTAGAAATTCGGATCAATGAAAGCCACATCCGGAATGCCATGTGGGATGAACACAATCTTTTCGCTCGGAATGTTGTAGATCGACACGAGCATATCGACAGCCCGCTGGCTCATCACGAGCAGCCGCGAGCAGATTTTCCCGAGTTCGCTCGTAATGGCCCTCTGTTCATCGTTCGGCTCCCGCAGCACCGTGTGCAGGTTCGTAACCACCGGCATGCTCAGGTCACGGATCAGCCCGAGGATGTGCGCACCCGAGGGACCGCCGAAGATGCCGAACTCGTGTTGGACGACCACTACGTCGACCTGATTGATGTTCAGGAAATTCGCCGCTCGCCCGTAGTCCACTTGCTGATTCGCGCGAATCTGGAAGCAGACCTCCTCCGGATACGGGTACCCCTCAGGAATATCGTCCAAAGCCAACGCAAGCACACGCCCGGGGCGCAAGACCTTGGCCATTGCGTTGCAGAGGTCGGACGTGAACGTCGCGATGCCGCAGAGACGCGGCAGATACGTGCCGATGACGGCGATCGAGTTCAACGGGCGTTTGTCTCTCGCGGGCATCCTCTTCTCTCCTCCAAGCGACGGTGGATTCTACCCCGCAGCCGGTGCGGTTTCAAGTTTGCTTGGAATCGGCCGTCCCAAAGGTTGTGTGATACTTTTCGCGGCGCGAGACGCGGGCTTTTCGGAACAAGAATGGCACGGTAGGTTGTGCTCAAAACACCACCACACAGATTTTGGAACAATTACGACCCATGCGGAAACTTGACAGGCGTGCCGGGGTGTAGTACACAGAGTGCAGTGGGGTCGCATTCGGGGATATGACGAACCGGCCGCTTTTCTGGGAAGGAGATGTCGCCGTGATGACCAGGAGCCGACTGCTTGGCGTTGCCGTGGCCTGTCTGATTTTCGTGAGCGTGTCGCTCGTGGGTGCTGAGGACTGGCCGCAGTGGCGCGGGGCCAACCGCGACGGCAGGGTCACAGGATTCACCGCGCCAGAGGTGTGGCCCAAGGCGCTGACGCAGAAGTGGAAGACGACAGTCGGCCTGGGGGCGGCGACGCCCGCGCTCGTTGGCGACCGGCTCTACGTCTTTGCGCGGCAGGACGGCAACGAGGTGGCGCTCTGCCTCGACGCGGCCAGCGGGAAGGAAATCTGGCGCTACCACTACGCGGCGCAAGCCGTCAGTGGCCCGGCGGCTCGCCATCCCGGCCCCCGCAGTTCGCCGGCCGTCGCCGACGGGAAGGTGGTCACGTTGGGCGTCGGCGGGGTGCTTTCGTGCCTGGATGCTGCCGACGGCAAACTCGTGTGGCGCAAGGAACCGTTTCAGGTGGTGCCGAGATACTTCACGGGGATGTCGCCGATTATCACGGATGGGATGGTTGTTGCGCATCTCGGCGGACAGAAGAACGGGGCGCTTATTGCGTTCGACCTTGCCACGGGCGACGAGAGGTGGAGATGGGCGGCTGAAGCCCCCGAATACGCCTCGCCGGTGCTCCTGACGGTGGGTGGGACGAAGCAGATTGTGACGCTGACGGAGAAGAGCATCGTGGGCATCGGTGCGGCCGACGGGAAGCTCCTTTGGAAAAGCCCGTTTGTGCCGCAGGGCCGCGCCTACAATGCCGCGACGCCTATTGTGGACGGACAGACCGTGATCTGCACGGGCTCCGGCCGCGGAACGAAAGCCCTGAAGGTTGAGAAACAGGGCGAAGGGTTCGCCGTCGAGGAGCTCTGGAACAACGCGGAAGTCGCGGTCCAGTTCAACACGCCCGTGTTGAAGAACGGCCTGCTCTTTGGCCTGACCGACCGTGATAAGCTCTTTTGCATCGACGCGAAAACGGGGAAGACGGTATGGATGGACACGACAACGCGGGGCCGGGGCGGCTTTGCGGCCGTCCTCGACGCGGGTTCGGTCATGATGGCCCTCACAAACGACTCGCAGCTCACGGTCTTCGCCCCGACCGATAAGGGTTATGTGGAGTTGGCCCGGATCAAGGTCGCCGACACGCCAACCTACGCGCATCCCGTTATCGCCGGGAAGAACGTCTTCGTGAAGGAAGAGAACGCCGTGACGCTGTGGGCGTTCGAGTGAGCCGATGAGAGCGGCACGCGCGCTGAACGCGCTGGTTACCCTATTCGCGGCGCAGTTGGCCTGCGCTGCCGCTGAGCCGGGCGAAGGGAGGCCGGCAACGCTCCGCATCAAGGCCCTCCCCACCTACAACATTGTGCACCACCGCTCGCCCGGCGTCCCCTTCCACCCCCGCAGGGACGGGAGCGGCTACGTCAGCACGTTTGCCGACAAGCGCGTTCATGTCGCGGGCGAAACGGAAAACGTCCCAGAGATGAAAGCGCTCCAGGGTGTTGACGTTGCTTTCCTGCCCATGAACCTGCCCTACACCATGACGCCGGAGATGGTGGCCGAAGCCGCGGAAGCGTTTCGCCCTCGAATCCTCTATCCCTACCACACGGGGACACGGACACGGCCAAGCTCGTGGAGCTCCTCGCTGGGGAGAAGGGCATCGAGGTCCGCATCAGGAAGATGAAATAAGGCGGCGGCTTGTCGGGGTATCTGCAAAGTGTTATAGTGCGTTCCAGCTGGAAGCCACGTCATCCGCTTGGAAAGGAAGGTGTGTGAAGAATCGTCGAGGCCGTGTGGCGGTCTTCTTTGTGTTGCTGGCGGCCGGGTGTGCGGCGACGAACGTGGAGATTTCGTTGTCGGCGCGGTCGGGCCGGTTCCAGAAGGCGATCGACGCTGTGTATCCGGCGCTCGTTCGGATACAAGTGATTGTGCCGGTCTTCAGCGACGGGCGCGAGGTTCGAATGCAGGCCGGCGGCAGCGGCGTCATCATCTCGCCCGAAGGGCACGTTGTGACGAATCACCACGTGGCCGGCCGGGCGACGAGCATCGTCTGTGTGCTGCCGAACAAGGAAGAAATCCGCGCGGAGCGTATCGGCACCGACCCGCTTGCCGACCTGTGCGTCCTCAAGCTCACGGAGCAGCGGCCTTATCCGTATGCTCGATTCGGCGATTCGGCCAAGCTCAAAGTCGGCGACACGGTCCTTGCGATGGGCAGCCCCGGGTCCATCTCCCAGTCGGTCACTGCGGGGGTCGTGAGCAACGTAGACCTCATCCTGCCTGCCGGGTTGCAGGGACAGTTTCGGCTCGACGGCGAGAATGTCGGGGCGTTGGTGAAATGGATCGCGCACGACGCGGCGATTTTTCCGGGCAATAGCGGCGGGCCGCTCGTCAACCTCGACGGCGAAATCGTCGGCATCAACGAAATCGGCATGGGGCTGGGCGGAGCGATCCCGAGCAATCTGGCAAAAGTCGTCGTCCAACAGATTATGGAACGAAGCGAGCCGGCGCGAAGCGTCCTGGGAATCGTTGCGCAGCCGCTGCTCAAGAGCAGCGGGCGGAAGCGCGGCGTGCTCGTGAGCGGAATCGTCCCCGGCGGTCCCGCCGAAGCGGCGGGCCTTCAGCCCGGCGATATTGTGCTCTCGTATGACGGCAAGCCCGTCGATGCCCGATTCGCCGAAGACCTCCCCGTGTTCAACCGCCTCATCTTCGAGACGCCGGTCGGCGCAGAGGTCAACGTCGTCATCGAGCGAGGTGGCGAGCAGAAAACGGTTGCGGTGAAAACGAAACTCCGTGAGCGGGCGAGAGGGGACGACCGCGAGGTGCGGGAGTGGGGAATGACTGCGCGGAATCTGATGGAGATGGAGGCAAGGGCGCTCAAGCGGAAGAGCACCGACGGAGTCCTTGTTTCGAGCGTGCGGCCGGGAGGCCCCTGCGCCAGCGCAAGGCCGGAGATCCAACCCGGCGACATCGTCGTATCGGTTGGCGAGAATCTGGTCAAAGACCTCGACGCCCTGCGAGCCGAGACCGCCCGTATCCTCGAAGGCAAGACGGAGCCGGTGCCGACGCTCGTGGCGTTCGAGCGGAAGGGCGAGCAGTGGCTCACGCTTGTCAAGGTAGGGATCAAGGAGCTCGAGGACCGCAGTCCCGAAGCCCGCAAGGCCTGGCTGCCCGCCGCCCATCAGGTGCTGACGAGCGACCTCGCCGATGCTTTGGGACT
This sequence comes from uncultured Planctomycetota bacterium, assembly GCA_964494245.1. GTDB lineage: Bacteria > Planctomycetota > PUPC01 > PUPC01 > PUPC01 > CAZBRH01. The sequence goes on along the minus strand of CAZBRH010000038.1, from coordinate 9,205 downwards.
GGCGGGACGGACAGGGGTCCGGCTCACGAGCGTCTTCGAAGGGCAGTCCGCCGAGAAGGCCGGCCTGCGTGTCGGCGACATCATCACGGAGATCGACGGCGACCCCATCCGCGCCTCGCGGCCCGAACACGCCGACGTATTTCCGGCGATGCTCCGCGAACGCCAAGTCGGCCAGACGGTCGAATTGACCGTGTTCCGGGACGGCAAAGAGATGAAAATCCCGGTCGAACTGGAGCGAAGCCCGAAGGCAACGCGGGAGATGCGGCGCTACCGCAACCTCGATTTGGGCTTTACGGCACGGGACGTTTCTGACGAGGATCGCCGCACCGAGAAGCTGGACAAAGCAGCAGTCGGGCCGCTGGTCTCGGAGGTAGAACCGGGCAGCTTGGCCGCCGTCGCAAATCTGCGCGTCTCGGATGTCGTGCTTTCGGTGGACGGGACGCCGACGCCGGATGTGGCGGCGCTGCGGCAGGTCATGAGCGACCTGGCCGTGAAGAAGCCGGCCTATGTCGTGTTCTTCGTCAAGCGCGGTCTTTACACGTTGTTCGTCGAAGTCGAGACCCCCTGGCTGCCCGGACAGCAGCCCGCCGGGGGTTTCACGGAAGAGGAGTGAGGAAATGCCGATGCGAACGCTGTTGGCGTGGATGTTCTGTGTCTTGGCGTTGGTTGGCGGCGGAGCATACGGAGGAGAGACGCCGCTCAAGGACGCCGTCCGGGAAGTTGTGAACAAGCACGAGGCGGCCGTCGTCTCGCTCAAGATCGTCACATCGGTCAAGGTGACGTATCAGGGGCGCGAGATGCCCGCCCGCGAGCAGGAGTCGGAAGTGCTCGGAACAGTGCTGGACGACAGCGGGCTGATTGTCGCGTCGAATACGGCGCTGAACCCGGCGGAGGCCCAGGCGGCGGACAACCCAGGGCTGAACATCGAGTCGGAGGTGAAGAGCGCCAAGCTCATCCCCGGTGCGAAAGGCGGCGCCGAACTCCCGCTCAAGATTGTTTTCCGCGATAAGGACCTCGACCTCGTTTTCCTTCGGCCGGAGACGAAGACCGCCCTGCCGAACGTCGGCCTGAAGCAGGCCGGGGCGGAGCTGGACATCCTCGATAACGTCATCCTGTTGACGCGGCTGGGGGCGGTCGGCGACCGCCAGCCCTCGGTATCCGTCGGCACGGTGCACGCGGTCATCAAGAAGCCGCGTCGGCTCTACGTGCTTGGGCTTTTGGACAGTGTGGCGGCGCTCGGCTGCCCAGTGTTCGACTTGGAGGGCGGGCTGGCGGGCATCGTTGTCCTGCGCACCAGCAAGGGCGGTGCGAGCGGCGGCATGTTGGGCGCCATCGGGTCGCGGATGCTGCCCACCGTCCTGCCCGTTGCCGACATTCTGGAAGACATGAAGCAAATCGAATAGGCAGGAAGCGGTCAGCGGGGCGTGGCTTTGGCTCGGAGCAACGATGAGGAAACTCAAGGAGATTCTCGACGCGGTAAAGGACTACCCGGTCAAGCGGGTGGCCGTCGCGGCGGCGGATGACCCGACGGTCATCCAGGCGGTGAAGCGCGCCGCAGACGAAAACGTGGCGAGGGCCACCCTCGTCGGCGATGCACGCCGCATCCGTGAGCTCGCCGAAGCAGCGGGACTCGCCCTCGACCCGGACGACGTGGTGCACGAACCGATTCCCGAAAAGGCCGCCCTCCGCGCGGCCGAACTCGTTCACACGGGAAAGGCCGACGTCTTGATGAAGGGCTATCTCTACACGGACGACTTTCTTCGCGCGGTGCTCGACAAGGGGGTCGGCCTGCGGACGGGGCTGCGGATGAGCCACGTCTTCGCGTGCGAGATGCCCGCGTATGACCGGCTTGTGCTCGTGTCCGACTCGGCGATGAACATCGCTCCCGACCTCGAAGCGAAAGCGGAGATTATCTTGAATGCGGTGCACATCGCGCGCGTGCTCGGCATCGCCGAGCCGCGCGTGGCGTGTCTCGGCGCCATCGAGCTTCTGAACCCGAAGATGCCGGCGACGGTGGACGCGACGTGTCTGCACAAGATGTCCGAACGGGGCCAGTTCCCAGAGGGCTGCATTGTCGATGGGCCTCTTGCGTTCGACGACGCGATGTCGGTTGCCGCGGCGCGGCACAAGCGGATCGGCGGCCCCGTCGCCGGAACGGCCGACGTGCTCATTGTGCCGAACGTCGAAGCGGGGAACATCCTCGTCAAGTCGTTCGTCTATGCGGCGGGGGCGAAGGTTGCTGGCTGTGTGGTCGGTGCGGCGGCCCCCGTGGTGCTCACGTCGCGCGCCGACTCTGCCGAAAGCAAGTTCCTTTCCATCGCGCTCGGCGTCCTGACGTCCGGCGTCGAGCGCACCCTCCGCCTCAAGATCGGCCGGGTGCACTACTGAGCGGAACCCTTCGGCTTGTCGCCGCGGCCCGCGTTGACTCCCTGCGGTGCTGATGATAGAATCCCCGCTCGGCGCCCCGAACCAGCAAGAGGAGGCAGGATTTTGGTCAAGGAAATTCAGGCGATCCTTCACCCCGAACCGAAGGTGCTCGAACTGCCCCGGCTCCCGATCTTCCAATACCAGAGGAAGCTTCAGGACGAGATCGACGCGGGGGCGGTCACGCGCGCGCGGTGCCTTGAGCTTCTGGAACAGATGCTGATGATCCGGTATTTCGAGGAGATGATTGCGGAGATCAAGGCGGGAGCGTATCAGCCGCTGCCGCGATACGCCTATATCGGGCCGACGCATATCTCCATCGGGCAGGAGGCGACCTCGACCGGCTCCATCGCCGCGCTCGCACCGGAGGATTATATCACCAGTTCCCATCGTGGGCACGGCGACGCGGTTGCCAAGGGCTACATGGTGATCAAGGGCATGACCGACGAGGCCCTGCGGGCGCGGCTCGCCAAGTATGCGTCCATGCTCGAGTTCATCGGAGCGACGCCCCGGCCCAGCGCCGGCCGCGCGGAGCTCGAAGAGGCGGCCTTGCGGCTCCACGTTTACCGGATGATTGCTGAACTCTTCGGCAAGGCGGACGGTTATTGCCGCGGCGTCGGCGGGAGCATGCACATCGCAGACTTCGAGAGCGGGCACCTGGGCGCGAACGCGATTGTCGGCGGACACATGGGCATCGCGGCGGGCGCTGGCATCTCGGCCCGATACCGCGAAAGCGGCCAGATCGTTCTTTGCCTCGCGGGCGACGGCGCCTACCAGAACGGCATCTCTCACGAATCCATCACGATGGCGACGATGGCCCAGTTCCACAACGGCCTGATGCGGCGCAAGTTCGGCGTGCCCGTCGTCTTCGCGATCGTGAACAACCAATACGCGATGTCCGGCCAGTCTATCGGCGAGACAACGGGGCTGGACTACCTTGCTCGCTGCGGCGCGGGCTACCACGTGGATGGCCTCCACGCGGAAGTCGTGGACGGGATGAACGTCCTCGCGGTCCGCGAGGCGACGCAACGGGCGGCGGCGCTGTGCCGCGAAGGCCATGGTCCCGTGATCCTGGAGTTCATGACGTATCGCTTCAAGGGCCACTCGCTGAGCGACGCCCAGGCCTACCGCGACCGGAGCGAAGTGCAAGCATGGATGGAACGCGACCCCATCGCCGTGTTTCCAAAGGAACTGCT
>CAZBRH010000038.1:0-5575 GCA_964494245.1 uncultured Planctomycetota bacterium | reverse complement strand
CGAAGCGAATTTCCCTCCGGAGCAAGGCGGCCCGATTACCGAAAAGATGCTGGAAGACCTTCGGCAGCGCGTGTGGCAGCGGAACGCAGACATGGCCGTGAAGGCCGCGACGGCGGCCGACCCCGCGCCCGCTACGCTGCTCCTTCATATGTATCGCGAGCCGAAGGAAGAGCCGGTACCGCCGCGATACGCCCGCCCAAGGCCCATCGGCGAAGTGCCAAAGCATAAGCGTAAGGAAGGCGGCCTCTTGAGCTATCGGCTCGCGGTGAACGAGGCGCTGATCGAGGAGATGTTGCGCGACGAGCGCGTTGTCTTGTTCGGCGAGGACATCGCGGAATACGGCGGGGCATTCGCGGTGACGCGCGGCCTGATCGACATCTTCGGCCGCGACCGCGTTTTCAATACCCCGATTACGGAGTCGGCAATCGTCGGCTGCGCCGTCGGCATGGCGATGACGGAATTGCGGCCCGTCTGCGAGATCATGTATGACGACTTTATTCTGATGACGATGGATCAGACGGGGAACCAGGCGGCGAAGTGGAGTGACATGTCCGGCGGGCAGATGAGCGTGCCGATGGTGATTCGGACGCCGCACGGCGGCGGCCGGGGCTATGCTGGGCAGCATTCGCAGTGCCTCGAATCCATCTGCACGCACATGCCGGGACTGATTGTCGTCTGCCCCTCGGATGCCTACGACGCGAAGGGGTTGCTCAAGTCGGCGATCCGCGACCCGAACCCGGTGGTCTTTTTCGAGCACCAGCAGCTTTACGGCGAAGAGGCCGTCGTGCCGGTGGGGGAATGCCTTGTCCCGCTCGGAAAGGCGGCCGTGAAGCGCGAGGGCAAGGATGTCACGGTGGTGGCGTGGGGCTGGCCGGTGCTCCACGCGCTCGAAGCGGGGAAGACGCTTGCGGAGGACGGCATCTCGGTCGAGGTCGTGGACCCGCGGACGCTCTGGCCGCTCGACATCGACACGATTCTGGCGTCGGTGCGGAAGACGGGGCGGTGCCTCATCACTTGCCAGGCAGTCCTTCAGGGCAGCTTCACAGGCGAGGTGGTCTCGCAGATCGTCGAAAAGGGATTCGACTATCTTGACGCGCCGGTGATGCGGCTGGCCGCGCCGAATTGCGTTCCCCCGTGTGCCCAATCGCTCGAACAGGAGTTTCTTGTCAGCCCGGACAAGATTGTGGCGGCGGTGCGGAAGCTGGTGCGATAGGACGTATGGGACCTATACGACCTATGTGATCCATGGGGGCTGGGGGGCATGGCGGGCGCTATTCCTTGAAGATGTTCAGGATGCGGTGGATTTCGCGGAGGGATTTCTGGATGACCTTCTTGGGGAGCTCCCCGACGGCCTCGGCCGGCTCGTGAAGCGTCCGCTTGGCCTGCCGTTTGGCAGCGTCGAACGCTCGGTCGATGAGGTCTTCGACGAACACCTTTGCGAGCAGCTTGCGGTCGCGCTCGACGGTGCCGCATTCGTTGCAGCGCGCCTTGATGAGGTAGCCCTCTGCGTAGGTGAACGTGAAGGGGGTGACCTTCTTGCAATGGAGGCAATAGCGCTGCGACGGGACATCCGTGCGTGCTCCCGCGTCTTCGGCCGGCGGCTCGTGTTCGGGCATGTCGGTTCCTCCTCATCAGGCCAGCGCCCTGATTATACACGACCCTCGCGGGAGCTGAAAGCACAAAGCAAAGCCCGGCAGAAATCACATGGACAGGACGGGGAAGCACACGGTGAAGGTCGTCAGGCGTTCGATCACATCTGACTGAAGACCGCTGCCAGCAAGGAGGGCGCTGGTCAGCTTGAAGCGCACCCTGATGGCGCGGGTGGTCGTTGATGTTCCTTGAGACCAACCGCCGTTGATGTCGCCAGAGCTGTGGCACGCGGTCTCGAATAACGTCACTTTGCTCGAAACGATCATCCCGCTGTCGATCGTGCCATCGCCATCCTCGTCTACTGGGCTGCCGACGGAGCCGCCGGCGCCGACGCTATAGACGGTGCGCTTGAGGTTGTTCCCTTCGAGTTCGTATTTGATGTAGACGTCGTTTCTGCCGGCAAGTCCGGTCGCGCGGAAGAGGAGCGTGTTTGCGCTGGCCGTGAAGCTGCGGGAACCGGAATAAGGGGCGCGCGCGATGTCCCGGCTGATGTATTCGTAGATCGCAGAGGCCTCCAGCAGAAGCTCGGATTTCCCTTCGGAAAGTGTGGTGAGGTTCGTCGCAGAATAGAAAACGACATACATGCCGCGCATGAGGATGATGCTCAGCGCCACGGCGACAATCAACTCGATGAACGTAAAGCCGCGCGTCCGGCGCGGTCTGAGCGACACGATGGGGATGATTTGCTTACGGCGTGCCATCGAGCATGTCCATCGACCAATAGGTCGTGTAGTGGGCCACGGCGGGCAGGTTGCCCTCGGGCGGAAGGGTCTTGTCGTAGCCCTTGTACACAAGGACGTCGATCCGGACGGTGCTGGGATCGCTTCTGCGACGGGTGACAATGGCGAGGTAGCCGTAGCCCTCGGCGGCGCCCTGGCCGAGGTAGAAGACGGTCTTGGGGCCGGAGGCGTCGGCATAGAACCCCGCGGGCACAGTCGCCCACACGCCCCTTTCATCACGTGCGCCGAGAAAGCGAAATGTGTCGCCGGCCACGATGCCGTCGCCGTAAAAGTGTGTGTAGCCATTGGCCACGGAAGCGAACGTAGAGGTGGAATAATCCGTGTAGTTCGGAGATGTGCTGGCATCCAGGCGATAAAGTTTAGAGGCGGCTTTCCCGCTTGTGACGAGCAGCAAGGCGCAGTCGTTTGCCTTGACCGCAGATGTGTCCCCCTGGGCCTTCACAAGGAACATGTTGGTGTAGCCATTGGGCATGCTGGAAAAATTCACGCGGGTGGGCGTGCTGGCGCTCGGAGTGGAAAGTGTGCCGGTATAGCCGTCGAGGCCCTTCGACTGCGTCCCGTCCCAGGCCAGCACGTCGCCGTTCGGATATTGGCCTGCAACGTAGGCCTTGACGCGGTTGCGCAAGCCCGGCTCGACGCGCACGGCCGCCAGCGCGCTCTGGACAGTCATCGCACCCACAATGTCGTCCGCCGCCTGCTGGCTCAGGTGGACGCCGACGGGGAAGAGCGCGATGACGCCGGTCACGCCGATCAACATGACGAAGATCGCCATGAGGACTTCCATGACCGTGACACCGCGGCTTTTCTTTCGCCTCACGTGCATCTGCCTCGCCCACCGTCTGCCGGACGACTCCCGCCGGATTACGGCACGACGCCGTAGTCCTGCGGGGTGTAAAACCTCTCGTGCCGCCAGTTCCGAATATCGTCTTCCTGCGTCCCACAGAGCCGAGGAAGACCGCCCTTCGTCGGGTCCTTCTCCCAGGTAACCATGTTCGGCCCGTGGGAGTATATCTGGTATGTCTTCGAGTTGTAGAAGTCCTTCTTATTGACCGTGCGTTCGACGCCGCGGTAGGTGCCATAGGTTTGGCCGTCCTTGACGCTCGTGTAGGTGCCGTATTGGTCGAGCGCATATTCGGCGTGGCTGCAATACTGGATGGGCAGGCCCCAGGCGTCCTTGAGGTCGCTGCGGTTCGGGAACCAGTGTTTTCCGGCGTTCTTCCAGCCAGGTCCCGTCTCGGTAAGGAGCGACGGCAGCGAGTTTCCGTCGCCTCTGGGATAGTGCCCGATGTCCTGCCTGTATGCTTCGAGTGCAATCTCGATGAGGCGGATGGTGCTCTCGGTCTGTGTGCGCTTCGTGTGGTCCTGCACGTTGAAGATGGCGAGGGCGGCGAAAAGCCCGATGAGCGTCATAATGGCCATGACGACGATAAGCTCAACGAGCGTGAATCCGCCGCCGTGCGGAACCGCTCGCGGTGCAGCAGCGACCCCGATAGGCGCGTGACGCCTCATGGCACTTCATCCCAGGGCTGGCCTTTGTTGAATTTGGTATATTCGTCTGGCAGTTGATCGTCGTAGTTCGTGATGTCGTCGCTGGCGTTGACGCCGCCATATTTCTTGTCGGGGCCGGCCGTGATGATGTCGAACCGTCCCATGTTGTGCGCCGGAGCGCCGTATTGGTTGTAGGGATTCGTCGGATAGTTCGTGGCGCCGCCCGTGTTGTAGACGAAGCGCCTGCCCCAGGGGTCGAAAAGCTCCGGGGCCTTGTCGCCGTCCCGGTCGTCGAGCACGTTGCGGTTGAAGGAATAGTAGACGGTCATGTCCTTCCGCCCGGCAACCTTGTAGGCGGCGTGCTGCCATGGATACGATGCGGGGGATGTTCCCTGGATATAATAAATCGACCCGCCGCTCAGGTAGTAAACAAGACATTCAGAGCTATAGCATCGGGCCGGAGTCCCCGACGAAGCAAACGTCGCGTTGTGATCGGGCGGGTAGGTGAGATGGACCTGTTTGTAAGCGTCGAGCGCCGTCGAAACGCCCTGAATGATCGCGGTGACCTTGTTGATGTTCGCCTGCTCCCGGATGGCGCCCAGGGTCGGCACGAGCAGGGCCATCAAAATGGCGATGATGCCCATGACGACGAGGAGCTCGACGAGCGTGAACCCGCGGCGCCCTTGAACGGCGGCGTGCCCGAACATCGGCTGGCCTCCTTACGATGCCGGTTCTCTCCGGCGGGGCTACTTCATCTCCTTCATCAGGTTGATCAGCGGGAGGAAAAGGGCGATGACGATGAAGCCGACTGTCACGCCCATGCCGATGATGAGCAGCGGCTCGATCAAGCTCATCATGCCTCCCACGAGCACGTCCACGTCTTCGTCATACGTGTCGGCAATCTTGAGCAGCATCTTGTCGAGCTCGCCCGTCTCCTCTCCGACGTCCACCATGTTGATGACCATCGCGTCGCAGATTTTGCTCGCGGCGAGCGGCGCGGCCATGCTTTCGCCCTCGCGGATGCTGTCGTGAACCTTCGCAACGGCGGCCGCAACGACCGCGTTCGGCGTCGCATCCTTCACAATGTTCAGCCCCTCGAGAATGGGAACGCCGCTCGTGATCAGCGTCCCCAGCGTCCGGGCAAAACGCGAAATGGACGACTTGCTCACGATGACCCCGAAGATCGGCAGGCGCAGCTTCACAAAATCAACCCAGTACTTGCCCGTCTTCGTATAGGCGATGATCCGATAGAGGAAGAACAAGCCGAAGGGAATCGCGAGCACAACATACCAGAAATCCTTGACGAAGTCGCCCGCGTTCACGAGAATCTGAGTCATCATCGGCAACTGCGAGCCGATTTCCTCGAACATCTTGCGGAACTTCGGCACGATGAAGCCGATGATGACAATCAGAATGCCCCCGGCGACGGTCATCACCGCCGCGGGATAGATCATTGCCGAAAGCACCCGCTTCTTGAGCCGCTCGGCTTTCTCCATAAACGTCGCAAGGCGCTCCAGAATCTGGTCCAAAATACCGCCGGCCTCGCCCGCCCGAACCATGTTCACGTAGAGCTTGTTGAACGTCTTGGGGTGCTTCGCGAGCGCCTCCGAGAGCGCCATGCCGCCCTCGACGTCATCGTGCACGTCCATCAGGTTGTTCTTTAGAATGCCGGGCTTGAGCTGGTCGCGGAGAATCTT
>CAZBRH010000037.1:6940-24102 GCA_964494245.1 uncultured Planctomycetota bacterium | reverse complement strand
GCGCGAGGACTTGGCAAGACGGCTAGCGACCGACCCGAGAAAGAAGCAGTCAGCGATGAGCCGTCAAGCGGACGGCGGAGGAGCCGTCCGCGGCAGTTCGCGGACACTGTTTTCACGGTGGCACGAGTGCTGTGGTTTCTTTGGGATACGAAGGGTCTGACCGCCTCGCATGATCCGAGTTCGTATTGTGAGGCACGGGAACCGGCGAGGGCTGGGCACAGGGGCGGTCTGCACTCTCGCCGCCAAGACAGCCACTCTCGTGATGTCCGCGGGAACTTGGGGAATCGGCAGCGTCTGGGCGACGCTTGACCCCTTGCGGGGATTCCGATAGAATCTGGCTTATCGGGTAGGGGCAGGGTTTCTGCTGCATTTGCCTGAGCACGGCGACCGCCTATGCTTTCTGAGAGTTCGGCGATAAGCCGGGATTCGGATGCCGCCCGCCGCATGGCTCTGCGGGCGCTGTGCCAGCCCCGCTATGACGGGCCGCAGCCGAAAGGGGTGAATCGCTTCGGCTGGGCGATGACGGGCATCGGGGCGGGCGCGTCGGCGGTGTTGTTGGTGCTCGTTGTCCTTTCGTTTCGGGGATTGCTGCTGAACCGGCCGCTGGCGGGCGAGAACTTGTTCGCGTCGGCGGTCGGCCTTGCGTATGCGCTGTTTTTCGCGCGCGTCTGGCACGGATTTCGGACGCGGCCGGACTGGCGAGTGGCGCTCGATGTTCCGCTGCGGGTAAAGGTGTTCGCTGCGGCAGGGGCGGCGCTGTCGGCGTCTCTGGCGGGCGGAGCGGGGGCGTTGCTGTTGTTTGCAATTTGTGCGAAGACGACGTTCCTGCGGCTGATGGGGCGGCTGGGCGCCGCGGAGGTCGGCAAGGTCGAGGTGATCCTGGCGTCGCTCGTGGCGGGGCTTGTATGTCTCCCCCTGTGGTATGTTTTCGAGGCAATGACGGAGCTGCGGGAGTGGTCGCGGAGCGCTCTTATGGTTCTGCTGGCTGCCGCGGCGGTCTGGTGGGCGGCGCTGGGGGTGAGCGGCGCGGTCTGGCGGAGCGTCGCGCCGGTTGGCTTCGCGGTGTTGTGCGGGGGGATGTTCACGATTTCGGTGGGGTGGCTCTGGTGGCTTGTGGCGGCGACAGGCGGCGAGGATTGCCTTCGGCATTTCCGCGCGAACGAATGGTAGCGGGTGGCTGCGGTGATTGAGGTTCAAAATCTGACGAAGGTATATGGCGACACGGTGGCAGTGGACGGCGTGTCGTTCGAGATTGCGCGCGGCGAGGTCGTTGGCTTTGTTGGCTGCAACGGTGCGGGGAAGACGACGACGATGCGGATACTGACGTCGTTCGCGGCGGCGACGAGCGGCGAGGCGTATATGGGCGGATACCACGTGTTTTGGGAAGCCGACGAGGTCCGGCGGATTGTCGGCTACCTGCCTGAAAGCACGCCGCTTTACGGGGACATGCGGGTCTTTGAGTACCTGATGTTCCGGTCTCGCCTGAAGGGGGTGCCGGCGTGTCTTCGGAAGCGGCGTGTGGCGGAATCGGTGGAGCGCTGCGGGCTGCAAGAAGTCGTGCGGCGCGTCATCGGGCAGCTTTCGAAGGGCTTCCGTCAGCGGGTAGGGCTGGCCGATGCATTGCTGGGGGACCCGGAAATACTGATCCTTGATGAGCCGACGGTCGGCCTCGACCCGATCCAGGTTCGCGGCACCCGCGAGCTGATCCGGGAACTGGGCGAGACGCGGACGGTGCTGCTTTCGACGCACATCCTGTCCGAGGTTGAGATGATCTGCGGACGGACGATTGTCATCGACCGCGGGCGGATCGTTGCGGATGGGCCGACGGCGGAACTGGTCGGGCGCGCAGGCATGGACCAGCGGCTGGAGGACGTCTTTACGCGGCTTACGAGGCCAACGGCGGAGGGGACGCGGTGAGCAGAATTCCGACGCTTGTTCGCCGTGAGCTCGCAGCGTTTTTTGTCTCGCCCGTCGCCTATGTCGTTCTGACCGTGTTTCTTGTGGTGGCGGGGATGCTGTTTATGCGGACGACATTCCTGCCGGACTTGGAGCAGTTCGCGTATGGGGGGGTGATTGCGTTGCTCCATCATATGGGCCTTATGCTCCTGTTTGTTGCGCCGTTGTTGACGATGCGGCTCTTGGCCGAGGAGATCAGCTCGGGCACGTTCGAGACCCTGATGACCGTTCCGGTTTCGAACACTGCGGTCGTTGTATCGAAGTTCCTGGGGACGCTTGGCTTTGTTGTTGTGATGTTGCTTCCGTCGCTCGCATATCCGGCCCTGCTGCACGCGATTGCGGGTGAGACAAAGCCGGACATGGGGCCGATCGTGTCGGGCTATCTCGGGCTGCTGCTGCTCGGGGCAGCGGCCATCTCGGTAGGCGTGTTTGTTTCGGCGTGTGTCCGGAATCAGATTTCGGCGGCCGTGGTCACGGTGCTGATTCTTGCTGCGCTGTGGCGTGCTGGGGCCGAGACGGCGGGGCGTGCGGGGGGATTCGTGGCGCAAGCTGTCCAATACCTCGGCATCCTGTATCACTTTGAAAGTTTCGCAAAGGGCGTGATCGACACGAGGGACGTCGTGTATTTTGCGAGTTTGACGGTGCTTTTCTTGTTCGCGGCGATAGGCGTCATCGCTGTGCGGCGGTGGAGGTGATGGACGTGGCGGAACGCGTGCCCGTCTGGGCGCCGGTGGTGGCGTGGGCGTTGTGCCTCGTGCTCGCCTTGGGCGTGCTGGTCCTTGCTCCGACGCACCTGGCGTGCGAGATGCCCAAACTGCGCGAGGCGGCGGCTGCGGGGACGCCATATCGGTTTTTTGCCCTGTCGAGCGATGGAAGCCGCGAGGCGCTTGCGGCGCTTCACATCGTGTTTCTTTGCGGTTTGCTGGCGTTCGCCATTGCGCCGTCGGGCAGGCGGATGATTGGGCGGATGTTGGGTGTGTCGGTGCTCTTGGGCGCATGGGAGATAATGCTTGTGGTCGCAGCGGTTTTCTTCACGGGCGGCGCGGGATTTGCCCCGCCGCACATGAGCATCGCGGCGCTGGGTCTGCTTCTCTTCTTGAGCGGAATTGGATTGGGGCTGGAGACACTGCTTGAAAAGTTAGCAAGCCCGAAGGCACCCGTCGTCGTTGTTTTCGGAGTGGGGGGGCTGCTCGGCGTAGTGGCCTTTGGTGTGGTAGGCGTGGCGAGTGCGCGGAACTATGCTCGTGTGGACTACACACGCGCGGGACGGTATGTGTTGAGTCCGGCGACGGTGGCGCTGTTGGAGCGGCTAGCGACCCGTGTCAAGGTGACAACCCTTTTTGTTCCCCGAGGGCCGGCTTATGAGACGTTGCGGCGCGAGGTGACCGATATCCTTGACGAATACACGCGGGTTTGTAGTCGCATCGAGGTGAGCCACCTTGATCCGCGCCTTCAGTTGACCGCGACGCGCGAGCTTTTGAACCGGCTCGAAGGCCGTGCAATCCAGCCCGAATACAACTCGGTGATCTTTGAGTGCTATGATACCGGCCGGGCGATGAAGGTTTCTGCTCACGAGATGCTCCAGATGGCTGCTCCAGAACAGCGAGGCGACGGGGGGGAACGCGGTGTGGCCGAGGCGCAGCCGTCGTTCAGGATTGCCGCAGAAAGTGTCTTTCATCAGGCGCTGTCGGTCGTCAGCACGACAAAACCCGTCCGGCTATACTTCGTCGTTGGCCACGGCGAGAAGCCCCGCGCCGTCGGCGAGAGGAGTCCCCGGATGACGGAAGAGGAGTATGAGCAGGAGCTTAAGTTCTGGGACACCGACTTGCTTGAGAGCGAACTCAAGCGACGCTACTATCGCATCCGGACGCTCGACCTGGACGAGCTGGAAGGCGATGCGGGCATTCCGGAGGATTGCGACGTGCTCGTCATCTCCGGACCGTGGTTCCCGTTTACCGTTGGGGCGCGTCGGCGACAGGTCAAGCCCTTCTCGCGGAGGCATGCGGATATTGTCCGCAGCTACCTCCAACGCGGCGGCCGGGCGTTCGTCATGATCGATCCGGTTGGAGAAGACAACGCCTCGAAAATTCGTCCACTGCTCAATGTGCTCCGCGAATACGGGGTCGAGGTCGGCATCAAGGAATTCGTGCTGGACGAGGTCACAGAGTATGTGAAAGGGCGTTTTGGGACTATGGTTCCGCACGCGCGCCCGTCGGACCTCATCATGCCCGACCTGCCGAAGGATTACGAGACGGTCGATCGGGCGGGACGGAAGGATAGGGACTTGCACCCCAGCGTCCGAGCGCTCCTGGGGTGGCCGATGGCGGTGCCATATTGTGCGGAGATTTCGACGAAGCCGGTCGAGGGGCTGCGGCATACGCGGCTTCTGACAACGAGCGCTCGGGCGTGGCTGCACCCTGTTGACGGAGAGTTTCGCGGGCCCATCGGGCCGCGCCGAGAGCGGGCGCTTGCCGTTGCCGTTGAAAAGCGCGTCGGTGGCGAGCCGCTCCTTGTGGTCCTTGGCAGTTCGAACATGTTTATCCAGCCGTTCTATAGGCACCGGAATCTTGCCGACAACGGGGAGTTTGCAAGGCAAGTTCTGGCTTGGCTTGCTGGAAGCACGGAGATGTTGGCCGTTCCAACGAGGGCCACGGAGGCCGCTTACGGCAGGACGGATACCGAGACCATCCGCGCGGTCTCCTTTGTCTCCGTTGTCGTTATCCCGTCCATATTCGTGTTGGTGGGGGCCGTTGTGTGGATGGGACGGCGAAAGTGACGCGATGTGGTCGAGGAGCCAAGCGATGCGCCTGAAGCCAGCGCTCATTATGCTGGGCGTATTCGCCATTGTTATCGGCGCCCTCGCAATCTTCGTGGCGGAATATGAAGGGCGCACGACCGATGAGCTTGCCGTTTTGAAAGATGAAATACTGTTCCCCGGCCTGACGGCCGACCGTGTGGTGCGTGTCGAGATGGTCAGCCCGGCGCTTGGCAAACAGCCGTTAGTCCTCAAACGTATCGGCGCGCGGAAATGGCGGATGGAGCGGCCGGCAGACGCGCTCGCCTCCGAGAAACGTGTGTCGGAACTGCTGGAAGGCCTTGTCGCGATGCGCGCCGCACGTGGCTATCCCGCCCGCAGCTTCGTTGAATACGAACTTGATGAGCCAACGCACAAGGTGTCGGTGACAACGGAAGAGGGCTTCGGGATTACGATGGAGTTTGGAGCCAAGGTCGCTGACGTCGCCGAGATGGGAGATCCGGAGCATGTAGACCAGTATACGCTGGACGTCCGAGGGGGAACGAAAAAGGCGGCGCTGCAGCGCTACGCCCGGCGCGACGGACAAAACCGCGTTCTCATCGTTGCGGATGACGTCTGCCGGAAGCTTGATGTCTCAGCGGCAGCGTTCCGAGAGGGAGCGCTTCTGTTCCACGAGAGCGCCGACGGCGTGGCTCCCATCAGCCCGGACGAGGTTGTGCGGGCGGCGATCACCGTTCGAGAGGCGGATGCCGCTCGCGTTATCTGCTTTGTCCGCAAGAACGGACGATGGCGTCTGGAGGCGCCGGTGGATGCCAGGGCCGATTCGGGAATGATCGATTCGATCCTCAACGAACTGCTCGCATTGAGCGCTTCGGAGGAAGGCGGCTACATAGATGATCAGCCGTCTGACCCCGCGCGCTATGGCTTGTCTCCGCCGAGCGTTGAGGTGGAACTGGAGGCAGGCGGCGGGAAGCCAACAAAACATGTGCTCCGCTTCGGCTTTGCCCCCGATGAAACGTCAGGTCTCGTGTATGCGCAAAGCAGTTCGCGCGAGTCCGTCATTCTGGTTGATAGGAGCATCGTCGAAAGCCGATTGAAGGCCGACTTGGAATCGTTCCGTGATCGGCGGCTCGTAGCATTCAGTCCGGTGGACACGCGAAGCGTGAAAATCAGCTATGGCTCCGGGCGGTCGGAGCTTGTTTTGGAACGCCGTCCGGAGGATTCGACGAGGTGGCGGATTGCGGCTCCCGTCCGTGGGCGAGCAGACACCGCCGTTGTGGAAGCTCTCGTCACAAAGATAGCCGACCTTCGCGTGGAACAGGGTGGCTTCGTTGCCGAGGTGGCGGCGGCCGACGCGTCATTGGCGAAATATGGTCTCGATAGGCCGCGGCTCACTGTGTCGCTTATTTCAGCCGCCAGTCGCACCGAGACATTTCATCTGGGAGACTCGCCCGCTGATAACCAGAATGTCCTGTATGCGCGGAACGCGGACGAGCCATCGGTTGTGCTCGTCCCAAAGGGCATCGCCGCTGACCTCTCGCCGGATCCGACGTCGCTTCGCAGCAGGGCGCTGCTAGAGGGATTCGACCGTTGGTCGGCACACGAAGTGGAGATCGCGTGCGGCGAGAAGCGCGTCCATGTTCAAAAAGAAGACCGGCTTCAGTGGCGGTTTGTCGAGCCGAAGGGCTTCAAAGTCGAATACGCGGCGCCAAACGACTTCCTTCGTGTGGTTGAGGAGCTTGAGGTGTTGGCTTGGCCCGCGGACGAGCCGCCCGACTACGCGCCGTTCGGCCTGGATAAATCCACCGCAGTCCTGACGGTTCGGACCGGGAACGAGCGGGCAGACGGCTTCGACGAAGATGCGGCGCAAACCGCCCCGGAAACGCAAACCTTCATCGTGCACTTTGGACGGCGAACCGCGGATGGCGCCCGCTGCTATGCCCGTCTTGCCTCGGAACCGAACGTTTACGAGGTGAAAGCGGACGTGCTCGATAGAATGCAGCGCGGCTATCTCTTGTTCCGCGATAAGCTTGTTCTTTCGTTCGACACCGACAAGGTGCAGTCTCTCCAGATCGAGGGTGGGAGGGCGGATTATGCAGCGCAACGCGCGTCGAAGACAAGCTGGACGTTGAGCAGTCCGCTGCTCGGCATCGCCGACGCGGCGGGTGTCAAGGCGGTTCTCGAGGCGCTCGATGGCTTGCGAGCAAAGGAACTCATCGCCGAAAAAGACACCGGCAACCCGGTCTATGGTCTCAACCCGGGTGGCCGTCCGTTCCGTAGAGTAATCGTCGAACTCGGAACCGAAGGGGACCAGCCGCACGAGACAAGGACGCTCCTCGTTGGTGAGTTTGTGCCCGACAAGACGGTGCGCGACCGCTACGCCGTCGTGCTTGAGGATGGTATTGTCTTTGTGATGTCCGAGGAGGACGTCAACAACCTCGATGGGGAGCTCTGTCCCGCGCAGGCGGTCAATGTCGTTAAGGGCGAAATCGAGGGCGTCACGGTCGAGCACAGGGACGGCTCGCGCGTGGAGGTTGTCCGAGTCCCGGCCGGCTGGCGTATTGCGAGCCACAGGGATACGACTGCGGATGTGGGCAAGGTCGAGGCCTTCATCGAGGAAGCGGGCTGGGTTACTGCCGCCGGTTATGTGGCGTATGACACGCGGCGGCTTGATGACTATGGGCTGGCGAAATCGCTCCTTACGCTGACCATTCAGCGTAAGGGCAAAATGCCCGTTGTGCTCCAGATTGGCGACAGCGCCAAGCCCCGACCGGGCAAGGAAGACGAGAAGATGCACTACGCCACCGCAGCCGGTCTCCCTGCGGTCTTTCTTGTCTCCGAAAAGAAGGTGCAGGCGCTCCAGAAGCACGTTGAAGACCTGATCAGGAGGTGATTGCATGAGCACGGCGCGCTGCGAGCAACTGCGGCGTCCAGCGTTGTATCTGTCTTGCTCCCGCGCGCCAGACATCCGGTGCTGCAACGCGCTCCTTCTCTTCCTCGCACTGGCGCTGTCTTCCTTCGGCGCCGAACTCACGCCGGCGGAACTGTACGAGAAGTGCGCGCCGTCCGTCGTGATGATTACCGCCGTCGAGACCGTGCCCCGGGGCCTCGTCAATCGCACGCTCGACATGCTCGACCCGTTTCCCCTTCTCGATACGCCCGGCGATGTTCTGCGATTCGCCCTATACCCGCTTCGAGTGCTTGTCTTCGGGCCGGTGAAGGCCGGGGGGTCCGGCGTCATCATCGACGTCGAAGGACACCTTATTACAAACCACCATGTGGTGGAGGGGGCGGACATTTTCTGGGCGACGCTGCATGACCGCCGTGTTGTTCGGGCGAAGCTCCTCGGCTCGGATGCAGACGAGGACTACGCGCTGCTCAAGTTGGAGCTGGGAAAGGGAGAGACAGTGCCCCCCGCTGCGCTTGGGAGCTCTGCGGCCCTCCGGCCCGGCGATGCGGTTTACGCAATCGGCAGTCCGCTCCGCCACCACCAGAGCTTCAGCCGGGGCGTGGTCGCCGGGCTTGATCGACGACTGGAGGGACCATTCCAGGACTTCATTCAGACAGACCTGACCATCGGCGCTGGTTCAAGCGGCGGGCCGCTCTTCAACGCTAGCGGGGAAGTCGTTGGCCTCACGAGCATGATGTATGCCGTGCTCGAACGCACGGGCGACATCACCTTTTCGATTCCAATCGATTCGGTACGCGAGGGGCTGGGGCAACTCCGCGAGCATGGCCGCGTGACGCGCGGCTTCATCGGCGTGCACGTCCGCGATGTCACACCGCGGACGATTGAGGAGTTTCGTCTGGACGCAAAATCCGGTGCGGTGGTTGTCGCGCTGGAGCCACGCCCCAAGCTCCTGCGTCTCGCCGTGCAAAGCCCCGCTGGCGATGCTGGCGTGGAACGCGGCGATGTCATCGTGAGATTTGGCGATCTCGCTATTGACCGGGCGCGCACGCTTGCACGTGCGGTACTGAGCGCGAAGCCGGGCGCCGAGGTGGCCGTCGAGTTCTGGCGCGGCAAGGAACTGCTTCGCCGCACGATCCGCATTGAAGAGCGCTGATGCGGCGGCCTATGAGGGTTCCACCGGCGCCCCGCCTGCGTCCGCCGACTGTTCGGCAGCGAGCAGAAGCCGCGTGTTGAGCAGGCCGTCCTGGCCCGATGTGAGCGGTGTCTTGCTGTCCCGCAGGCAATCGACGAAGTGGTAGATGCTTTCGACGGCGAAGCCGACTTGGCGTCCGTGCACCTCGGGCATCACGAGCATGTCTGGATACGCCGCGTGGGGATGGCCCTGTGGCGTCAAGTCGGTGTGCTTTGCCATTATGCGGCTATGCGTTGGGTCAAGGTAGATGACCCCCCGTGTGCCGATGACTTCGATCTTGTGGTCGATGAGTGCAGGCGAACTCTGCGGCAGCAACCAACTGTTTTCGATGACGGCGATTGAGCCGTCCTCGAAATCGAGCACCGTCAAATACAGGTCGGGTGTGTCGATGCCAAGCGATGTGAGGACGCCCCGCTGGCGGCGACACGTCACCCTCTGCACCGGCTTCTGCATGAACCAGCACGTGGTGTCGAGTGCGTGGCTGCCCAAGAAAAGGAGGACATTCGACTCGCTCGCCCAGGGGAGCATCTTGAGTGGGACATAGACGGTATCGCTGAGGCGGTAATAGATGTAGCGCACGTCGCCGAGTTCCCCGTCGCGGATGGCCTTCCACGTTGCGTAGCAGGGCGGGTTCCAGCGGTTGTGCCAGTCCACCATCAGGTGAACGCCGTGCTTTTCCGCCGCTTCTATCATCTGCTCGCACTCGGCGACCGTTGTCGCAAGCGGCTTCTCGACCAGCACGTGGACCCCCGCGGCGGCGCAAGCGCAAACGACGGATGCGTGAGCGTTGTCTGGCGTCGCAACCGAGACGCCGTCGAGCTTTTCGTGCCGGAGCATCTCTTCGACTGACGTGTAGGCGGCGGGCACACGCCATTCGGCGGCGACCTTGCGGGCACGCGCCTCGTCCAGATCGCACACGGCAACCAATTCCGCCGATGGATGCTGCGAGTAAGCGCGAACGTGCGCGGCGCCCCAGATGCCCGTCCCGACCACCCCCACGCGAACCGCCCTCATTCTCGCGGCCTCCTCACATGGTTCCTTGCCCATTGGCGACGCTCTATCCTACGCAGGCGCCGCACGCCGTCAACAGCGCGACGGCGTTTGACCGCCGGATTGTTTGCCGTATAATAGGCACATGGAAGTATTCGGAATTCGAATCCGTGTCCATCCGACGTTCCTCTGGCTGCTTCTGATTCTGCTCGTCGTCAGCGGGCGGTTGGACACAGTCGTCTGGACACTCATCGTGTTCGGTTTCGTCGTGCTGCATGAGGTGAGCCACGGCCTTGTGGCGCGTGCGCACGGCGTCCCGGTGCACGACATCACGCTGCTGCCTATCGGCGGCGTCGCGCGGCTCGGCGCGATGCCTGAACACCCGGCGACCGAGTTCAACATCGCCATCGCCGGACCGGTGCTCAACTTCGTGCTCGCGGGACTTGCTTATCTCTTGCTCTCGCTGATCCCGGGCGCGAATGCCGGCGTCGTAGGCGACCTGCTGGCTGGCGTGCTGACGGTCAACCTCGCGCTCGGCACGTTCAACCTGCTCCCGGCGTTCCCGATGGACGGCGGCCGCCTGCTCCGCGCCTACCTTGCGACGAAGAGAGGATACCTCGAAGCAACACGCATCGCGGCGCGAGTGGGGCGGTGGATTGCGGCCGGCCTCGCGGCGATCAGCATCGGCACGCTGTTCGGCCCGGGGCCTTGGATGTGGTGGTTGTTGTTTATTGCGGGCTTCATTTACGTCTCGGGCAAGCAGGAAGAAATGGCGGTGGCGGCGCGGCACGCGCTGCGGGGCATCTGGAACCTCTTCGGCTATGCTGAGCCACGTGATTGGCCTGCGAATAGTCGGTGGAATGACGGCGCCGAAACTCGGGGACGAAACGATGATGCGATCGATGTCTCGGGGCGCATTGTTGATGGTTGGGAGGACTCTTCCGCCGCCGACGCATTCAGGAAGCTCGCCGAGGAAGGGCGGCGCTATCTGGGGCGTTGAATGCCTATGGGCGCCCTTTACGTCATCGCCACGCCGATAGGCAACCTCGAGGACATCACGCTGCGCGCACTGCGGGTGCTCGGCGAGGTGGACGCTCTTGCCTGTGAGGACACGCGGCGGACGCCGCGCATCCTTGAGCGCCACAACGTGCGCCGCCCCGGCATCGTGTTCTCGTGCCACGAACATAACGAGGGCGCCGCCTACGATCGGATTCTCGCTCTGCTTGACCAAGGGCGTTCGGTTGCGCTCTGCACGAACGCCGGTTATCCGGCCATCAGCGATCCGGGCTATGGGATTGTGGCTGCCGCACGGGCGCGGGGGCACAGGGTCGAGGTGCTGCCGGGCGCAGGCGCCGTCGAGGCGGCGCTGCTTGTGTCCGGCTTGCCGACGTCAAGCTACACGTTCAAAGGGTTCCCGCCCAAAAGGCCCGGCCAGCGAAAGCGGTTCCTTGAGGCAGAGGCAGCGCTGCCGCACACGCTCGTCCTTTTCGAGTCGCCATATCGTGTTGGTGCGCTACTGCGTGATGCATTGGACGTGCTGGGCGACCGCATGGCCGCCGTGTGCGTCGAGCTAACCAAAAAGTTCGAGCGAGTTCGGAGCGGCTACTTGTCCGAGCTTGCTGCAGAATTCGCCGAGGCGGGCGTTCGCGGCGAGGTTGTGGTCGTCATCGCGGGCAGCAATCCGAAGTTCACACGTGGGGAGCCGGCTTCGCGACCGTTGGGCAAGGATGGGAATGAGCGCGCAGGCGATTACAAGGACGATGGCGAGGACAAACGGGAGCGAGCGGGGTAATCGAGAGTTTGGGAGTGTGGTGGAACGAATGTTGGCGCAAACCCGGCAGGTGAGAGGAGACGACACGTGAGCAGTGAGAAGATGAAATTCGCCGTTTGTGGCTATGGCCGACAGTTCGGGATGACAAAGCTGCATGCGGACGCGCTTGAGGCGACAGGCCGAATGAAGCTGGTCGCGTTGTGCGATACGGACCCTGAGCGCGTCGAAGCGGCACGGAAAGATTTCCCTGGCATCGGAGCATACCGGGGCTTGAGCGAGTTGCTCGCCGATTCGGATGCTGAGCTTGTCGTCATCATCACGCCGCACAACACACACGCTCCGTTGGCGATCGAGGCGCTGAAGGCGGGGCGGCATGTGATCGTCGAAAAGCCAATGTGCCTCACGATGGCAGAGGCCAAGGCGATGATTCGCGCGGCGCGGGCAAGCCGCCGTATGCTGAGCGTTTACCATAATCGCCGTTGGGACGGCGACTACATCACACTGAAGCAGGTCATTGAACGCGGCACGATCGGCCGCGTGTTCAACGTCCGCTGCCAAATGGAAAACTACGGGATAAACGAGACGTGGTGGCGTTCGGACAAGAAAGTGTCGGGCGGCACGTTACATGACTGGGGCTCGCACATGGTCGATTGGGTGCTTGGACTGGTTCCGGCGAGGCCTGTAGCCGTCACAGGGTTTTCGCAGAAACTTGTTTGGACGAAGGCGACGATTGCGGACGAGGCGCGGGCGCTCATCCGCTTCGAGGACGGGACGATTGGCGACGTGCTCATCTCACACATCAGGGACAGCCGATCGCCGCTCAAGTGGGAAGTGATGGGCACGAAGGGGAATATCCTTTCGTGCTGGAACAGCAGGAAACTCGAGGTGACCACCCGCCGTAGGGGACGCACTGTCACCGAGTATGTGCCGATCGCGGCGACCAACTGGGCCGCGTATCAAAAAAACGTGGTGCGTCATCTTTTCCGCGGGGCGGAGTTGGCCGTGACGCCGGAATCGGCTGCGCGGGTCATCGCCGTGTTGGAGGCGCAGGACAAGTCCGCCGCGGCAGGCAAGACGGTTCCGGTTTCGGGCTTGCGAGCGAAGTGAGGACGGTGCCGGCAGCATCGGGGGTCGGAGTGCAGGTCTCGAAAAAACACGGAGTAGAAGCTGAGACTGCGCAGCCCGCTCGTCATCGCAGACGGAAGATCGTTGTCGGCATCGGAGAGATTCTATGGGACATTATCGGCGACCAGAAGCACTTGGGCGGCGCTCCGGCCAATTTTGCCTACCATGCCAGCGCGCTCGGCGACATCGGCGTGCCGGTCTCCCGTGTCGGCTCGGATGAATTGGGCAGTGATATTCTCGCGTCGGCGAAGGTGCTCGGTATCTGCACTAAATACATCCAGATGGATCGCCGTCTGCCGACAGGAACCGCGACGGTCGCTCTCGACGCAGCAGGGCAACCGAGATTCGAAATTACCCGCGGTGTGGCGTGGGACAATCTCAGGGTGACGGAGCGGATGCTGGGGCTTGCTCGCCGTGCGGATGCGGTGTGCTTTGGGACACTCGCCCAGAGAAACGCCGCTTCGCGTCGCGCGATTCGTGCGTTTATCCGAGCGGCGTCCCGAGCGTTGCTGGTGTGCGACCTCAACCTTCGCGCGGAGTTCGCCAAGTTGCCTGGCAAGCGGGTGCCTGCGTCGATTCATCCTGAGCCCGATTGCGCAACTCGACAATCGTCGACAAACGAAGAGCCGGCAGTGGCGGACATCATCGTCGAAGCCATCCGATCGGCGCATGTCCTCAAGCTGAACGACAACGAACTGTGTCATCTCAGAATACTGTTCGGCGATGAAGGCACGGATGACGGGTTCCTGCTCTGGCTCATTCGTGAGTTCGGGCTGAGGATGGTCTGCGTGACGCGAGGCGCCCAGGGCTGCATCCTGCGAACCGCGCGGCGGCGGGTGGCGTCGCCTGGGGTCCGTGTCCGCATCGTGGACA
Organism: uncultured Planctomycetota bacterium; assembly: GCA_964494245.1. Classification (GTDB taxonomy): domain Bacteria; phylum Planctomycetota; class PUPC01; order PUPC01; family PUPC01; genus CAZBRH01. Next base: position 10,529 of record CAZBRH010000037.1, on the reverse strand, counting down.
CCGTCGGGTCCGGCGACGCTTTCACGGCGGCGCTGGTTCATCACACGCTCAGAGGGCGCTCGCTGCGCGAAACCGCAGAGTTCGCAAACCGCGTCGGGGCGTATGTCGCATCGCAGCCCGGCGCGATGCCGCCGATGCCACCGCGGCTTTGATCGAAGTGATCGGGCGCGGTGTCGCATTCGCAACGGCAGCGTCACAGGATGGGGGCCGGGATATTGAGGTGTCATTGCGGGCGGCGGTGCGTGTCGCTCATCGTGGTCGCTGTGCTTCTGCTTGCGGCTGCGGTCAGCTTCGGGATCTTCGGACGGGCGGTATGGTTTCCCGTCTATCTCCGTGTGGCGGGCCGGCGGTCGGTCGAGCAGGTTGTGGCTCGGTGCGGGCTGGCGGCAGAAGCTCGGTTGCGGCCGTATTGCGAAAGGTCCGGTGCGAAATGGCCGCCGGAAGCAATGGCTCTGCTGGGGTTCAAGCAGGAGCGGCGGCTCGAATTGTGGGCCGCGAAAGGCGACGGCTGGGTGCCAATCCGCGACTATCCGATCCTTGCCGTCGGCGGACACGCCGGGCCGAAACTGCGCGAGGGCGACCGACAAGTGCCCGAGGGGGTGTACCGCGTCGTGGACTTGAACCCGAACAGCTGCTATCACCTGTCGATCAAGCTCGATTACCCGAACGATCGGGACCGCGAGCGGGCGAAGGCCGACGGCCGGACCGACCTCGGCGGCGAGATATTCATCCACGGGGCCGATGTGTCGATCGGCTGCATCGCCGTTGGCGATGAGGCCATCGAGGAACTCTTCTGCCTCATCGCGGCCGTCGGTCTTCGGAACATTCAGGTCATCCTGGCGCCGAACGACTTGCGCGGCGAAGCACCGGCGACCGCGTATCCCGCGAATCCGCCATGGGTGCCGGAGCTTTACGAGGAAATTCGATCAGCGCTGGCGCCATTCTCATTGCGATGACTCGGCGGGTGTCATGATGCTCTGTTCAGAAGATCGTCGGGTCGCGGAACCGGCCTGCAATCTTTTGTCCAAGAAAACGGCGACACCGGCCTCTCGTCGGCCTGCTCTTCGCGCGGGCGCCTATCTCTTCAGGAACACATGCGGGCGGCCGGTCGCCGGGCTCGGTTGAACTACCACGTCGGCACGGTAGACCGCTTTCACGGCGTCGGCGGTGATGACCTGCTCCGGCGTGCCGAGCGCCGCAGCAACGCCATCCTTGATAAGCAGAATCCGGTCGCAGTATTCCGCCGCCAGGTTCAGATCGTGGAAGACGCCGACGACCGTCTTTCTCCCCTCGTGGCTTAGCGAGGCGAAGAGGTCGAGGATGGCGATTTGGTGGGAGATGTCGAGATGGTTCGTCGGCTCGTCGAGCAGGATGATGTCGCACTGCTGCGCAAGGGCGAGGCCGATGAAGGCGCGCTGGCGTTCGCCGCCGCTCAGTTCTCCAATCGGCCGTTCGGCGAGGTGGGTCACCTCAGCCAAGCGCATCGCGTCGGCGACGGCCTCGCGGTCGTGGGCCGTCTCCCAGCCCGTCCGCGAGAGGTAGGGCGTGCGGCCCATGGCAACGATCTCCCTTACGGTAAAGGCGAGATGCGCCGGCCCCGCGCCGATGGCGCTATCCTGCATTACGAACGCGACCTCGCAGGCGATCTCACGCGGGCTGAGGGAAAGGATGTCCTTGCCTCGGATACGAACGAAACCGGAGCGTGACCCGACGATACCCGTCATGGCGCGAAGGAGAGTCGTTTTTCCGGAGCCATTCGGCCCAAGGATGCCGAGGAACTCTCCGTCCGGGATGCTGAGAGAGATGCCGCGGATGACCGGCTCGGCGGTGTAACCGCAGGTCAGGGACTCGACCTCGATGGCGTTCATCGGGAAATCTGCCTCCGCTGCACCCGGAGCAGGTATAGGAAAAAGGGGCCGCCAAGGAATGATGTGACGACACCGATGGGGACTTCGCCCGCTGGCAGCACCGTGCGGGCAACGATGTCGCAGATGATGAGGAACACCCCGCCCGACAGAGCAGAAAGTGGCACAAGGACCTTGTTGTCCGGTCCCACGACGAGGCGGACAGCGTGGGGCACGATGAGACCGACGAAGCCGATGAGGCCGCTCGTCGCCACCACCGCTCCCGTGACGAGCGACGACACGATGAAGAGGAGCTTCTTCGTGCGCTCCACGCGAATGCCGAGGTGAGCCGCCGGCTCCTCGCCCAGCGAGAGGACGTTCAGGTCCCGCGCACAGGAGATTGTGACCAGCAGGCCGACGCCGACGGCGGATCCCGCGGCGGCGACTGGCCAGAACTCGAACACTTGAAGACTGCCCAGCAACCACCACATCACGCTGTATAACCCCTTCCCCCGCGCGATGGCTGTGTGGGCCATGAAGATGAGCAAGCTGCTCGCCACCGAGTTTACAATGACTCCAGAAAGCAGAAGCGTATACACCGGCACCGCCTTCCCGACACGCGCCAGCGTATAGACCAATGCGATACTGACGACGGCGCCGGCAAATGCCGCACCGGAAACGACCCACGAGCCGGCGGCTGCCAAACCCGTGAGGATCGCCAACGCGGCACCGAGGCCGGCGCCAGAGGACACGCCGAGCACATAGGGGTCCGCGAGCGGGTTGCGCAGCACCGACTGAAGAATCAGGCCAGCGATGGCAAGGCCAGCTCCGACGATGATTCCGAGCAGCGCCCTTGCGGCGCGCAGCCGCACTAGGGGAGCGTATTTTTCGGATAACAACTCGTCGAACGGCACACGCGCGTGGCCGGCCACCAACGCCCAGACGAAGGCGAGTCCGAGCGCGACGCCGAGAACGGCCAGCCCGATGACGAGTTTCCGACGGGGGGTCACTTGGCTGACTCCTTGCGGTATCGGGCGAACAGGTTGGCGAGCGCTTCCAAGCCGTCGACAAGTCGTGGCCCTGGGCGCAGCAAAAGGTCAGCGTTAAGTTCGGTGATGACCCAGCCGGAACGGACCGCGTCAATGCCTGCCCAGCCGATCCGTTGGGTCAGGTCAGCTCGCGGGTCAGGCGTCGCCATGTGAGCCACGATGATGATCTGCGGATTTCGTGCGACGACCTCATCGGGGCTGATCGTCGTCCACGACTTGGGGAAGTCGTGGGCGATGTTGCGGCCGCCCGCGCGGTGAATCAACTCATCGAGAAACGTGCCTTTTGCCATTGTGGCCAGCGGGTTCGGCTGAAGCTCCACATAGACCCGTGGCCGTTGGTCATCAGGGAGGGCGACGGTCGCTCGGGCGATGCGCTCGCGGAGCGTGTTCGCGTATTCACGCGCCCGATCCGGGATGCCCGCTGCCTCGCCAATCTTCTCGATGGACGCGAGCACCTCTTCTATGTTGTCTTGTTGGACTGTCAGAAAGCGAGCGCCTGAGGCACGAATCGCGCCTTCCGCCTCGGGATCCCGAAGCGGGACCGAGATGACGAGTTCCGGCTTGAGCGCGTAAAGAAGCTCGATATCCGGGACACCCATGTCGGCGACTTTCGGTATCTTCGATGTCTCTGGGGGATAGTCGCATGCTGTGCTTACGCCGACGAGGCGGCTCTGGCGGCCGAGCGCAAAGAGAGTT
>CAZBRH010000037.1:4099-6911 GCA_964494245.1 uncultured Planctomycetota bacterium | reverse complement strand
CCAGCGGCTTGAGCTTCGCGGACGGACGTCCGGTGCGAGAACGTCGCCACGAGCGCGACGCTCAGGAAGAAAACGAGCGCAATCACAAGCGCAGACCGACTCAACGCCACGTGCTCCGAATGACAGGTCGATTACAGCGGAACGAAGCGGCGAAGTCAAGACGGGCATTGTGTCGGCTTGCGAGCAGTTCGGAGCGACGGCCCTAGTGTGCAAGCAACTGTTCCATTTGGAGCTTGAGCAGGATAAGCGCCCGGCCGTGGATTTGGCTGATGCGGGACTCGCTCACCCCGAAGAGCTTGCCGATGTCGCGCAGGCGCATGTTCTCGTAGTAGTAAAGGGTGATGACGATGCGCTCCTGTTCGGGGAGCATTGTGATGGCGCGGCTCAACGCCCGCACCTGTTCCTCCAGTTCCAGCCGAGCCGAGGGTTCCCGTCCGTTGGTGTCCCGAAGCAGGTCGGCTAGACCTCGGTGTCCATCTTCCCCCTCTGCGTCATCCCCAGCACTATCGATTGAGACGAACGAGACAAAGCTGGTCTCTTTCAGAATATCTTTCATTTCCTCGCGCGACACTCCCATCGCGGCGGCAAGGTCATCGACGGTCGGAATTCTCCCGTCACGCGACTTGAGCTCCAGTGTTTTCGCTTCGATTTCACGAGCCGCTTTTCGCTTCGCGCGGGGCACCCAGTCGCGCGAACGGAGTTCATCGATCACCGCGCTGCGGATGCGTAGGATCGCGTAGGTCTCGAACCGCGTATCCTTGGACGGATCGTAACGTTCGACCGCGTCGATGAGGCCAAAAATACCGGATTGGATCAACTCCTCCCTGTCGAACCTAAGGGGCGCGAGCGCGGCAACTTTGCCCACTACGTATTTCACGAGCGGCATGCAGTCCATAATGATCCGTTCGCGTATTTCCGGACTGCCGGTTTCGCGGTATTCGGTCCAGACGTCCGTCAGGTCGATCATGGGACGATCTCCGAGGCGCTCTTGAGCAGGCCGCACGCGCGATAGCGTGCGATCCGGCTGGCGAGCGTCGTTCGCGTGATGCGGAGCCGCCGTGCCGCCTCAGTCTTGTTCCACTCTGTGTCGCGGAGTGTCTTGAGGATGATCTGGCGCTCGGCGTCTTCCACGGAGGGCCCTGCAACGAGTGCGCTTCCGGCGACGAGCGCGCGGGAAGGGCCTTCCGCAAGGTCCTCCGGGGCGAGGACTTGGCCAGTTGCTCGGCTGACAGCACAGCGAATGGTTTCGCGGAGTTCTACCACGTTTCCGGGCCACGTGTATTCTTCGAGGAGTTGGCGTGCGGCGGGGCTGATTCCTTGAATGTGCCGGAATGCTTCCCGCGCGAATCGGCGCAGGAACCGCTCAGCCAGTGGCAAAATGTCTTCTCGGCGCTCAGCCAGAGGCGGTATCGTGATGGAAAATGTGTTGAGCCGGTATATCAGGTCTTTTCGGAGGGAAGTGGGAGGGCGAAGCTCTGCGTCTGCCGGCAAAGAGCAGATGATGCGCGCGGCTGGGGCTGGCGTCCGTTCCGGTTCTTCGACGAGGCGAAGCAGCCGTGCCTGACAGACGCGGCAGAGGTTCTGGACGCCATCCAAGAAAAGCGTGCCGCCTGCGGCGAGTTCGATTCTCCCGCAGCTCTCCCGGTTACCACCTCCTGTGCCGAACAGGGCGACTTCTTCAGCACGGGGATCGTGGCGGCCGCAGGTGAAGCGGATGAACGGCCCATCGGCCCGTCGCCCGCTGCGGTGGATGTAGAGGGCAACAATGTGCTTCTCGGTTCCCGGCTCGCCATAGATGGTCACCGGCTCGATCGCATCAGCGATGGTCGCAGCTTGTCGAAGCATGTCGATCATTAGCGGGCTTTGTGAGACAAGGTCGTCTGGGGCCTCGTCGTCCTCCCACTGCCTGTGCAGCATTCGGTTTTCTGCCCGCAACCTTCGTAACTCATTCGCTTGTTCCAATGCGAGGAGCACCTGGCTCGCGGTCAAGGGCTTTTGGAGGCATGAGCAGCGAGAAGAGAGGAGTTCCGGTAGGCGCTGGTCGAGCTCTTGCGAGGACCCAAGCACCGTGACCAGTGTCTCGGGTAGAATTGCCCGTATTCGTCGCGCTGTGTCGAGGCCATCGCCATCCAGAGCCAAATCAATGAATGCAGCGTCGCATGCCCCGGCCAGGGCGATGCGGACCGCCTCGTCGCCAGAGTTTGCGAACGACACATCACGGCCGTAGTAGGCCAGTTCTCTGGCTACTCGACCCGCTTCGTCCGCCGGTAGAACGGCAAGCAGAACGCGGGAGGTGTTCATGATGCAGCCCCATTCAGCGCAGCTGTGGCGAGAAGGGCGCGTGAGTTCTCCTTCTCAATGACGACGATCGCATGGATTCGCTCGGCGAGTTGGCCGAGCAGGCGGTCAAGGTCTTGGGCAAGCTGTCGAACCTGCGGCCCCTGAGCAGTGTCGCGAATCTGTTCCCAATACGCCCGCAGGGGAGCAATGGCCGCCTCGATCTTCCCGATGTGCTCGGCGAGTTCCCGTTGACGCTCAACGAGCCGGTCGATCTGCCGCGGGTCGTTGCCGTTCCGTATGATTTGGCGCTGCCTGATGGCCGCCTCTTCCAGTCCGGCGTACAGGTTCGCCTCTTCCCGGTATGCGCGTATGAGACTCGACAACACGTCTTGTTCACTTGCCCGATGCATGCGTTATTCCTCCTCCGGGGTGGGGCCGCCGCGATCCATCACGGTGAAGCTGCGAACGGCGCTGTCCGTGCTGTCAAAAAGCCGAAACAGTTCGTCGAGGTTCGTCACGTGAAGCAGGCGTT
>CAZBRH010000037.1:0-4031 GCA_964494245.1 uncultured Planctomycetota bacterium | reverse complement strand
AGCCCATAGCCAGAGATTTCGCGGACGCGCGTCAGGTCAATGATGATGTGCTTGCGCCCGTGTGTGGCGAGGTCATCCAGGGCGTTCTTCAGCTCCGGCTGGGTTCGCCAAGAAATGTCAGCATCCGGTTCGAGGACGACCGCTTCGCCCCTCTCCTTCTCCTTGATTGCCATTTGGCTTCCTTCCCCTTGCCACTGGTTGTGTGCGAGGGTCTCCACACGCCCCGCGGGGGAAAGGGAGTAGCAAGCACTATGCCGCAAGAGCGACAGAGTCCGAGGCGAGGCAGGGAATCGCACCGCAACCTGTTGTTGTCCAAACAGATAAGGAGAGATGGCTGGGCGCGGTTCAAAGCGGCCTGTTGGGGGCGGCGGCCACGACCGCCGTAGGAAGCACGGCGCCGGTCTTGCTGCGTGCGACCTAACGCCTTGCTAATCAGCAGCTTATGGCTTTGCCCCAGCGCGAAGACGGTTTACTACAAATCTGGTAGAGGCGTGTCGGGAAGGAACGGAACACGGTCCCGCCACTGCGGTGCACTTGTTTGAGGGCTGGAGCGTGTCAGCGGGCTGCGAGGCGGTTCAGCGCCTCGATACCCCGACGGATCGTTTCGTCGGACGCCGCGTAGGAGATGCGGAAATGTGTATTTCGACGGCTGAAGATGCTCCCCGGAATAATGAGCACATTGTTGCGTATGGCCTCTTCAACGAACTCTGTGTCTGTGCCCCACGGAACCTTTGGGAACACATAGAACGCTCCGCCGGGAACGACAAACTCAAATCTTTCTCGGAGGCCCTCGCAGATGAGGTCGCGCTTCCTCCGATAGGTGCTCGTAATCTTGCTCGTATCGAAGTCAAGCGTCTCGAGGATCGCGCGCTGCGCAGGAGCAGGCGCACAGACGAACGAATACTGCTGGAGCTTTGCCATTTCGCGGAGAATCGGTTCCGGGCCGAAGGTGTAGCCGAGCCGCCAGCCGGGCGCCGCGTGTGACTTCGAGAAACCCGAAAACAGAATTGCGTCCTCGCAGTATGGCAGAATGCTTGGCGCGGGGCCCTCATAACTGAACGCACTGTAAATCTCGTCAGTGAACACGAGCAGCCGGCGCCGCCGCGCAAGCTCCGCAATCTCCCGCAACTCGCCATCCGTCGATACCACCCCCGTCGGATTGCTTGGACTCGACACAATGATGATCTTTGTGCGGCTTGTCAGAACGCGCTCGACGCGCTCCGCCGTCAGGCGGAAATCCGGATACGTATCGACGGCGACGGGAACCCCGCCGAGGAACTGGACGACTTGGTGATAGACAACAAAGTATGGGTCGGCCATCACCACCTCGTCGCCGGGGTCCACCAGCACGTTCAGCGCGAGAAAGAGGCCTCCCGATACGCCACTGGTCACAAGAACCGTGCGGCCAGCGGTCTCTACGCTCCGCCCAATACGCTCGAGCAACGCCGCCACAAGCTCAGGATCCCCTTGTGTCGGCGTGTAGCGATTGTAGCCGTCGCGGATGGCGCGGATCGCGCTTTCCTTTACCGCGTCCGGGACATCGTGGTGTGGCTGGCCGATGCTGAGGTCAATCGGATTCTTGAGCGACGCCGCGAGGTCGAATATCCGCCGGATTCCAGACGCGTCGATCCGCCGAGAGCGTTCGGCGATAAAGCGGCTTGAACTCATCTGCGACGCACCACGAAAAGCCGGGGCGCTCCGTCCGGTCCGAAAAGCATTCCTGTCTGTCGGTTGACAGGCGGGAGAGTCTGGCCTACGCCCTTATGTTGCGCAAACTAACCGAGGAAGAGCAGGACTGAGTTACTTCTTTTGTGCCTTCTTTTCGGCAGCGGCAGCGGTCGCGGGCTTCGTCTCGGCGGCAGTCGTCGGGGCAGCGGCCTCGCCCTCGGCGGCCTTTTCTTCCTTCTTCTTGACGTGGGCGCGCTTCAACCGCGCCACCCGCACCTTCGGAAGCGCAAAGACCGAGTCCCTCGCTTCCTTCCACTTCTCTTCCTGTTCCAGCTTGCCGACCCGCTCCTTGCGGGACAGGACATTGCGGTGGCGCCTCAACCGGCTCTTCGTAACCAAGCTCTTGTGAATGCTCACGCTGTGCTCCTTCAGTCAATCAGCTTCGCGTAACGGTAATTCCCGAGATACTCCAAGCTCGCGGCCGTGAACTTCTTCACGCCCTGATGTGCCAATTGCCGCAGCTTCGGCAGCAGCGTTTCCACGTCTGGTCCGTCCGGAAGGTCGAACGGGCCGACATACACGTGCAACTTCTGGTCCTGCGAGATGATGAACGCCTGCTTTCCGGCATCCCGCAGGAACCGCGTCTCCGGTGCGGCGTTGAAGAACTCGCAGTAGGTGCGGGCGTTCGCCACATTCGCCGGGCGAGTGTGGTCGAGCACCTGCACACAGGCAGCCCACTTATCCCGAAGTCTGTCGGGTATTGCTGGGCGCCCGCGCTCGATAAGCCCATCGCGCCGCATGGTCGGGCTGATGGACTGCACCGGCACGGTGCGGCCTGCCCGCTTTCCTAGAGCGTAGGCGATAAAGATCAACACAGCAACGACCAGCAGTGCAAAGAAAAGCGTCGAGCGCCGAATCGTTATCGTCGGCTCGTCCTCTGCAAAAACCAAAAACGGCATCTTGTTGCGGCTCGCCTGCGGCGTTTGCTCAGACGAAGCCGGCTTCTCGACCTCACGCGGCGGCTCTGCGGCCGTCTCGCCCTCCGCTTCGACTCGGGCCGGCTTGGCCGACGGCGTGGCGCTCGGTTCATTCGGCTCCCGACGAATCGAGCGGGGTTTCTGCGAGGCCGTCCGAAAGACCTCGAAGAACTCTTCCGGCCCCTTCATCTTGGACACTGCGGATTCTCCACGTGAGCCGACCGACAGACGGCGGCTCGCGGATATTCTTTTACCATACACGGTCCCGAAAGTCAAACAGCGCTTTCTTTTTCACGTTCGTGATTCAGACAGACTACGTCTTGCCCCGTAGGCGCCGCAGGACGCCCTTTGGCGTGCGCGGCGGGACGCAGCTGTCAAAGGCCGCGGAGCGGGCAAAAGAAAAGAGCAAATCTCCTAGCGGAACGGGGCATCCGCTTGTGGGGCTCGGTTAGGTGTGATCAGCACTGCCGCTTCGGAATCGAGCGCCAGTTTGTCGGCTCCAGTGGCGTTTGCCGGTCTAACGCCGCCGTGCTGACTGCGTGTTTGGCTCTCTTTTGCACTGGCCGCCGAAGCAATGTGGCTTCAAGCAACCGCGCACGGACAACGCGACAGCACCCGGCCACGGTGCCACAGGGAAACACGGGCGAATGCAGGTGATGCGCTTATGCAACGCCGTATCTTGCAATCCGAGCGTAGGTTACGACATTTGGCTGGAGCCGGTCGGATTCATGCAACATGGCGATCAAAAAATCGCCTTGAGAACGGCGGCGAATTCTGGTCCGTAAGTGTCTGATGTGCAGTGAGTTGTGCGGATGCACCAGACTGTGAGAGCAGATGGCACACGAATTGCTATTTTGTAGGTCAGACAGAGCGTCCGGCACCAGCAGCCGCCCGCTCTGCATAGATAACGCGTGGCAGCAGGATTCACCTGTCAGCCCGCGTATTGACGCCGCCTCACGGACGGGCGATGCCCGCTGACTCGGCTCTGTCGAGCCGGAACCGGAGGCGTAACCGGAGGCACGCCCGGCCCAATACGGTGCCGGAAGCGTTGCTCTGCCGGTGTCGAGCAAGGAAACCCGGTGCGGCTTCGGCCGCCTCCGGGCTGAAATACTGTCCCTGGACAGCGGCGTGCGGAAGGGCGCCCTGCCTCTAACGGCACGCCGCCGCTGACCTCGGACACGGTGCTGCGCACCGTCGCAGGACGCGAGTGCCGGAGCGCGCGCTCGGCGTGCGCACTCGACAAGCGTGTCTTGGAGGCAGCGACGCCGTCCCTTCATCCCGGTCCGGGTGCCGTTCCCGGCGGGGGCTCGGTGTCGCCGTCCCCGATCTGTCCCGTGCATCCGGTGAGGTGCGACAGGGTGAGGGCAGCGAGCAGGGGGACCACCG
>CAZBRH010000036.1:11616-24432 GCA_964494245.1 uncultured Planctomycetota bacterium | reverse complement strand
GCGACGCTATGGCTTGCTCTGGCCGTCTTCTCCGCGGTCATCGCGCGCCACCTGCGCGTCTCTGTTGCGTTGGTTGAAATCTGTGTCGGCGTGGCGGCGGCCGCCGTTGCGGGCTGGCTTGGAAAGGCGGAATCCCTGGGGGGCAACCTCGACTGGCTGCGGTTTCTGGCATCCACCGGCGCCATCCTGTTGACCTTCCTCGCGGGGGCCGAACTCGACCCGATCGTTGTCCGGACCAAGTGGAAAGAGGTCACCGTGATCGGCCTCGTCGGCTTTTTCGCTCCATTCCTTGGGTGTGCGGCCGTCGCACGCTACGCTCTCGGATGGAATCCGCAGGCGAGCTTGCTTTGCGGCGTGGCGCTCTCCACCACGTCGATGGCGGTGGTCTACGCGGTGATGCTCGAGACCGGTTTCAACAAGACCAGCTTCGGGAAGGGCATTCTCGGCGCTTGTTTTATCAACGACCTGGGCACGGTCATTGCCCTTGGGCTTCTGTTTGCGCCGTTCACGTACAAGACGGCTGTTTTCGCCGTTGTCTGCCTTGCCGTCCTTTTCCTGCTGCCGTCCTTTACGCACCTGATGTCGCGGCTCTACGCTCACCGGACAGCGGCCATAAGAACGAAGTGGGTGCTGTTCGTTCTCTGCGGTTTGGGAGCGTTGGCGCTCTGGTCGGGCAGCGAGGCGGTGCTGCCCGCGTACCTCGTCGGCATGGTGTTGGCCGAGTTTTGCGGGACAGATGCTTTCTGGCTCCGGCGGCTGCGCACGTTGACCGTCGGGCTGTTGACCCCGTTCTATTTCTTACGGGCGGGGACGTTCGTCGCGCTGCCGGCTTTGGCCGGTGCTCCTCTGGTCTTTGTTGCATTGTTTGCGGGCAAGGTATTTTCCAAGATATTCGGCCTGTATCCCTTTGTCCGAATGTTCTGCCGCGGAAGCAAGGAACGGTGGTATTATACGCTCTTGATGTCAACGGGGTTGACGTTCGGGACGATCTCGGCGCTCTATGGCTTGTCTCACAAAATTGTGAGTCAGGAACAATACTCCTTCCTTGTGGCCACCGTTATTGCTAGCGCCGTAGTCCCGACACTTATCGCAGGGGTGTTCTTCCTGCCGAAGCACCTTCTGGCTGGGCTGCGGTCGGAGCCGGAAGTTGAGCCGGAGGAGAGCGGCCTGCAGGACGAATAACAGGAGGCACGCAGAATGGTTCGTCATCGGCCGCCGGGCCAGCAACGCAAACCCCCAGGCCCGCCGCGTCCGGCGCCCGGGACGCCGAAAGCCGGCCCGATGAGCACGTCCATCAGCAACAACCACCGGCGCGGCGTCGCCAGCACATTGGGACTGCTCGACGAGATGCTCTGCCGGTTCGAGCAATGGATGCACTGTCAGCCCGCCGAGGGCGTCCTCTATCGGCAGTCCGACACGCTGACGGCCGAGCAGAAGGTCGCTATCCAGATCGAAATCGACGCCCTGCGCGAGATGATGAAGGAACTGCGCGATGACCTGCGTCTGGAGGTCCGGACGGAGAACATCGGCACGGCGATCTGGGCGCACATCTCCGCCTTCTGGGAGGCGCTGGTGGAACTGAAAGCCAAATCCCTGCGCCGCTACGGCGACGTGTCCGATGGCCTCGCCGAGTACCTTGATCCGAGGATCGAGCAGATGATCGAGCGGATGATGCTCATTGCAGACGTTGCCCGGCGTTCGAAAGCGGATGGATACAACCAACGCGAGCGCCGCGCAAGGGGGACGACCCGGGGTGCCACGAAAACGAAGACAGAAGGACAGGGCTGAGCGGCGGGAAGAAGCGCTCCGGCCGTGCCGATACCTCGGCTACGACCGCGACGCTCTGGCCCTTCATCTCCTGTCCTGCGAGGCCTTCGAGATTGCCGAGGCACAGTTCCGCCGAGCTATCTGGCTGAACCCGTTCGAGCCGCGGTTCAAGGCGCATCTGGCGTGGTGCCTCTACCGGCAGGGCCGCCACGCCGATGCCCTCCGCTGCCTCGGCGAGATCGACGAATCGGCGACGGACGCGAACACAAGGGCTCTCTTGCGCCGGATCGAGGAAAGCGCTGCCGGAGGAGCCCGACTTGGCGGGAGTGGTTGACGGGTCGATTCCTCCATACGGCATTGTCCCGTTTGTTCGAGTGGTCCGTGAAAACAGGATGCAGCGCGGTCTAACCGCGTATTGACTTGGGCAGGGAGCTTGCTATACTGCGGCTTGACTGAGGATTTCCCTACGCGCTGTCGTCTGTTCTGTCTGAGAGAATTCTATGGGTGGACAAAATGCCTGCGTTGTCGGTATGCAATGGGGCGACGAGGGTAAGGGGAAAATCATTGATCTCCTTGCGCCGGAATTCGATGTCGTTGTTCGGCCACAGGGGGGCAGCAATGCCGGGCATACGGTCGTTGTGGGCGATGAGAAGTATATCCTGCACCTCATCCCGTCTGGAATCCTTCACGACAAGGTGACGTGTATCATCGGCAATGGTGTCGTCGTTGACCCCGACCAGCTTCAGGTGGAAATCCGGGATCTCCGAGAGCGTGGCGTCGAAGTTGCGGGAAAACTCCTGGTGAGTGACCGTGCGCACGTTGTCACGCCGTGCCACAAGGCGCTGGACGCGGCCCGCGAGGCCGCACTGGCTGACCAGAAGATTGGGACGACACTGCGCGGCATCGGTCCCACATACGCCGACAAAGCCGCGAGGGTGGGACTTCGCATGGGTGACTTTGTCGATCCGCTTGCTTGCCGCACTTTCCTCGAACATTACGTGCCGATGGCGAACCGCGTTTTGCGCGACGTCTACGGGGCTGAGCCGGTCAATGCGACCGAGATGCTGGACTGGGCGGCGCGCAACGGCGAGGCCCTCCGGCCACTGGTCGGCGACACCGTCGAATTTCTCCATGACGCCCGTCGTTCCGGCCGCCGCATCCTCTTCGAGGGTGCCCAGGGTAGTCTTCTTGACATTGACTTCGGGACATATCCCTTCAACACGTCGTCCAATTCCTCAGTTGGCGGCATGGCAACAGGCAGCGGCCTGCCGCCCGCCGACCTGGGCCGCGTCATCGGCGTCCTCAAGGCCTACACGACCCGTGTCGGCGCCGGGCCGTTTCCCACGGAGCTTCACGACGAAATCGGCGTGCGTATGCGCGAGCGTGGAAGAGAGTTCGGGGCAACAACGGGCCGACCGCGGCGCTGCGGCTGGTTTGATGCTGTCGCCGCTCGATACTCTGCGCTCATCAACGGTGTGGACGAACTCGCCATCACGAAGCTCGACGTGCTCGACGGGCTGGACCCGCTGAAAATCTGCGTCGCCTACGAGATCAATGGAGACCAAACCGAGACTTTCCCCGCGCGGGCAGCCGTGTTGGCCGCGGCGAAGCCGGTGTATATGGAAATGCCGGGATGGAAAGCCGGAGCGGCCGCGGGCGGGCCAGCAGGCGGCCTCTGCCCAGAAGCCGCGGCATACGTCCGGCGCTTATGCGACCTCGTCGGAGCGCCCGCACGAATCGTGTCCGTCGGGTCCGAACGCGGCCAGACGCTTATGCTCTGATCCCTTTGAGGCCGAGGATGCCCCCGACCGTGCCCACGTCCGCCTCGAAGCTGCCCAATCATGTCGCCATGATTATGGATGGAAACGGCCGTTGGGCAAAGCGGCGTGGAAAGAGCCGCGCGGCGGGGCACGCCGCAGGCGCCCGGCGTGTCCGTGAGATCACGACCGAGTGCGCCCGCCTCGGCATCCGGCACCTCACCCTCTACGCCCTCTCGGTCGAAAACTACGCGCGCCGACCCAAGTCCGAAATCCGCGCCCTCATGAGCATCCTGCGGCGCTACGTCGTCGGCGAACGGCTAACGCTGATGAAGGAGGGCATTCGCTTCCGCGTCATCGGGCGACTGGACGAATTGCCGGAGCGCATCGTCGCAGAGGTAAGGAAAACCGAAGAGATGACTGCGGCGAACGAGGGTATGACGCTTTGCCTCGCAATCAACTACGGCGGGCGCACGGAGATTGTGGATGCCGCGCGGTCGCTTGTTTGTGAAGCGATGGCGGGCCGCTTGGCGCCAGACGCCATCGGCCCGGAGGTGTTTGCTCGCCACCTTTATGCTGGGGGCTTGCCGGACGTAGACCTTCTGATTCGCACCGCGGGGGAAATGAGAATCAGCAATTTCCTGTTGTGGCAGGCGTGGTACGCGGAGCTTTATGTAACCGACGTCCTCTGGCCGGACTTCGACAGCGCGGAGCTCCAAGCCGCGCTGCGTGACTACGGTCGCCGCGTGAGGAAGTATGGAGCGGTTGTCCCTTCCGAGGCATAGCAGGAAAACGGATGCAGACACGGATCGCCATCGGTAGTCTTATCATTCTCGTCCTCGCGGCGATGTTCTGGATGGACATCCATTGGGGCGGGTATTTCATTTGCCTCGTCGCAATGGCGGTCACAGGGGCGGCTCTGTATGAGCTCTTCGCAATGGCACGGACGGTTGGGCTGCGACCCTTTCGGGTAGTCGGAATCGCCTTTGGGATGGCCTTATTGCCTTATTACCTGTGGAGCGAAGTGCTCCCCGGTGTTCTTGGCCTTCGGGCGTTCGCCGCGCTTATCCTGGCCCCGGTCTTCGCACTGATCCTTGCGCTGATGGCCTGCGCGTGCAGCCGACGCGAGGGGCTAGAGCCGCAGCTCAGGAACATTTCTGTCACCGCATTCGGTGTGCTCTATGTGGCACTGCCGATGACGTTTCTCGTGCAGACGCGGTTCCTGAACGAGGGTTGGAACCTCATCGTGCTTGTCATTGCAGTGACCAAGGCGAGCGACAGCGGCGCCTATTTTGCAGGGTCGTTACTTGGCAAGCATGCGCTGGCGCCGCGCATTAGCCCGAAGAAGACGGTCGAAGGCGCTGTTGGCGGGGTTCTCGGCAGCGTCCTCGTTTCGGTGGCCATGGCCTACGCCATGTCGATTCGGACGTTGCTTGATCGGGGCCTTCTCGCTACGATAGGTTTTGGCGTCGTGGTCGCCATAGCGTCGCAGGTGGGCGACCTGACGGAGTCGATTGTCAAGCGAAGCGTGGGCGCGAAAGACTCCGGGCGCATGTTGCCGGCGTTTGGTGGGGTGCTGGACCTGATTGATTCCTTCCTTGTCGCCGCGCCAATCGCCTACTTTGTTCTGGCCATCTTTGCCAAGGGCTCCGTTTCGTTGGGCAAGGGATGAAACAGACGGTGCTGCTCCGAGACCAGCGCGAGACGGAGCTGGTCCACGGCTACAATGACGGGAACCTGAAGTTGGTGAAGGAGGCATTCGGGGTTACCCTTACCTCGCGCGAAGGCGTTATCGCCATAAGAGGCAGTGCGGAGGGGGTGAGGCGGGCCGCGCGCGTCCTTGAGGAAATCAAGTCCCGCGCGGAACTCGGCGGCCGGATCGGGCTGGCCGAAGTAGAGGACGTGATCGAGGCCGTGCGGAACGACATCGACCTCAAGGGCGTGGATCGCATCGAGGTGTTTCGGCAGGCGGCGCCCGTGGTGCCGCGGACGCGGGGGCAGGAGCGTTACATAGCGGCCATGCGGCGTGCCGATATTGTTTTCAGTATTGGCCCGGCGGGTAGCGGCAAGACCTACCTCGCCGTCGCCATGGCAGCCGCGGCCCTCCGCAGCGGCGAAGTGCGCCGGATCGTCCTGGTTCGGCCAGCGGTCGAAGCCGGCGAAAAACTCGGCTTTCTCCCAGGCGATATGCGCGAAAAAGTCGACCCCTATCTGCGGCCGCTCTACGACGCCCTGAACGACATGATGGATTTCGAACAGGTGCAGCAGTTCTGCGACCGGGGCATCATCGAGGTCGCGCCCCTTGCGTTCATGCGTGGTCGGACGCTGAATCACGCTTTCATCATTCTTGATGAGGCACAGAACTGCACCGTTGCGCAGATGAAGATGTTTCTCACCCGGCTTGGGGCCAGCTCGAAAGCGGTCATTACGGGTGACATCACGCAGACAGACCTTGCCCCGGCGGAACCGTCGGGCCTCCGACACGCTTGGGGGCTGCTTCAGGGGATACGCGGAATCGAATTCGTCGAACTCACGAGCGCCGATATTGTGCGCCACCGGCTCGTTCAAGAGATTGTCGACGCATATCAGAACGAGGCGAACAGGCGGGCGTAGGGGAAGATGACAAGAAAGTCGCTCCGCACCAGCAGGCGCCTTCGGGCCGCCGAAGGCAAAGAGAAATTTACGCCGGCTCCCCTGAGCACATATCGGATCGATATCGACCGTGGCCTGCAGCGGGGCATCATCGTGTTCACCCTTGCTGCCGCCGCGTTTTCGGCGCTGTATTTCGACACGTTGCGCGACCAGCCGGGCCACTTGTTTCGTCCGAGAGTTCTTGGCGGGGGGATGCTTGTGGTCGGCGCGGTGGCTTTTCTGGGAGTGTTCTTGCACCACCATCGCCGCGGGTTGCTTCGCTCCAAGTCCCGACTCGCCGTCTTCGGGGGCTTATGTCTGATCCCGCTGCTCACGGCACGGGCGGTGGCGCTGGGCGGAGCGTCCGCCAACCTTGTGCCGTTGGGCGTCATTGCCTTTATCATCTCGCTTTGTCATGGCACTGGTGTGGCGGTAGCGACAAGCTTTGTGCTTGCTTTCCTCGTGGCCGTGGGGCTCCGCAGCGAGCAATTCCCAATCGTCCATCCCGCAGCCCTGATGCTCTTGGGTGGAGCATTTGTTTGGGCCTTCGGCGCTAAACGTATTCGAAAGCGCCTTTGGCTTTTCAAGGTGGGCTTTGTCGCCGGTTTCGTCCAGCTTTGGCTGGCCACGGGCACAGACCTCGTCGTTCTTGGCGAGTTGTCAAAAGAAGGGGGGTGGGCTGCGCTCAACGGTCTTGCGACGGGGGCCCTGCTGACCGCTCTTCTCCCGATTATCGAATACCTCTTTGGCGTCAACACCGAGATCAGTTTGCTGGAGCTTTCGGACCTCAACCAGCCCCTCTTGCGGCAACTCGGATTGGAGGCGCCCGGCACCTACCACCACAGCTTGATTGTGGGCAGTTTGGCAGAGACGGCCTCGGAAGCGATCGGCGCCGATTCGCTGCTCGCGCGCGTCGGGGCGTATTTTCACGATATCGGTAAGCTCGAAAAGCCGGACTACTTTGTCGAGAATGAAGGCAGCCAGGGCAGCCGGCACGACCAGCTTTCGCCGAGCATGAGCGCTCTGATCATCAGTGCACATGTCAAAGACGGTGTTGAAATCGCGGAGGAATACAACCTTCCTCGGGCTGTCGTGGACATCATCGAGCAGCATCACGGCACGTCGCTTATAGAGTTCTTCTACCAGCGTAGCCAGGAGGCCAACGGCGACGAGGCGCCGTCTGAGGATGCATTCCGCTATCCAGGCCCCCGGCCCACCACGAGGGAAGCCGCCATTATCCTGCTTGCCGATGCGGTCGAGGCCGCCTCGCGCACACTCCCGGAACCTTCGCCCAAGCGGCTCCAGATTCTCGTTCACAAGCTCGTTATGAAAAAGCTGCTGGATGGACAGCTTGACGATAGCCCGCTGACGTTCGCTGATTTGGCAAGGGCCGAAAAGAGCTTTGTCCGAGTTCTTACGGCGATCTTTCACAGTCGTGTTCGGTATCCCGCTGTTGCCATCGACGAAGAAGGCCAGTCTGAAGAAGGAGCGGCCGCGGGGGAACGACGGACGGAAAGCCCGCGATGAAGATCGACGTCACGAACCTGCAAGACCTTGTTCCGATTGACCGGCGCGCCGTTCGGCGGATCGCCCGAGCGGCCCTTGGCGACCTCGCTGGTTGCTACAGCTTTGTCTTCGTGGATGACCGGCAGATGCGCGACCTGAATCGAGAACACCTCGGCCGCGACCACACCACCGACGTTATCGCCTTTTCCTTTGGTGATGCGCTCCTGACACGTGACGATTGCGCGGGAGAAGTCGTCATCTCTGCCCAGAGGGCTCTCGAAGAGGCACGGCGTCGCCAAATCGATGTTGCTGTTGAACTCGCCCTCTATATCATCCACGGTTCACTTCATCTGGCTGGGTATGACGATACGAAGCCGTGCCGAGCGGCCGAAATGCACAACCGCGAAAGGGAGCTGCTTGCCGCGCTCGGCTACGATGTTTCTCGACTCTGGAAGCCCGGGCTCAGCAATGGCCGCTCGAATCATTATTGACGTTTGGGATGTGGAGAGATTCTTCCGAACGACCAAAATGGTATAAGCCCTTACGGGACAGTTGCGTTGGGACGGTTTTACGCGCTATTCCGCGGCCGGTTGCTTGGTGAGTCAAGCAGAAACGTTACAGGTCCCGTGTTCACCAAGCTTACATCCATCATTGCGGCGAACCTGCCCGTCGCGACTCGCAACCCCCTTGTCCGTAGGGCTTTCGCGACGGCCTCGTAAAGTGCTTCCGCCCGCTCCGGCTCGGCGGCGTTGTCGAAGCCCGGACGGCGTCCCTTCCGACAATCCGCGCAGAGCGTGAATTGCGATACAACGAGCACTTCGCCGCCGACTTCCTCGACCGAACGGTTCATCTTCCCCGCGTCGTCTTCAAACATCCGAAGCTCGGCGATCTTGCGAGCCATCCATGTAACGTCGGCGTCGCCATCGCCCCGTTCGATGCCGAGAAGGACAAGAATTCCCCGTCCGATCGCTCCGACGGTCTGGCCGCCGACGGCGACAGAGGCCGACGCGACGCGCTGAAGAACGGCCTTCACGCGCCGACTTCCTCCTGAACCTTTTTGGATTTGGCGGCCACATCGAGAGCTTGCTTCCGCCGCTGCTCCTTCAGTTTTGCCCGTAGACGCGAATCCGAAAGCGCGAGTATCTGAGCCGCCAGCACCGCGGCGTTTGTCGCGCCACCCGAGCCGATTCCAACGGTTGCAACGGGAACACCGCCGGGCATCTGCACGATCGAGAGCAGCGAGTCCAAACCGCCGAGGTTCGATGTCGGAATCGGGATGCCGATGACGGGGAGCGTCGTCATCGACGCGATTACGCCCGCGAGGTGAGCCGCCCCGCCAGCCGCTGCGATGATGACCTGATACCCCTTGCGCTCGGCGCTCGCGGCGAACTCGTGGGCGGCCTTTGGTGTCCGATGAGCCGAAAGGACCTGCGCCGTGAACGAGACACCCAGAGATCGGAGCGTTTCGATTGTCCCCTGGAGCTTGGCCAAGTCGGAATCGCTGCCCATGACAACAGCAACTTTCGGCTTCGTCATTGTGTGCCTCCGGTAAAAGGGTGCGGGCTTGTGCGTCACGTTGGGGGGATTATAATCCAGCACTGGCGCCTGTCAACTTCGGAGGAGCAATGGCCGACGATGTTGCTTTCATGCGTGAGGCGCTGCGGCTGGCGGGGCGCGGCCGGGGCAAGGTCGAGCCGAACCCGATGGTCGGCTGTGTCATCACGCGAGCCGGCCGGGTCATTGGACGGGGTTGGCACCAGAAGTTCGGCGGGCCGCACGCGGAGGTCAACGCCGTCAACGATGCTGGTGGCCGCGTCGCGGGTGCGACGGTCTATGTCACGCTCGAACCGTGCTCGCATGTGGGCAAGACTCCGCCCTGCGCCGATCTTCTTATCCGGCACGGCGTCGGCCGCGTGGTTGTCGCCTGCCGCGACCCCTTTCCCAAGGTGGCCGGGCGCGGGATTCGGAAGTTGCGACGGGCCGGTATCCGGGTCGACGTCGGGCTGCTAGGCGACGCGGCGCGCGAGCTGAACGCCCCGTACTTCAAACTCATTGAGACGGGGTTCCCATACGTCATCGCCAAGTGGGCAATGACGATCGACGGGAAGATTGCTACCCGGACAGGGGACTCCAAGTGGATTTCCTCGGATGCGGCGAGGCGGGTTGTCCACCGCCTCCGCAGTCAAGTCGATGCGGTCGTCATTGGTATTGGCACCGCTCTGGCGGATGACCCTGAGTTGACGTGCCGTTTGGTCCGGGGGCGGAACCCGCGGCGGATTGTGCTGGATACGCACGCGCGGCTTCCTTTGCGGAGCCGCCTTGTGGAAACGGCCCGAGAAGTGCCGGTGATTGTTGCAACGTCGAAGGCAGCGCCGGAGAGACGGCTGAACGCGCTGATGAAGCGGGGCTGCGGCGTTGTGCTGTTCCCGACGGTCGGGGGGAGGGTCAGCGCGCGGCATGTTGTGCGCTGGCTGGGGGCGATGCGGATAACGAATGTGCTCGTCGAAGGTGGAGCCGCCGTGCTTGGGTCTTTTTTCGATGCGGGGCTGGTGGACGAGGTGCTGGTGTTTGTTGGCCCGGTAGTTGTGGGCGGGGGCAAGCCGCCGGTATTGGGGGTCGGCGCCGAGCGAATTGCCACGGCGCCGCGGCTAGGACCGGTTGCAATCCGGCGGTTCGGCGATTCGCTTCTTGTGCGGGGCCGGATTCGCAGCTGACCGTGTGGCTCGCCGACGTCGATGTCACGTCGCGGGCGGGCGGCGCTCTGCGAAGAGCATTTCCCGTATCTTCCTGCCCACTTCTTCGAGCAGCAGCCCTTCGTCCTGCGAGGCGAGCTTGCGGAAGACGGGAAGGCCGGCTTTGGTTTCGTGGATCCACTCGTCGGCGAACTCGCCGGTTCGGATCTCGGCGAGGATGTTGCGCATCTCTGCTCGGACGCCGGAGTCGATGACGCGGGGACCGCGGGTGAGGTCGCCATATTCGGCGGTGTTGCTGATGGCGCGCCGCATTCCCGTGAGGCCGCTGCGCGTGAGCAGGTCTACAATGAGCGAGAGTTCGTGCATCACTTCGAAGTAGGCGACTTCGGGCTGGTAGCCGGCCTCGACGAGGACATCGAACGCGGCCTTGATGAGGGAGGTTGTGCCGCCGCACAGGACGACCTGCTCGCCGAAGAGGTCGGATTCGCACTCCTCGGCAAAGGTCGTCTCGATGCAGCACCGGCGAAGCACGCCGATGGCCTTCGCGTAGGCGAGGGCGATTTCCATGGCTGCGCCTGTTGCGTCCTGATGGACAGCGATGAGTCCGGCGAGGCCGCTCCCGGCGACATATTGGGCGCGCAGGTGGTGGCCCGGCCCTTTTGGCGAGACCATGAAGACATCGGTATTCTTCGGTGGGGTAACGTATCCAAAGCGAACGGCAAAGCCGTGCGCAAAGGCGAGGGCCGTGCCGGGGTTGAGGGCGGGGGCGACATCGCTTGTGTAGATATCGCCCATCGTTTCATCGGGCACAAGGAGCATCACGATGTGGGCTCGAGCAACGGCCTCGGGAGCGGGCAGGGGGACAAAGCCGTCTGCGGCGGCACGGTCGAAACTCGCGCCGGGGCGCTGGCCGATGATCACGTGGACGCCGCTGTCTCGGAGGTTGAGAGCGTGGGCGTGGCCTTGGTTGCCGTAGCCGATGACGGCGACGGTTTTGCCGCCGAGGCGGCCCAAGTCGCCGTCGGTTTCGCTGAAGAACTTTGCCATGCTGTTGTGCTCTGCATGGACCTACAGGACTAGCGCAAGCGATGACCTATACGTCCTATGCGGCCTTATCGTTCACCTTAGTTGGCCTTGCGCCCGGCGACGCCCTTCGTCGTCGTGGTAATCCTTCGGGCCTTGTCCTTGGGCCGGAGGGCGCGGGTGGCGGCGCCGGCGCGCCACATCTCGGAGTCGCGGATTGCAGCAAGTTCCTTCGCAAGCTGCTGTTGGTAGTCTGGCTTTCCGCATGCCGAGAGGACCCGCCTCGTCTCCGCGCCGGATGCGACGCGGCGGTACAGCTCTTTGAATAAGGGCATTACGGCCTTCTTGAACTTGCCCTTCCAGTCGAGCGCGCCGCGCTGGGCTGTTGCAGAGCAGTTGGCATACATCCAGTCCATGCCGTTCTCGCTGACGAGCTTGATGAGACTTTCGGTGAGCTCCTCGACGGTTTCGTTGAACGCTTCGCTTGGGCTGTGGCCGTGGCTGCGGAGCGTCTCGTATTGGGCTTCCATGATGCCGGCCAGAGCGCCCATCAGGACACCCCGTTCGCCCGTCAGGTCGCTGTAAACCTCTTTCTGGAACGTCGTGGGGAAGAGGTAGCCGGAGCCGATGGCGATGCCGAGGGCGATACAGCGCTCGCGGGCGCGGCCGGTGGCGTCTTGTTCGACTGCGAAGCTCGCATTGATGCCTGCACCAGAAAGGAAGTTTCGGCGGACGGAGGTGCCGGACCCTTTGGGCGCGACCATGATGACGTCGACGTCTGGGGGCGGAATGACGCCGGTTTGGTCTTTATAGACGATGGAGAAGCCGTGCGAGAAGTAGAGGGCATCGCCTGGGTTGAGGCATTTCTTGATGGTCGGCCAGATGGCCTTTTGAGCGGCATCGGACACGAGCATCTGGACGATGGTGCCGCGCTGCGCGGCCTCCTCGATGTCAAAAAGCGTTTTGCCCGGCACCCAGCCATCCTTGAGTGCGCGGTCCCAGTCGCGCCGGAACTCCTTCGCCTGGCCGACGATGACACGGATGCCATTGTCCTTCATGTTGAGAGCTTGAGCGGGGCCTTGGACGCCGTAGCCAATGACGGCGACGGTTTCGTTTCGCAGGACGCGCCGCGCCTTTGCCAGCGGGAATTCCTTCCGCATGACCACTTCTTCCTTCACGCCGCCGAAATCGATCAGAGCCATGTCGTCTTCTCCTTGTGGTCCTATTCGTCCTTCGCGCCGCGCACGAGCGCAATGCGGCCGGAGCGGACGGTTTCCTTGATGCCATAGGGGCGACAGAGCGATATGAAGGCCTCGATTTTTGCCTCGGGGCCGGAAAGCTCGATGGTGATGTCACGATGGCTGATGTCAACGACCTTGCCGCGGAACACCTCGACAAGGTCGATAACCTCGCCGCGGCGCTCGCCGGGTGTCGCAACC
>CAZBRH010000036.1:608-11606 GCA_964494245.1 uncultured Planctomycetota bacterium | reverse complement strand
GCATCAGGTCGCGCTCCACGTAGGGCTGGCCGGAGAGGTCCTGCACCTTGATGACGTTGATGAGCTTGCGGAGCTGCTTGACAATCTGCTCAATAACGGCATCGTCGCCGTGTGCAACAATGGTCATTCGTGAGACAGAGGGGTCCTCGGTTTCGCCGACGTTCATGCTGTCGATGTTGTAGCCGCGCGCCGAGAACAAGCTGGCGACGTGAGCAAGCACGCCCACCTGATTGCTGACGAGTGCGGAGATAATGTGTTTCAACGCAACGCTCCTACGCTTCGTGCACTGCGCACGGACATCATGCCAAGTCGATCATCCGGTCGATTCGCTCGCCCGGCGGCACGATGGGGAACACGTTCTCCTCGCGGTCTATCTGGAAGTCGAGGACGACCGGGCCATCGATGCGCAGGGACTTTTCCAGCGCCGGGCGGACCTCGGCGGTTTCGGTCACACGGATGCCGGCAACGCCGTAGGCCTCGGCGACCTTGACGAAGTCCGGGTTGCCCGTCAGTTCGCTGTGCGAGTATCGCTTATGGTAAAAATGCTCCTGCCACTGGCGGACCATGCCAAGATAACCGTTGTTCAAGATGGCGATCTTGACGGGGAGGTTGTCGCGGCTCACGGTTGCAAGTTCCTGGATGTTCATCTGGATGCTGCCGTCGCCGGCGATGTCGAACACTGTGGCGTTCGGCATCGCGTATTGCGCGCCGATGGCGGCAGGGAAGCCGTAGCCCATGGTGCCCAGGCCGCCAGAGGTGATGAACTGTCGCGGGCGCTTGAACGTGAACCACTGGGCAGCCCACATCTGGTTTTGGCCGACCTCGGTGCAGATGATGGCGTCGCCGCCGGTCAGCTCGCGGATTTGTTGGACGATATATTGCGGCTTAAGCTTGCCGTTGTTGCGATATGAGAGCTTATGTTTTTCGCGCCAAGCGTGAATGCGGTGCCACCATTCCTTCCGTTCGCGCTTGCGAATGAGCGGGAGAAGTTGCGTGATAATCTGGCGCGCGTCTCCGACGACGGGCAGGTCTACCTGGATGTTCTTCCCGATGGAAGAGGGGTCGATGTCGACGTGGATTACCTTCGCGTGCTCGGCGAATTCGGTGATCTTGCCAGTGATGCGGTCGTCGAACCGCGCGCCGATGCCGATCAAGAGGTCGGAGTTCATGACCGCATAGTTCGCGGTGGGGGTGCCGTGCATGCCGAGCATCCGCAGAGCGAGCGGATGCTCTTCAGGGAACGCGCCGAGCCCCATGAGTGTTGTTGTGACGGGGATATTTGCGGTTTCGGCGAGCGCGCGGAGTTCTTCGTGGGCGCCGGACGCAATAACGCCGCCACCCACATAGAGGACGGGACGCTCGGATTCATTGATCATTTCAGCGACGCGCTCGACTTGGCGGGGGTTGCCGTTCACGGTGGGCCTGTAGCCCGGCAGGTTGAAGTCGGTCGGCGGGTTGCCTTCGACGACGCTTGTGCTGACGTCGACCGGGATATCGATGAGGACGGGGCCGCATCGGCCGGTGGTGGCGATGTAGGCGGCCTCACGAACGATGCGCGGGATGTCCTCGGCCTTCCGAACAAGGTAGTTGTGCTTGGTAATCCCGCGCGTGATCCCCGTGATGTCGGCTTCCTGAAAGGCGTCGTTGCCGATGAGGTCGCGGCGAACCTGGCCGGTGATGGCGAGGACGGGCACGGAGTCAAAGTTCGCTGTGGCGATTCCCGTGACGAGGTTGGTTGCTCCGGGCCCGGAGGTAGCGAGGCAGCAGCCGAGCCGGCCGCTCGCGCGAGCATAACCGTCGGCGGCGTGGGCTGCGGCCTGCTCGTGGCGCATGAGGACCGCCTTGACCTTCGAGTCGTAGAGGACATCAAAGATGGGGATGACCACACCGCCCGGAATACCGAAAAGGATCTCGACTCCGATATCGGTCAGGGAATCAATCAGAAGTTGTGCGCCAGTTTTCGCCAAATTATGTGTCTCCACGATAGTAGCCGCGCCGGGCGCAAGGCGCCGCAGCGCGTGGAGTCGATTTCCGCGGTGAGACGGCACACCGAAAGGCGTTCCACCGCGGTGTCCCCCAAGCCCTACAAGATGCCACTGCCAAAGGAAGCTTCCTCGGACGGCTGCTGCGGGGAGCGCGTCGGGCCGCTGGATTCCGGGTGATCTGCCTTCTTGGGCGGCTCCGGTTTCCGTGTGCCGGGCTCTGGCCGAGCTCGGCCTGCGTCGTGCGGTTCGGTGTAGGCAGCGATGTCCTCTGCGAAATCTTCATCGGGAGGCGGCACGTAGCCGGGCTGGCGGGACCGCTCCACTTCTGCCTCGTAGGCCTCGATGACGCGGCGCTGAAGCCGCTCGCGGCACGCAGAGTTGATAGGATGGGCGATGTCCGCGTGCAGCTTAGCGCGCCCTTCCGCATCGTGGGGCACGCGATTCGGCCGCAGGGTGCCGCCACAGTCGTTGCAATAGGATGCCCGCAGCTGGTTCTTTCCGCCACAGGAAGGGCAGCGGTCCATGAGCTTCCGGCTCGGCATCGCGACGAAGTAGCCGTGCGCCCCCTTGATTATTTTTATGTCCCGTATGACGAATTCATGGTCGATGGTGATGGTGCAGAACGCCTTCAGTTTGTCTGCCTTGTCCGACACAAGCTTGATCTTAGCTTCGGTGATTTCCATTGTCGGCTCTCCTCCTTCCCGGTGCACGATGCTTGCTTCGTGTCGCCCTAGGATCCACTGGCTGCCGGCTAACACGCCTCCCGGTGTGCGGTCTCCGTTCTTACAACAAACACTTGTCCGACGCCCATTTCGCCCGCGCGCTGGGCAACTTCGCGCGCGTGCGCTTCAGAGTCGAGCAAGACATAAACGGCGGCGCCGCTGCCAGATACAAGCGCAGCCAACCCCGCCGCAGCCGTCAGTGTTCGCCTTGCTTCGCCGACCTCTGGAACCAGCGAGACAGCCGCCTCCTCAAGCCGGTTGAACAGACTGGCACGCGCGGCTATAGTATCCCCACGCGCCAGGGAATCCAAGACAAAACTAGCACTGCGGTCTCCACTTGTCAAGCCCAATCTGGCCAGATTCCGGTAAACAAGAGGCGTCGGGACCGCGACGTGTGGGCAGTAGATGACGTAGTGCCCCACAAACCCCGCCGGTACAGGGGTTATCTGTTCACCACGGCCGCGGCATAGGGCGGTTCCGCCATAGACGAAGAAGGGCACATCTGAGCCCAGGTTTGCGGCCAGCGAGCAGAGGTGCTTCCGGTCAAGTCCCAAGTGGAAAAGTTCATTCATGCCGGCGAGAACACCGGCGGCATCGCTGCTGCCGCCGCCGAGGCCTGCGCCAGCGGGAATCCGCTTTTCTAGCGTGATTGAGACGCCTTCACGAAGTTCGGCTTCTCTGCGCAACAGGTCGGCCGCCTGCCATGCCAGGTTGCCCGCGCCATCGGGCAGCTGAGGGTCGGAACAGCGGAACTCTATGCGGTCTTCCGGAACCCTTCTCATCACGGTGTTATCGTAGAGCGTTACGGCTTGCATCACCGTTTCGAGTTCGTGGTAGCCGTCGGGGCGCAGTCCGCGGGTTTCGAGGAACAGGTTGAGTTTGGCGGGGCAGCGCACGGTCACAGTGTCGCCTGTGTGTGTCAGAATCACTCGATTGAGCCCGCAAGGATTCCGCAGATGGTGTCCTGGAGAGCATGTGCCGCTGCGCGGTCCAGTTCGGCGCCGTTTATGAGGATGCTGAATGCGAGGAGCGAAGAGCCGGCTTTCACATACCCGGAGAGTGCGCTGGCGCCGCTCACGCTGCCGGTCTTGGCCAGTATCTTGCCAGCGCACGGCGGTTGCGTCATCCGCCGGCTTAGTGTGCCGTCCACACCGGCGACGGCGAGAGACGCGAGGAAGGTGTTGGCGTGCTCGCTTCGCGCCATGTGGCGAAGGAAGGATGCTATCTGTCGCGCCGAGAAGGCGTTCTTCTTCGAGAGGCCGGAACCGTCGTCCAGCGTGAACGTTTCGGGTTTGATTCCGACGGAGTGCAGATATGCGGTCACGATTTCGGCGCCTTTGGCGAACGACGAGGGCTGGCCGGCTCTCCGTCCGAGTGTCTTTAGGATCATCTCGGCGTAGAAGTTCTGGCTTCGTTTGTTTGCGACTTGGATAGCGTCCAAAAGCGAATGGCTGGCGGACGCAAGTTGTTCCATTCCGGCGAGGTCAACTGGGCGGTCGGCGAGGACGATCTGCCCGTGAATGCGGACGCCGGCTTGGGCGAGGCGTTCGCGGAGAACGGTCGCCGCGTAGCGGACGGGGTTGCTTACGGCGACGGGCGATGCGGCCCCCGGGCTACCGAGTGGTAGTTTTCCCGAGATGACGAGTGTGTCGGTTCGGGGAAGCCGGTGGATGATTGCTTGTCCCTGCCCTGAGGCGATGGTCGTGCAGCGGTTGTCCACCGTGAAATAGTTTGTGGGCGGGTCGAGCTTGACGCGAGCCGGGTCGCCGGCACGCGTGCCCGGGACAACGGATACGTCTACGCAGTTGTCGTTCAGGGCAAAGGCCGAAATAGGGGCGCAATACCAGCGCACGAGTTGGTCCTGCGGCCATGAGGGGTGGACATATTCGCGATCGAAGATCGTGTCGTCGATAACGAGATTGCCGGTCACGACTTGAATCTTTCGGGCGACTTGGACAGCGAGATCGTCGAGGACGGCCGTCGTCTTGCCGCCGTGGTGGCGGCCGGAGATGGCGGGGTCGCCGCCGGCAACAACAACGAGATCGCCGGGAAGGACGCCTTCCTCTTCTCGCACGCCGGTGCCATAGATTTCGGTGGTGAACTGAAATTTCGGGCCGAGCAGGAGCAGGGCAACGCCGGTCGTGATGAGCTTGACGTTGGATGCCGGGGTCAGCGGTTTTGCTTCATCAACCGCGCAGAGCAAGCGGCCGGTTTGCACGTCGATGACGGCCAGACCGACGGATGCGCCCTTGAGCTTGGCGGCTGCGACTTGTGTGCGGATTTCGGCATCGAGGGCAACCATTCCGCCGCTGGCGATGGCAGTGCCGAAGGCGCACAAGACGCCCAGCAGAAGCGGGGACAGAGATTTCTCGGATACGGATCGCAGCATTCTCTACTTGCCTAGGCGGTCGAGTTCCTCGTGTGCCCAGCGCCGCCACTTGGCCGCAGGGTGGGAATCGGGGACGCCAGCATACGCGCGGCAGATGTGGACGAAGGCCGCCTTCGCCTTGCCGGTCTCGCCGAGTTTCAGGTAGGCCAGGGCCACGTGGAAGCGGACCGAGGCGGCAAGGTCCGGCTGTGCGGGTTCATAGAGGCGAAGCCACTCGACCAGAGTTTGCACGCACTCCGCGTATTTTTCGGCGTAGAAAAGCTCGATGCCCCGGTGCCGCAGATCAAGGATTGCCTCAACTTCAAGGTCTCGGGTAGAGCGGCGGGCGCCGGAGCACCCATTGAGACACGCCAGGCACAAGACGACGATTACTGGCCACCGGCGGATTATCACGGTCCTCTTCTCCCGCTCCGCAGCTTGCCGGTTTGTTGCTCTCAGGGTTCGCCTCCCTTTTCCGGCTCGGACGTTTCGGACCCGTATCTCCGCTCTGGCTTCGGCACGATGTCGCCCAGCCGCATCTGCGCGAGCGTCACGAGCTTCTTGACTTCGGGGTCGCTTGTCGAACCGTAAAGGTCGAGGATTTTCTTGTAGGACTGGACGGCCTTTGCGTAGTCGCGTGTCAGCCGGTAGCATTCCGCCAGCTGGTAGATGACGAAGGGGCGGAGGACGTCTTGGCTGTCATGGTAGTCGGCCAGCCACGCTCGGAAGGCGACACCGGCCTGTTCATACAGCCCGCGCTCGTAGAGTTGGCGGGCGCTCTGGTATTGGCGGCGGCTTTCGGGAACCGGGCGGAAGAAGTCCTCGGACCCTTTGCATCCGCTAAAGGCGACCATCAGGCCAAGGACGCACAGACCCCACGAAAAGCGGGAACGCCGCATCCGAAAAGCCCTCCTACTGGGCGCGGAACCCTTCCAGCGGCCGGGAAACTTTGGGGGCCGTCGCGCCGAGCGGCCCGCGAAGAACGCCCTGCTCGCCGGTCATCAGCAGTATCGGGCTGGCAATGAAGATCGATGAATACGTGCCAACGACGACACCGACCATCAACGTAAACGCGAAGTCCTCGATCGCCGGCCCGCCGAAGAAATAGAGGGCCAGCACCGCAAGCAGCGTTGTCACGGAGGTAAGAAGCGTCCGGCTAATCGTCTGGTTGATGCTTATGTTGATGATTTCCGGGAACGACGTTTTGCGCACCGTCCTGCGGTTTTCGCGGATGCGGTCGAAGATGACAATCGTGTCGTTCAGCGAGTAGCCGATGATGGTCAGCAGCGCGGCAATGACGGTCAAGCTGATTTCGCGGCCGGTCAGGGCGAGCGCTCCCAGCGTAATCGCGACGTCGTGCACGAGGGCGACGACGGCGGCGAGGCCGAAGCGGAACTCGAACCGGAACCAGATGTAGGCGACGATGGCGAGGAGGGCAAGCCCAAGAGCAACGGCGGCTTCGACGCCGAGTTCTCGCGCCGTCGCCGGCCCGATGCGGCTGATGCTGGCAAACGGCTCCAACGTTGCGATGCGGGCGTCCCGGAGTGCGTCCTTGATCTTGGGAACCGCGTCGGCGCCGGCGGCGACGAGGAACCGGCTCGCCTTACCTTCGGCGTCGAGCGCTTCGGCAGGCCGAAGTTCAGCGCCTGCGAGCAAGGGTTCGAGGATGCGGGCAAGGTCTGCGGGCAGCATCGGGTCTCGCAGGGAGATCTCAATCTGGCTTCCGCCGCCTTCGGCGGGAACGAGCCGCACGCCTTCGTCCACCAACAAGCTTTTGCCATCGCGGGTGGTGAACGCGCGCCGGATATCGCTGATGAGCAACTCATCGCCAAAGACGGCCTTTACGTTCGAAGGGAAATCGCGTAGGGCGTCCGGCGAGGTGTCCGGGCTGCGCACGACGTATGTCATCTCTGCCCCGGCCTTGGGGCCTTCCTCGATGACGCAGCCGGGCGAACCGAGTGCGGCGAGCCGTGCTGCCATCTCCGCAGGGTCGATCTTGCGATCCACGCGGACAAGCGTTTCCACACCCGCCTTCATGTCCGCATATTTCCCGTCTTCAAATCGTTGAACCTTTCCTATGTTGGCTTCGGACACGTATCGCAGCCGGACGGCGAACGAGGACCGGCCGCGCTTCCCCGATATGTCAGGGGCAGGCGATACCTCCTGAACCTCGACGTCCGGGTAGCCCGCGTTTCTCAAACTGGTGCGGACGGCTTCGGCGTTGAGGTCGCCTTTCAGGTTGACCTCGACCCGCGTGCCGGAACTGAACTCGATGCCGAACCTGTCGCCGGGCGCAGCGAAGAACGCGACGAGGCCGGCTACGACGAGCACCGCCGATACGGTCAGCATTAGCCGGCGCACGCTGCTGAAAGGTATGCTCGGATTTCGAACGGCTTCGAGCATCCGCATGCTCTTCATTAGGTTCGCCCGTATCAGCGCTTCGAGGAGGATGCGTGTCACCACGATGGCAGTGAACATGCTGATGACGATGCCGTAAGAGAGCGTGATGGCAAAGCCCCTGACCGGGCCGCTGCCGAACTCGTAAAGGATGACCGCCGTGATAAGCGTCGTCAGGTTCGCGTCGATAATCGTCACGAGCGCCTTGTGGTGCCCGTCCTGCACGCATTTGAGCAGCGGCTTGTCGGCAACCTTCTTGAGCTCCTCGCGGATGCGTTCGAAGATGAGGACGTTTGCATCGACCGACATGCCGATGGTCAGGATGATGCCCGCGATCCCGGGCAGCGTCAGCGTCGCGCCGCGAAGCGCCAGCGCCGCGACGAGGAAGAGCAGGTTCAGGAGCAGGGCAACGTCCGCCACCACGCCGGCCTTGAAATAGTAGATGGCCATGAACACGACTACGGCTGCGAAGCCGAGGATGACAGCGACCTTGCCCGCTTCGATTGCTGCCTGTCCCTGGTAGGGTCCCACGAACTGCTCGCTCTCGAACTGGAGCGGCGTCCGAAGACTTCCCGATTGAATCAGGAGTTTGAGCTCCTCGGCGCTTTCCTGCGTGAAGCCGCCGGTAATCTGGCCCTGGCCGAAGATCGGCTCGGTGATGACGGGCGCGGAATGCACGCGTCCGGTCTGAAGCAGCTTGCCGTGCGGGTTGTCCTTATCCGGACGGGAGCGGACGTCGTCGAGAATGATGGCCAGGCGCCGGTTGACGTTATCCTTCGTCAGTGCCCAGAACTTGTCGGGGTTCTTGAACTTGAGGTTGACGGCGATTTCGGCTTCGTGGCGCCCGCCGTAGCCGACGCTCACGCGCTCGACGTCGTCGCCGGCCATGCCGACCTGGTCGCTGATGAGCAAGTCCTCGGTTTCGGCTTCGCCCGGCTTGGCGTCCTTCCTGCGCAGGGTGTACCAATGCCACCCGTCGGGGGCTTTTTTCTCGCTTCGCGGGTCGTTTTTGAGCCGCGTGGCTTCTCGGAGGATCGAGGCGTGCTCCTGTTCGTCGGCGACGAGGCGGAATTCGAGCCGCCCCGTGCGGTCGATGATCTTCTTGATCCGCGACACGTCGCTTGCGTCCGATCCCGGAATCTGAACAAGAATACGGTCGCTTCCCTCGCGCTGGACGCGGGGTTCCTTGAGTCCGTAGGCGTCGATGCGGTTGCGGATGATCTTGGCGATGTCTTGCGCCGCAAAGGTCTCTTCGGCTTCTCCCTCAGGAGCAACAATGCGGTAGATAATCTCCGTGCCGCCGCGCAGGTCGAGGCCGAGCGATAGGCCCTGCGCCGTCCATTCGACCAGCCGCCGTTTGACCCAATGCTTGCGCTCTTTATCCCAGCTTTCGGAGAGGACCCCGACTTCTTTTTCGGTGACGTGGTGGAAGGGCAGTGTGATGAGTGCCAGCCAGCGCCCCTCGTAGAGCGTTCGGCGGCCAAGGACTTTCCGCTCCTTGATGGCGGTGCGGTCTACGCGGCCTGTGCCTGGGTCAACATCCGATGGCCCCCCGTATCCCTTGCTTCGCGCGTCGCTTACCTCCTCGGTCAAGGTGTCCTCCACCTCCCAGATGCCGACGGGCGTATTCTGGATGGGATAGTTGACGAGACACGCAAGCAAGGTCAGCAGAAGTATGCCGACAACGCGGCCGTAGGTGTTCTTGAACAGCCAGCCCACGAAGTCAAACGGGGCTTCGATAACCTTCTTGATCATCTGGACGGCTTCCTGTTTCTGATGGATGGATGCGGTTTACTCGGCCTTTTCCTCGCCCTTGAGGACGCGTGCGATGGCGCCACGTGAGAACGTGATTTTCACGCCTCCGCCGACGTCGAGAACAACCTCCTTCTCCTTCGTCTGAAGCACCTTGCCGTAAATGCCGCCGATGGTGACGACGTCATCTCCCTTCGCGATGGCGTCGAGCATCTCGCGCCGCTGCTTTTCGCGTTTGCGTTGCGGGGCAACGACGAACAGATACATGATGACGAACACGAGGATCAACGGGATAAGGAGACTGGTGAACGCGCCCCCGCCGCTCGGCTGGGCAGGCGCGGCGGGCGACGTCTCCGCGGCCAAAGCAAGAATCCTGGTCAGCATGTTCTACTCCACGGCCCTTCGGGCCACTTGGCCGGGCGTCGGCTCGACCATCGCGGCGAGCGTTTCCGCCCGAAACTCACCAAACCGATCAGCCAGGATTGCCTGACGCGCGCGCCGCATCAGGCCCTGGTAAAACGTCAGGTTGTGCAGCGACACCCAGACGGCGGCGGTGATTTCGCCGGCCAGGAACAGGTGCCGCAGCACACCGCGCGAGACCGTCCGGCACGTGCGGCAGTCGCACGCCTCGTCGAGCGGCGCCCGGCTTTCGGTGTGCTCCGCGTTGCGGAGCCGCACCTTCCCGCGCCACGTGAACGCGCAGGCGCTGCGGGCGTTGCGCGTCGGCATCACGCAATCGAACAAGTCCACCCCGCAGCCGATGGCACGCAGGATGTCGTCCGGCGGCCCAACGCCCATTAGATACCGTGGCTTCCCTTCGGGAAGCAGGGGCGCCGTGTGCGAAACCACTTCGTCCATCAGGAGCGGGCCTTCGCCTACGCTGACGCCCCCGATAGCATACCCGTCGAAGGGCATTTGCGCCAGTGTTTGTGCGCATTCCGCTCGCAAATCGGCATAGGTGCTTCCCTGGACGATAGCGAACAGGGCCATCGAGTTTGTGCGGGCGCGAAGGCAGCGCTCCGCCCAATCGAGCGTCCGGCGCATCGCCCGCTCCGCGCGGTCACGCTCGCACGGGTAGGGCACACACTCGTCCAAACACATCATGATGTCCGAGCCGAGTGTCTCTTGTATCTCAATCGCTCGTTCCGGTCCCAGGAAAATTTCGGTCCCGTCGACGTGCGAGCGGAACCGGACGCCATCATCGGACACCCGCGAAAGTCCGGTGAGCGAAAAAACTTGGAAGCCGCCGCTGTCGGTCAGGATCGGGCCGTCCCAGCCGATGAACTGGTGGAGGCCGCCGAGAGCCCGCACGATCCGCTCGCCCGGTCGCAGCATCAGGTGATAGGCGTTGGCCAAAATCATACGGGTGCCGGTCTCGATAACCTGTGGTGGGATGAGGGCCTTGATGGTGCCTTGTGTGCCGACGGGCATGAACGCGGGCGTGGGGATGTCGCCGTGGGCGGTGCGGACAACGCCCGCCCTCGCTCCGGTCCGCGCGTCGACGTGTTCGAGAAGGAATTCCACGGAAGTGCGGCGCCTAATAAGCTCGTATTATCTCTGATCCCGGATAGTAATGTTCCAAGATTTGGCCGCGGTCTTTTCGTGTCTCAGCCATTCCCTTCGCGCCCCATTGGCACAGCCCGACGCCGTGTCCCCAACCCGTTCCTTCAAACACGAAGTCTCGCCCTTCGGCTTTGACGGTGAACCTCGTGCTCAGGAGGCCTTCCGTTTGCTGCGTGAGCGTCTTCCAAGTGCCGACGCGGCGGCGGAATTC
>CAZBRH010000036.1:0-591 GCA_964494245.1 uncultured Planctomycetota bacterium | reverse complement strand
CAACACGATGGGCTGTTTGTTTACTCGCCGGAGCATCACCCACTCGCAACGACCGTCCAACCCGATGCTTTGGGGGCTTACGTCTTGGAGGTCGGGGACGCCGATGCGTTCGGCGAGCTTATTGCGCGAGATGCGAAACGACCATTTGAACCGCGGGCACGCTCGGCAATAGCTGCATTCGACGCCCCGCAGGGGCAGTGCCGGTTCGCCGAAGACGATTCGGGCGTCGGCGGTTCCGCCGCCGCAGCAGGCGTGGTAATATGCGGGAAGCAGCTGTCCGCGGTAGCGAAGCACCCACCCTGAGGTGGCGAGGATCGCCGCGTCCGTTCGCTCATCTTCCGCTGCACAACCGCCGTATACTTGGTCAGCAGTCGTCGGGCGGACGTGCACGGGGTCGAACGGCCGTGCGGAAATCTTGGCCAGCGCATAGGTTCGGGCGGCGATTGCCTGCGCCTCGAGAGCCGCCCTCGGCCAACCCGCAATCACCTCCGAGGGCACTACTCCGCGCAAGTAATTCTCGAGGTCCACGATGTTGACGACGCGCAGCTCTCCGGCCACGGAACAGATTCTGAGCGAGCCGCGATACCGCCT